>NZ_JBSJOY010000003.1:0-408684 GCF_056633115.1 Marcopretia estuarina LEGE 06307 | reverse complement strand
TTCATTCCTACCAAGTTTTGCTTTGATCGAGCTTGTCATCTGATGATGATGAATCGAGAGAAGCAAAACACTGAAAGCCACCCGAAAGGGTGGTTTTTTTGTTGGTTGCGTGTTGGCTGGAGGATGGATTGCTGGTGGGGCAGATTCAAGACACATGCTGGGCATCACTATGAATCGCTCGTGAAGGAGCAGGGCGCGCGGTTTGTGCGGCAGCTGTGCCCCTCCCGCGGTGGAGGCACTGCCCTGCCTGGTGCAAGAGGCGTACCCCCGCTTGTCCTAGGCACGGAGCCTTTCGTACCCGTTCTGCTCGGCCATCGTCAGCACCGGCTTGGTGCGTTGGTATCTTGAGCGGCTTGACGCCAGCGGCTCACCTGCTCAGGTGAGAGCCCCCGCGGTCGGGTCAGCAGGTACTGGGCTCAGTGGCGCTCAACCCGGCCGTCTCATAACCCACCGTGAAGCTATCTGCAGGGCTCAAACTACTGAGGCTGGTGGATGTTTCGTCGATCCGAGCCGGTTTGCAGGCGGTGGGTGATGCATGGCATCAAGGCCCTGCTGGCGATGGCGCGGCACCAGCCAGCACCCCTGCTTTAACTTTTCGTCAGCCTTGGGGCAATCGGCTGGAGTGTGGGAACGTTCCTGTTGGAGGATGGAATCACCCGGAATAGACGCCGGCGAAAGACTGAACAACGGGAAAAGTGCCTGCCTCGCGGGAGGGATTGCCGGGCCGGTCGCTGAGCAGGGGGTGCATGCCGGCGGTGTTGGCGGCGTCCAACTCCGCGATCGCATCGCTGATGAATAGAATGTGTTCGGGCTCTACCTTCAGTTGTGTGGCGATTCTGGTGTAGCTGGAGGATTCTTGTTTGGCGCCGATGCGGGTGTCGAACCAGGCGGCGAAGAGTGGTTGGAGATTGCCGGCAACGCTGTGTCCGTATAGCAACTGTTGCGCTTTTACCGATCCTGAGGAATACACCCCAAGCTCTATTCCCATCCGCGTCCAGCGTTGCAGCGCTGGTGGAACGTCTTCGAAGAGGGGGGCGCACAGGTGGCCGGCCGCATAGCCACGTTCCCAGATGAGCCCCTGGAGATCCTTTAGCGGAGTCAGTTTCCTGTCGCACTGAATCAGCCACTTCAGATAGGGCAGCAGGCGTTGCGCCGTTGAGCCGTTGGCGCTCAATCGAGCCTTTGCCAGCAGCTCAAGCGCTTCGTTGTGATCCTCTTGCTCCCAGGCCTGCTCGACGGCCTGAAGCAGGACCTGTACTTGGGGAGTGCTGGCTTCTGCGGCAAGGAAGCCTTCCAGCTGATCTGCGGCATAGGGGAAGAGCGTGTCTTTCACAAAATCGAAAGGACAGGTGGTGCCTTCGATATCAAGAAGGATGTGGCTGATGGCTTTGCGAGCCGGGAGAGTGGACGTCATGGCTATGGCGCCGGTGTTGAGTGGGCAGATGCTGTCGGGTGCAGGGACTTGACCACCAATTCTCTCCATGCCTGATCAAGGAGAAACTCAAGAATTTCCACGTGCCGTTGGGCTGTGAACAGATTGCTGCCCCAGGCATAGAGCCCATGGCCGCCGACCAGCAGGCCATGGGGGGCGTCGTTGAGCAGAGGGGAGGCAAGGTCACTCAGCCGACGCAGATCCTGGTCGTTCGGTACCACCGGCAGCACCACGCGGCTGTGATGGGTGGTGATGCCTTCAAGTCCCTTCATCATCTCCAGCCCTTCAAACACAACCCCCGCAGGGCCATGTTCGTTGTGCTGTTGGCTCTGGAGAGCCAGGCGCGAAAGCAGGGTTGCCGCCGGTGAATGGGTGTGGAGCACAGCCCCCGCACCGCAGGTGTGCACGATCTCCAGGTGCAAGAGCGTCTCTGCGCTGGCCTGTCCGTTGCCCTCCACCACAGCGCCCGCTTCGTTCACCTGCACCAGGTCGGCGCCACGAACAGAACCTTTGTGGATCCCGCTGGGCGCCATGAGCAGCCGCAGAGGATCCCTGCTCAGCACGCAACTGAAATTGCCACCGGTGCCATCACACCAGCCGCGGCGATGAAGGTCCCGGATCAGGCTGGCCAGAGCCTCAGCGGTTGTGGGTGGATCGAAAGGCATCGGCAGATCGCAGCCCTTCAATGCTGGCAGGACGGGCACCAGTGGGTTCCTCGCCCAGCCAGCCGCTCCCGTTGGATTGGTGTTCCGCACGTCCGGCAGGCCTGGCCGCCGCGTCGGTACACCCAGGCCATGCCGCCGTAGTTGCCGTTGGTGCCGCTGAGATCTCTGAAATCGCTGAAGGTGGTGCCTCCCGCTCCGATGCTCGTTTGCAGCACCCGCACCACGGCCTGGTGGAGCCGGTGAAGCTGCGCCACCCCAAGCCTGCCGCTGGGGGTGTGCGGATCGATGCCCGCGGTGAACAGAGATTCATCGGCATAGATGTTGCCGATGCCGGCCACCAGCGCCTGATCCAGCAGGGCGTTCTTGATCGGTCGCTGCGACCCCTTCAGGCGTTGCCGCAGGTAGGCGGCGTTGAACGCCGGACTGAACGGTTCAGGACCGAGACGGCTGAGGCCGTGCATCACCTGGCTGGGCTCGCTGCCCGCAGGAATCCACCACATCTGGCCGAAGCTGCGCGTGTCCACGAAGCGCAGTTCGTGACCCTGGAAGTCGTGGAACCGCACGCGCGTGTGGCTGCATGGTTCGCGCTCGTGATCAAGCCACTGAAACTGGCCTGTCATGCGCAGGTGCACACCCCACAGGCCGGCGGGCTCGCCATCGCGGCTGAGGCTGGCCAACAGATACTTGCCACGGCGCTGCCACAGACCCACCTGGGTGCCTTCAAGGGCACGACAGAACGCTTCGGGGTCGGCGGGATGGGCCACAGCCCTTGCTCTCAGCACACTGACGCGCTCCACCGTGAAGCCCGCCAACTGTCGCTCGAGGCCGAGACGCACGGTTTCGACTTCAGGCAGCTCCGGCAAGACGGTTTCTGGCGCGTTGCTTCAGGCTCCCATGCCGGCGCGCCGAGCCCACAGGTGCGGGGCTGCCTCTGGGGTTGCCCGCGTCGAGGGGGAGTAGGCGGCCAGAGGAACGCGCACCCACAGAACAGCCCAAGGCTGTAGGGGGACTGATGGATCGAGCTGGAGAATCAAGCCCGAGATGGCAGTGACGTCTCTGATCTGCGGTTGTGCAGCTGGAGAATGGTGGCTAGACCACTCAAGCCAGCTGCTGGATAGGGGCGGCCCCAGCGGTGGGGCCCGGCGTGTTGGATTGGCCTGTGAAGCGAAGGCTTCGGGTTGGGGGAGGAAGGCTTCAACTGAGGGCCGCAGGCTCAGCAAACGCCGCACCAAGGTGAGCTGATGGAAGCCACTGCAGGGTCAGAACGGCCAGCGAAAAAATGCTGCTTCTAGGCAGGCGACTGGTGGAGAGAATCGCCTGTGGATCAGACCGTGTGTGCGGGGGCAGCCCTGCAGATGCTGGATGTGCCCCCGGGATTGGGACTCAGGCCTTCTCGAGCTCGGCTTCGGAGAAGTTGTTGGTATTGATGCCGCCTTCCGAACCGCTGAATCCGGTGTAGTTCACTTTCTCGAAGCGCACCACCACGGGGTAGCGGATGCCGGAGGTGTCGATCGACGCCACGGTGCCGACGTCGTTGAACCAATAGGACTCGGGTCGCTTGATGCGCACTTTGTCGCCGCGGGAGATGGCCATCGCTGCGCTGGAGAAGGTTGATTGCCAGTCGGAAGATACCCGAGGCCGGCGGGCCCAAAGGTGCCCGTGTCATGAATCGTCGTCGCCGGAGCAAGGCCGCCATGGGGGCGGGCGGAGCGTGGCACGATCGGCTGCTGCCGCCCCGCCGTTGTTGGAGCCCCCCATCCTCGATCTCGAGCTCCCCGATCCCCAGCGCGACGACATCAGCACGATGGAGTTCCTGGCGCGGCTGGAGGAGGCATGGGGGGTGTGCGACCGCTTCGACCTGCAGACGGAGATCTGGCGGGGACGCATCCTGCGCGCTGTGCGCGACCGCGAGGTTCGCGGCGGTGAGGGCCGGGGTACCGGCTTCCTGCAGTGGCTCAGGGAGCGGGAGATCAGCAAGACCCGGGCCTATGGGCTGATCCAGCTGGCAGAGTCTGCCGAAAGCCTGGTGGGTGATGGGCCGCTGGAGCAAAGCAGCGTCAACAACTTCTCGAAGCGCGCCTTCCTCGAAACGGCCCAGGCCGACCCGGAGGTGCAGCTGATGATCAGTGAAGCGGCCAATGAGGGGCAGCAGATCACCCGCAAGCAGGTGCGGCGCCTCTCTGATGAATTCACAGCGGCCACCAGCCCGCTGCTGCCGGAGGAGATCCGCCAGCGCACCCAGGAGAACCTGCTGCCCCCCCGGGCGGTGGCGCCGCTGGTGAAGGAGCTGGCCAAGCTGCCCGAGGCCCAGCAGGACGATCTGCGCCAGGCGCTGCGCGATGAACCCGAGCTCGACCGGGTCAGGGACGTGACCAGCACGGCCCGCTGGCTGAGCAAGGCGGCCGAGGCCGGGGCTGCGGTGCGCGCCTTTCAGCAAGGGGAGCTGCAACTGGAGAAAGCCCTGCAGGAGGCTCAGCGGCTCGACGCTCTTGGTTTGCTGGCCGATGCGGTGGGGCAGGCGCAACAGCTCGAAAGTGCCGTGCTGAAGCTGCACACCAGCTGGCGACGGCTGGGGGGATTGCAGGAGCGCCTCTGGGTGGAGAGCGGCAGCAGCACGCCCCACCTGCGGGCCATGCTGACCGTGCTCCAGAGCCTGAGCGGTAGCACCCTGCGGGTGTCGTTGGGGGAGCTGGCCGGCGGCAAACGGGTGCGGCTGCAGCTGGTGGAGGAGAGCCCCGACCAGCTGGACGCACCGCCCTTGCCATGAGCCTGCCTGGCCACCAGATCTGGGGCCGCTAAGGTCGGGCCGCACCAGGGCTGTGGTCGGTTTGGCGATGGAAGCGCTCGAGGATTCCCTGGAGCGTCATTTCGGCTGGTCGCGCTTCCGGCCCGGTCAGCGCCCGGTGGTGGAGGCCCTCCTGGCGGGGCGCGACTGTCTGGCGGTGCTGCCCACCGGTGGCGGGAAGTCGCTCTGTTTTCAGCTGCCCGCCCTGGTGCGGCAGGGCCTGGTGCTGGTGGTGTCGCCGCTGGTGGCCCTGATGCAGGACCAGGTGGCGCAGCTGCAGCGCCGCGGCATCCCGGCCGCCTGCCTGCACCAGGGGCTCGATGCCGGGTCGCGGCGGCAGCTTCTGCATCGCCTCGCCGACAATCGCCTGCGCCTGCTCTACTTGGCACCGGAGCGGCTGCAGGCGGAAGCCACCCGCGCCCTGCTGGAGGACGTGCTGGAGCAGGGCCGGCTGGTGGCGCTGGCGGTGGACGAGGCCCACTGCATCAGCGCCTGGGGCCATGATTTCCGCCCGGATTACCGCCGCCTCGGGCAGCTGCGCAGCCTCTGTCCCGGTGTGCCCCTGGTGGCGCTGAGCGCCACGGCCGCGCCGCGGGTCCGCGCCGACATCATCCGGCTGCTGCAGCTGCGGCGCCCCCTTGTGCAGGTGCGCTCCGCCCGGCGCGCGAATCTCCTGTACGCCATGCAGCGGCGCCCCCCTGATCCGCTGCCACTGGTGCTCGACACGGTGGCGGCTGCGTCCGGGGCTGTGCTGATCTACGCCCGCACACGGCGGTCGGTGGAGCACTGGGCGGCGCGGCTCTCGGCTGCCGGGGTGGAGGCGATCGCGTATCACGCCGGCATGGACCCCGAAAGCCGCCTGCTGGCGCTTGAGCACTTCCAGCACCATCCGCGGCCGGTGCTGGTGGCCACGGTGGCCTTCGGCATGGGTGTGGACCGCCCGGATGTGGGACTTGTGCTGCATCTGGATCTGCCTGCCAGCGCAGAGGGGTACCTGCAGGAGTCGGGGCGGGCGGGGCGTGATGGCCAGCCCGCCCGCTGCCTGGTGCTCTTTGATCCGATGGACCGGCGCTCGCTGGGCTGGGCAATGCGCGCCTCCGGCCGGCAGCTGACCCCGGAGCTGCAGGAGCAGGAGAGGTTGCGGCTGGAACTGGCCCAGCAACAGCTGCGGCGCATGGAGGCGGTGGCGGAGGGGACGGGCTGTCGCGAGCAGGCCTTGCTGGAGGCCGTGGGCGAGCTGGTGCCCCCCTGCGGTCGCTGCGACCGTTGCCACAGCCGTGGGGTGCCGATCGACTGGTCGGCGCAGGCGGCGCAGGTGCTGACCCTGCTGCAGGAGCGCCGGGGCCTGGATCTCCCCCGGCTGGCCGATGACCTGGCCGATCACTCCGGTGCGGAGGACACCGCCGCTGCGGAGGGAGAGCGCTGGGGCTGGCTGGCGCGCCGGCTGGTGCAGGAGGAGCTGATCAGTGAAAGCGACGACGGCAGCCAGCGGCTCTGGATCCGGGAGGCCGGACGCCGCTATCTGCAGGAGCCATGGCCGTTGCGCTGGGCGGCATGAGCGGCAGGCGGGCCGGCACGCGTGGGCTGGACGGGGCTCAGCCGCCGCCGACCCTGCAGAGGTCTCTCACCAATTGCTGTTCAAACTCGCTCTGCGGGGCATCCCAGCTCTTCCAGGCACCAGCTTCGCCGGTGGCATTGAGCTTGCCGGCCGTGCAGTTGACCGCCAGGAAAATCGATTGGCCGGCGCTGTTCAGGGCCGGGGCCACCATGCTGCCGCCCAGAGGCTGCCAGTTGGCGAAGTCAACCTGAATCGGGCCGTAGGTGCGCCATTCCGGCGGTTTGGGGCCGGCCGATCTGGCAGCGGTGGCCGCCGGTTTGGGACGGGGGGCGGGTGCTGCCGCAGCCGCTGGCCTGGGTTGGGGGGCTGCTGCTGCTGGGGCCGGGCGGGTGGCAGCGGGCGCGGGTTGGGTGGCGGCTGCCGGTGCCGGCCTGGGCTGGACTGCTGTAGCCGTGGCAGCAGGTGCGGGGCGCACGGGCGCCGGCTGGGCTGCAGGTGCCGGTTTGGGTTGGGCGGTCGCTGCCGGCGCCGGCCTGGCGGCCACTGGTGCCGGTTTGGGTTGTGGCGTTGCTGGTGCCGGGCGCGCAGGTGCGGGTTTGGCGGCTGCGGGCTTGGGCGGCGCGGGCTTTGCGGCGGCGCGGGCGGGTGCGGGTGTGCTGGCGCGCAGCACCAGGCGGCTGCCGGCCTGGATCTCGTCGGGTTCGGTGAGCTTGTTGAGCGCCATCAGCCGCGACATCGGCACCCCGTAGCGATCGGCGATGCCGGAGAGGGTTTCACCTGGTTGGACGGTGTGTTCGCGGGCGTTCCTGTTCACCGCTGCGGGACGGGCGGCGGCGGGGGCGCCGGGCACCACCAGGCGGGTGCCCTCGGCCACCATGTCCGGGTCTCGGATGCCGTTGAGCTCGATCAGGCGCTGCACCGTGGTGCCCAGCCGGTCGGCGATCTCGGAGAGGGTTTCGCCCGGCTTCACGGTGTAGCTGCCGCGCCCACCAGTGGAAGAGCCGGCGCCGGAGCTGGCTCCACCGGGCACGGTGAGGCGGGTGCCGGCCGTGACCAGATCCGGATCCTTGATGCCGTTCAGCTGCATCAGGCGGTTGAGGGACACGCCATAGCGCTCGGCGATCTCCGAGAGCGTCTCCCCGGGCTTCACCACGTGCTGGGCGGCCAGTCCCGGCAACGGGAGCAGCAGGGCGAGGGCCAGGGCGACGATGGCGCGGCGCATGGGCAACGATCAGCTGGTTGAACCTTAAGGAGAACCCTCTGGCGCGCCAGTCCCCCGGCGCCAAATCGTTGGTCCGGTTCAGCCCATCAGCCGCTTGATCAGGCCGAGACGGTCGCCGTAGGGGGGATAGCGCAGCGGCACATCGAAGCGGAACGGGCGCCGCAGCACGCTGCGCAGGTGCGAAAAGGTGTCGAAGCCCGACTGGCCGTGGTAGCGGCCCATGCCGCTGGGGCCGACGCCACCGAATGGAAGCTCGGGCACCCCCACCTGCATCACCACGTCGTTGAAGCAGACGCCCCCCGAACTGGTGCCTGCCAGCACCTGCTCCTGGGCGGCGGCACTGCTGCTGAACAGATAGAGCGCCAGCGGCTTGGCTCCACGCCGCACCCGGGTGATTGCCTCATCCAGCGAAGCCACAGGCAGCACCGGCAGCAGGGGACCGAACAGCTCCTCCTGCATCAGCGGATCGTCGGCCGCATCGACCGCCAGCAGGGTGGGGGCGATGCGCAGGCGCTCCGGATCGATCTGGCCGCCGGCCAGCAGCTGCCCCCGCTGCCGGGCGCCCTCCAGCAGGCCGCACAGCCGCTCGAACTGCGGGCGGTTGACGATGCGGGCCAGATCCGGCGACGCCAGCGGGTCGTCGCCGTAGCAGCGCGTGATCTCCCGCGTCAGCCGCTCCACCAGCGCCGGCCGCACTGAGTCTTCCACCAGCAGATGGTCGGGGGCGATGCAGGTCTGACCGGCGTTGAGCCCCTTGCCCCAGATCAGGCGACGGGCAGTGGTGTCGAGGTCGGCGTCGGCCAGCACGATGGCCGGGCTCTTGCCGCCCAGCTCCAGGGTGACCGGGGTGAGGTGACGCGCGGCCGCCTCCATCACCAGCCGGCCCACCCGGCCGCCGCCAGTGAAGAAAATGTGATCGAAGCGCAGCTGGAGCAGCGCGCTGGCCACAGCTCCGTCTCCTTCCACCACCTGCACCACATCGGGCTCCAGGTGGCGCGCCACCAGCTGGGCGATCAGGGCCGAGGTGTGCGGGGCCTGCTCCGATGGTTTCAGCACGGCGCTGTTGCCCGCCGCCAGCGCACTCACCAGCGGCTGGATGGTGAGTGAGAAGGGGTAATTCCAGGGGCCGATGATCAGCACGCAGCCGAGCGGCTCCGGCATCAGCCGGGCCTGGCCCGGCTTCTGGCTGAGCGGCACCGGCACCGGTCTGGGCGCCATCCAGCGCCGCAGCTGGCGCTGGCAGAGGCGCAGCTCCTGACGCACGGCCACCACTTCGAAGTAGGCCTCCACCGGAGGCTTGCCCAGGTCGGCGGCGAGCGCCGCAAGGATCGCCTCCTCCGCACCATCGAGCAGCGCCGTGAGCCGCGCGAGCTGCTCGCGACGCCAGGCCAGCGGGCGGGTGAGCCCCTGGCTGACCGGCTCACGCAGGCTGTCCACGGCGGGCATGGCCACGGCGGGCATGTCCGCCATGGGCATGGCGGTGGAGGCGGTCATGGGAGCGGGCGAACGAGAATGGCTCCAGCATGGCGGCTGCAACCCGGCCACGGGGCCTGCTGGAGCGGGTGTGGGAGCGGCTGGCGGCCACAGCTCCAGCACGATGGTGAGGGCGAGAAGGATGGAACAGCAACTCAATCTCCTGCAGCCAACGCCGCCGGCCGGCACCCCTCAGACGGTGACGCGGGAAGGACTGGCGTTGCGCTACTGGCCCTTGTGGCTGGCGGATGCGGCGTCCTGGCTGGTTCAGCTGCGGACTGACGTGCCCTGGCGCCAGGAGCACATCACCCTGTTCGGCCGCACCCATCCGATTCCGCGGCTCACCTGCTGGATGGGCGATTCCGGTTGCCACTACGCCTACAGCGGTGTTCACCAGGCGATCGAGCCCTGGACCGCCTCGCTGCAGCAGCTGCGCCGGCAGGTGGAGGCCGCCGCCGGTTGCCGCTTCAACTCCCTGCTGCTCAATCACTACCGCGACGGCAACGACAAGCTGGATTGGCATGCGGACGACGAGCCCGAACTTGATCCCGAGCAACCGATTGCCTCCCTCAGCCTCGGGGCGGCGCGCAGTTTTCGGCTCAAGCCCCGGCAACCTTCCGCAGATGCAGAGTCACCGCTGAGCTTTGAGCTGGGCGAAGGCGATCTGCTGGTGATGGATCCACCCACGCAACAGCACTGGTTGCATCAGGTGCCCCAGCGGCGGCGGGTCGCACGTGACCGCATCAATCTCACCTTCCGCGTGATTCGAAGGGGAGCGATTGCACAGCGGTGAGCTCGATCGGGGCGTGTGGTTGCAAGGGTGTTGAGCTGAGTCTTTGGCAGGGACTTCGTGAGTGAGTGCGCCTAGGCATTCGACAGCATTTCAATCAACGCCATTGCGGATCGATGGTCGCCCTCTGTGACAAGCAGGCAGGCACCACCACGGATACCTGGCGACGCGAGCAGTGGGCCATCCTCCCCAAGCGATCCGGCCCCAACTCCGCCCGTCGCCCCCACTGGCACGATCCTCCTGCTCCTCTGCGATTGCAGTGCAAGCGTCGCCATCATGTTGGGGCAGTGGCCTGATGCTGTTGCGGGGTGTACTCAACGCGTGCAGAGACGCAGGGTGCGGTGGGCCGGTGTTGCGCAATCGGTTCTGGCTGAACGCAGCGTGCTGCAGTTGGGGGATCCGCGTCTTCGGCCGAGGCGGTCAGCCGCGCCGACGGTTACAGCCCCAGCTTGCGCCGCCCCTGCCACATGCCCACGCCGTAGCCGATCGCAGGTAGCAGCAGTGCAGGGCGCAAGGGCAACAGCAGCAGCAGGGCGATCCCCACCAGCCAGGGCAGCAGCAGCAGGCTGCCGAAGGCCAGCTGGCTCAGCCGCGAACGGCGAGCCAGGCTGCCCGAGCGCTGAACCAGCCGAGGCACGCCCTTGCCCAGGCCAAAGCCCAGCAGTGCGGTGAGAACGGTGAGCAGGATCGCGCCCATGGCGGGGTGGCAGCCGTTGGGAGTCTGCCGCCCGGTCGCTCCCGGCGATGGGGACCGCCTGGCCACACCTTGCCAAGGGGATCGGCAGCCCGAAGGTCCAAGTGAATGGCCGGAAAGGGGTGGGAGGAAGCCCTTGACGAGACTTGAACTCGTGACCTCTCCCTTACCAAGGGAGTGCTCTACCGCTGAGCTACAAGGGCATGTGGAAGGTGGGCCGGGTTGGATTTGAACCAACGTAGGCAGAGCCAGCGGATTTACAGTCCGCCCCCATTAACCACTCGGGCACCGACCCGCTCCACCCGAGAAACTTACCAGTCGACCTTCCCCATGCAGCTGCTCGTGCTTCACGGCCCCAACCTCAACCTGCTGGGGCGCCGTGAGCCTGGGCTTTACGGGGTCAGCACCCTGGAAGCCATCAACGCGGCGCTGACGGCCCAGGCAGCGGCGCAGGGGGTGGACCTGGCCTGTTTTCAGAGCAACCACGAGGGTGCCCTCGTGGACCGCATCCACGAGGCAGCCGGCGTCTGCGATGGCATCGTCATTAACGCCGGTGCCTACACCCACACGTCGATCGCCATCCGTGACGCGCTGCTGGGGGTGGCGTTGCCCTTTGTGGAGGTGCACCTCAGCAACGTCCATGCCCGCGAGCCGTTCCGGCACCACTCCACCCTGGCCGACCGGGCGGTGGGCGTGATCTGTGGCTTCGGGCCCGCCAGCTACAGCCTCGGCCTCGACGGCCTGGTGGCCCACCTGCGCGCCCAGGAGCCGGCATGAGCACCACCGCTTCCCTTCCGCTGGCGGCCGGCGTGGCCGTGGCCGCGCCGGCCCGGGTGAGATGGCTGACGGCGCCCAGCAGCGACGCCTGGTTGGAGCAGGCCCTGGCCCACCCCGAGCTGCTGTTGATCGACCATGCCCACTGCGAACGCAAGGCGGCGGGCGTGGCGCTGCAGCTGATGTTCCGCTACCCCTCCGACGGGGAGCTGGCCGCGGTGCTCAGCCCCCTGGCCCGTGAGGAGCTCGAACACTTCGAGCGCGTGCAGGCGCTGCTGGAGCGGCGAGGCCATGCCCTGCGCGCCCTGGCAGCCCCGCCCTACGGCGCCGCCCTGGCCGGCCAGGTGCGGCGGGGCGAGCCGCAGCGCATGCTCGACAGCTTCCTGGTGGCCGGCCTGATCGAGGCCCGCAGCCACGAACGCATGGCCCTGCTGGCTGCCCACAGCCCTGACCCGGAGCTGGCGGCCCTGTACGGCGATCTGCTGGCCAGTGAGGCGCGCCACTTCGGCGTCTACTGGGTGCTGGCTGAAGCGCGCTTCAGTCGCGAAGCCACGGTGGAGCGGCTGGAGCAGCTGGCGCTGGCGGAGGTTCAGGCCCTCACAGGAGTGTTGGCCGATCCAGGGCTGGTTCGGATGCACTCGGTGGGCGTGGCCTGACCCTGCTGGGCTGCCGCTTCCGGCTCGCCTCGCCTCAGACCGCGGCCAGCAGTTCGTCGAGCAGGGGGAACCGTTCGGCGATGGCCTCACCGGTGAAGGTGGCCACCCACCCCTCCGGGTTGTCGAAGAAGCGCAGGGCGGCGAAGTGGGGCTCGGGCCCCATGTCAAACCAGTGGGGCGTGCCGGCCGGCACAGAGATCAGGTCGTTGCGCTCACACACCACCTGCAGCACCTCATCACCGAGGTGAAGGCAGAACAGGCCGCGCCCTTCCACGAAGAAGCGCACCTCGTCCTCGCTGTGGGTGTGCTCCGAGAGGAACTTCTGCCGCAGCGCCACCCGATCCGGATGGTCGGGCGTGAGGCGGATCGCATCGACGGTGGGATAGGCGCCGCTGCTCTGCAGTCGGGCGATCTCCTCGGCGTAGAGCGCCAGCAGCGCGTCGGCAGTGGTGGCCTCGCCAGTGGCGGCCCGGGCCGGCCAGCGCTCGAAGCGGATGCCGCGGGCCTCCAGCTCCTGGCGGATCCGGTCGCCGTCGCTGGTGCGCAACGTGGGCGGGCAGGGGGTGGCGGCAGGGGCGGCGCTGCCATCGCTGGGCAGTTGGTGAAGGGCCAGCAGAGTCATCGGGGTGCGGCACGGGCGATGGCTCCAGCCTATGGAAGCCCTGCGGGCCGGAGGTGCGGGTGTGTTGCGGCGCCGCCGCAAGGCCTGAGCACGCCACTGGCGCGTGGCCCATGGGCTGAGCCGCTGGCGCCACGGCGTGATGGGATGAACCCCACGGATGTGGTGGCAGCACCCAATGAGCGAGGCCCCCTCGGTGCCCCCAGGCTCCCCCGGTTTTTCCGGTTTTCCCGGCCTGCCAGGCCTTCAAGGCCTGCCCGACCCCGCCGGCGCCGCTGCCTTGCCGGGGCTCACGCTGGTGGGTGTGGGTCCGGGCGATCCGGATCTGCTCACTGTGGCGGCGGTGCGGGCGATCGCCGCTGCCGACCTGGTGGCCTACCCGGTGGCCCAGGCGGGTGGGGAGGGAATGGCCGCGGCGATCGCGGCGCCGTGGCTGAATCCGGAGCAGGCCACCTTGCCGCTGGTGTTTCCGATGGTGGCGGAGCCTGAGCCGCGCCGCCAAGCCTGGCGGGCTGCGGCTGAGGCGCTGGCGGCCGCGGTGGCCGCTGGCCGCCGGGTGGTGCTGCTCTGCGAGGGGGATGTGTCGCTCTATGCCAGCGCCTCGTACGTGCTGCTGGCTCTGCGCGATGCCCACCCCGCCTGCCCAGTGCGGCTCATCCCCGGCATCCCCGCCGTCGCAGCGGCGGCGGCCGCAGGCCACTGGCCTCTGGCCCTTCAGGGGCAGGGGCTGCTGGTGCGCCCCACGCCCGATGCGCCCGGGGTGCTCGATACCCTGCTCGACGCCATCGCCCTGGAGCCCCCGCAGGCGCGCACCGGCCTGGCCCTGCTCAAGCTGGGCCACCGCTGGAGCTGGGTGCGGCCCCTGCTGGAACGGCGCGGGCTCCTTGGGGACGCCCTGTTCGCCCAGCGGGTGGGCTGGCCCGATCAGGTGGTGGTGCCGGCCAATGCGGTGCCCTCCGAGCAGCGGCCCTACTTTTCGCTTCTGCTGATCCGATCCGGCTGGCCGTCGGTACTTCCTTAGCGCCGGCGCCCCTCGGCTGTGACAGCCTTTGGCTGGCTTCCCCACCCCCCACCACCTGCTCCATGACCCCGATCGACTGGTTCTCGCTGCTGCATCCGGTGCTGGTCATCCTGTTTGTGTATCCCGTGGTGGGTGCCACGATCCGCCTCGGCCTGCTGGCCCGTGAGCGCCGGCTCAAGATCCACCCACAGCCGCCCACCGTGGGGGTGGAGCACGCCGACCATGGCCGCTGGCTCACCGCCGGCATCGTGGTGGCGGTGCTGATCGCCCTCCTCTATTCCTTCATCAGCAAGTTCGTGGTGCCAGAACCCCCCTTCACTGGCGGGGCCGGACGTCTGGCGCTGCTGCTGCTGGTGAGTGCCGGCACCTTCGCGAGTCTGCTGGGGCTCTGGCGGGCGAAGAAAGCGCCGCTGCGGGCCAGCTTCGCCCTGCTCACCTGGGTGGGCCTGCTGGGCCTCGGCAGCCAGCCGGAGATCTGGCGTCTCAGCGACAACCCGCTCAGCCCTGCCTTCTGGAGCTCCCACTACTGGGCCGGCGTGCTGCTCACGGGCCTGATGCTGTTCTCACTGGCCTCCAAGGCGGAGATCTTCCGCTCCCTGCGGATGCGTCGCCTGCACATCACCGCCAACGTGCTCGCCTCCGTGCTCTTTGCCGTAATGGCGATCACCGGCACCCGCGACCTGCTGGAAATCCCACTCAGCTGGCAGAAACCGGCGATCTATTCCTGCAACTTCGAGCTGCGCACCTGCCCAGCACCGGCCCAGTCAAGTGTTGACGCTCCTGCCCCGTCAGCCAACACAGCGACGGTGCCAGCCGCTGCCGCTTCCAGCAGTGCCCTGGCCTCCGCAGGGGTGGGCGCGCGCATCAGCTGATGGCGCAGTTGGGCGGCGCCGGCGAAGCCCTGGCAGGTCCAGCCCATGTGCTTGCGGGCGATCTGCAGGCCTTTCGCCCCTCGGTAGGCCACCAGCGCCTGCAGGTGCTCGGCCGCCAGGGCCAGCCGCTCGGCCGGCGAGGGGTCCGGTGGCACCGGCCGGCCGCTCAGGGCCGCGTCGATGCGGCCCACCAGCCAGGGGGCGCCCAGGGTGGCTCGCCCCACCATGACCCCATCGGCGCCGGTGATGGCCAGGCAGCGCAGGGCTTCTTCGGGGGAGGTCACGTCGCCGTTGGCGATCACGGGAATGCGCAGGGCCTGCTTCACCCGGGCGATGGCGGCCCAGTCGGCGCTGCCGGAGAAGCCCTGCTCCCGTGTGCGGCCGTGCAGGGTGAGCGCCTCGGCACCGGCCTCCTGCAGACCGAGGGCGAAAGCCACCGGATCGGCGCTGCTGCCGCACCAGCCCAGCCGCGTCTTCACCGTGACCGGCACGCGCACCGCAGCCGCCACCGCCGCCACGATCTCCGCCGCCAGCGCGGGCTCGCGCAGCAGGCCGCTGCCGCCGCCTTTGCGCGCCACCTTGCGCACCGGGCAGCCCATGTTGATGTCGATCAGGAAGGCGCCCGCCGCCTCCGCCCGCCGGGCGGCCTCGGCCAGGGCCTGGGGACGGTGGTCGAACAGCTGCACCGCGATCGGCCCGCTCTCGCCGGCCAGAGCCTCGAACTTCTCACTGCCGTGGCCCCGCTCCAGGCAGGTGGCGTGCACCATCTCCGTATAGAGGAGGGCGTCGGGAGCCCAACGGCGCACGAAGCCCCGAAAGATCTGGTCGCTCACCCCCGCCAGGGGCGACTGGAACACCCGGCAGCGGAGCTGGCGCGGCTGGCCGCGGCCCTGAAGCTGAAGTGGAAGCGGTGGCAGGGTCATCAGAGGTTCATCCTCCCGCTGCCCAGCGCTGCGCTGACCCGCCGAACAACTGCCTCGTTGACCCGCCCAGCGACGGCCTCGCTGACCTGCTGACCCGCCGCCTCGCCATGACCGCCGCCTCCCCCCATCCGCTCAGTCGCCAGTTGCTGCAGCTGATCCTCGACGACCGCACCAGCGACCGCTTCGTCTGCGAACTGGTCTGGCAGCGGCTGGGCTACGCACCCGCTGACGGGCTGGTGGATGGGCTGGCTTTTGAGGCTGACGTCATGGCACAGCCCACCATCGGGACAGAGGGCACCACCAGCGCCGCACAGGGGCCAGCGCCGTGGCGCGCCACCGCCGCCACACCGGACGACTGGGCCCTGGCCTACCCGCAGGCGCCGCCGCTGATCGCGGAGCGTCCGGCCAGTGTGCGGCTCACCCGCTCGATTGCCGCCGCCCACAAGCAACTGCTCAAACACCAGCTGGGCTTCGCCGGCTACCGCATCGGCGAGCTGTTTCCCCGCCGCACCCGCCGCGCCACGGCGGTGAACTGGCTGCTGGCTCACCTGGCCGAGCGGGGCGAACCGCTGCCGGACACAGGGCCGCTGCCACCGCTGCTGCCGCAGCCGGCCGATCCGGTGGCGGGGCACCCGGGAGATCTGCCGGTGCAGTAGCCGGTGGACCGCCCCCGAGCCACGCAGGCCCCGCCCGTTCAGATCCCCATCGCCACCCCATCGAGCCGGTGATCCACGCCGGCCTCCAGGCTGGTGCAGTGGCCGGAGTCGTCGCGATGGAGGCGCACCATCTGGGCACCCCCCTTGAAACCCACGAAGCCATAGGAATCGCCGAGCTGGTGGCCGCGGGCCACCAGCTCGTGGCCCAGGTCTGGATTGAACTGCGGATCGATGTGAACCGCACCGCTCTGCATGACCAGCTTGAAGCGCGGGGCATCCACGGCCTGCTGGGGATTCATGCCCAGATCGAGGGCGTTCACCAGGATCTGGGTGAGCCCCTGGGGGTGGGCGTTGCCGCCGATCACCCCCATCACGAATTCAGGCAGCCCATCGCGCAGCACCATCGCCGGCAGGATCGAATGACGCGGCCGGTGGCCGGGTGCCAGGGCATTGGGATGGCCCGGCTGGCTGGAGAACTGGGCCGCCCGGTTGTTGAGCAGCACGCCCGTGTCGCCCGCCACCAGCCCGGAGCCGAACAGTCCGCTGATGCTGGTCATCAACGACACGGCGTTGCCCTCGCTGTCCACGGCGCACACGTAGCTGGTGTCACCCGAATGGCCGCCCTGGGGCCGGGTGGCCGGCCGGGCCAGGGCCGTGATGCGGCTGCGGGCGGCGGCCAGTCCGTCCGGGCTGAGCTGCTGCCGCACCAGTTCGAGCATCGATGGGGTGGGCTCCCCCACCCCATCGATCGCCAGCTCAAAGCCGAGGCGGATCGCTTCGATCTCATGGTGCAGCCGCTCCGCCTCGCCCATCGCGGCGAGGGGCAGGCCGTCGAGGATGCCCAGAGCATGCAGAGCCACCACCGCCTGGGAATTGGGTGGCAGGCCCAGCACCTCCCGGCCGCGGTAGCCCACGCTCAGGGGCTCCACCCATGCGGCGCGGTGCTGCTGGGCGGCCACGTCGGCTGTGGTGGTGGGCACACCGCCCGCGCTGATCGTGGTGGCGATCGCCGCGGCCACGGGCCCTTCGTAGAAGCCCTGACGGCCCTCCCGGGCCACGCGTTCCAGGGTGTCGGCCAGCTGCGGCAGGCGCATCAGCTGGCCCGGCTGCGGGGCGCTGCCATGGGGCAGAAACACCTCGCGAAGCACTGATGAGGCGCTCTGCCCCAGCAGCGCGGCGCCAACGGCCCAGAACCCCGCGATCGATTCGCCCACCGGGTAGCCCTGGCGCGCATAGGCGATCACCGGTTCCCACAGCTGCTGCAGCGACTGGGTGCCGAACCGCTCCAGCAAGGTGCACCAGCCATCCACGGCGCCGGGAATGGAGACCGAGGCCGCGCCGTGCTCCGGCATGAAGGGGCGCGCTCCGATGCGCTCGAGGCTGGCGCCGCTCGGAGCCATGCCGCTGCCATTGAGACCCAGCACCCGCCGGTCCTGCGCCGACCACACCAGCACCATGGTGTCGCCGCCGAGGCCGCTCATCATCGGCTCGGCCAGCGCCAGCATCCCGGCCATGGCTACCGCGGCATCGGCGGCGTTGCCGCCCTGCTCCAGCACCCGCAGGCCCACGCGGGTCACCAGCGGCGAGCTGGAGGTGACCATCGCACGCCCGGCAAAGACAGGTGAGCGGCGATGAAGAAAGGCAGGGTTGGCCATGGCAGCGCGCGGCTCTGGCGGTCAGGCCGCAGTCTGGTGTGGGTGGCGCCTCCGCCACAGCGGCTCAACGGTGTTGAAAGGTTCGAGCGTGCAAGGTTCCCGCTTCCAGGGCTCGGAGTTGCGGGGTGACGCCGCCAACACTTCTCCAGGCCGGCCACAGCTGAGCCAGCCTGTAAGGTCGAAAAGAGATCGTTGATCGGGATATTACGTTTTGGCGCTACCAGTCGTCGCCGTCATCGGGCGCCCCAACGTGGGCAAATCCACTCTGGTGAACCGGCTGTGCCGCAGCCGGGAGGCAATCGTCCACGACGAGCCCGGTGTCACGCGTGACCGCACCTACCAGGAAGGGTTCTGGGGCGATCGGACCTTCAAGGTGGTCGACACCGGCGGCCTGGTGTTCGACGACGACAGTGAGTTTCTCCCGGAGATCCGCGAACAGGCCAACCTTGCTTTAGCCGAAGCGGTGGTGGCCGTGGTGATCGTCGATGGCCAGGCGGGGGTCACGGCGGCAGATGAATCGATCGCCGAATGGTTGCGCGGCCAGAACCGGCCGGTGCTGCTGGCGGTCAACAAGTGCGAGTCGCCCGATCAGGGCCTGGCGATGGCCGCCGACTTCTGGGGACTGGGCCTCGGTGAGCCGTTCCCGATCTCGGCCATCCACGGTGCCGGCACCGGCGATCTGCTCGACAAGGTGATCGAATTCCTGCCTCCCGCTGACGCGGAGGAAACGGAGGAGCCCATCCAGCTGGCGATCATCGGTCGGCCGAATGTGGGCAAATCCAGCCTGCTCAATGCCATCTGCGGTGAGCCCCGGGCGATTGTCAGCCCGATCCGCGGCACCACCCGCGACACGATCGACACCACGATCGAGCGGGAGGGTCGCCTTTGGAAACTGCTCGACACCGCCGGCATTCGCCGCCGCCGCAGTGTCAGCTACGGGCCCGAATACTTCGGCATCACCCGCAGCTTCAAGGCGGTGGAACGCAGCGACGTCTGTGTGCTGGTGATCGACGCACTCGATGGGGTGACCGAACAGGATCAGCGCGTGGCGGGCCGCATCGAGGAAGACGGGCGCGCCTGCGTGATCGTGGTGAACAAGTGGGATGCGATCGAGAAGGATTCGCACACCATGACCGCGATGGAAAAGGATCTGCGGGCCAAGCTCTACTTCCTCGACTGGGCACCGATGCTGTTCACCTCCGCTCTCAGCGGTCAGCGGGTGGAGAGCATCTTCTCGCTGGCATTGCTGGCGGTTGAGCAGCACCGGCGCCGCGTCACCACCTCGGTGGTGAATGAAGTGCTGCAGGAGGCCGTGAGCTGGCGCTCGCCGCCCACCAGCCGCGGTGGCCGCCAGGGCCGGATCTATTACGGCACCCAGGTGGCAGTGCGGCCACCGAGTTTCACCCTGTTCGTGAACGATCCCAAGCTGTTCGGTGACACCTACCGCCGCTACGTGGAGCGGCAGATCCGTCAGGGCCTGGGCTTCGATGGTTCGCCGATCAAGCTGTTCTGGCGCGGCAAGCAACAGCGCGACGCCGAGAAGGAACAGGCTCGTCAGCAGGCCCGTTCCGCCACCCCGTGAAGCGGCTCCACTTCCTGCAGCACTGAATGGACTGGCTGAAGCAGCTCCCGATCGGCCAGTACGTCGATGGCGACAGTGGCTGGCTGCGCCGCGTCGATGCGCGCCTCAAGCTGGCCTGGACCCTGGCGTTCCTGATCACACCGATCCTGGCCGGTCCCGTCTGGCGGCTGGCGCTGGTGGGGACGTTGCTGCTGATCACGGCGCTCTGTGGGCTGCCGTGGCGGCTGTGGCGCCGCAACCTGCCTCTCCTGCTGGCGCTCAGCCTGCTGGTGGGGCTGCTGTCGGCCTTGCTGCCGGCCGGTGGCACGGGCAGTGCTCAGCTCTCGCGTGATCCGGCCGAGCTGCGCCTGGCACCGGCGCCGCCGGGGGCACCGCCGGTCGAACGCAGCGGCGAGCCCTGGGAGGTGCTGCGCTGGGGGCCCGTGCCGTTGGGGCCGCTGCCGCTGGGCCCGCTGGTGATCAACCGCCGCTCGGCGGAACTGGGCCTCAACAGCGCCACCTTGCTGTTCACCCTCATCCACAGCGCCAACCTGCTGCTGCTCACCACACCGCCGGAAGAACTGGTGTGGGCGCTCAGCTGGGGCCTCACCCCCCTGGGCCGGCTGGGGCTGCCGGTGGAGCGGCTCGGCTTCATCCTGCTGCTGGCGTTGCGCTTCCTTCCCCTGGTTCAGGAGGAGCTGCAGAACCTGCTGCGCTCAATCGCCACCCGGGCACTCAACTTGCGGCGACTGGGCTGGAAGGGAGTGCTGGGGCTGGGGCTGGCGGTGGCGGAACGGCTGCTGGCCAACGTGCTGCTGCGCGCTGAGCAGGGGGCCGAGGCGCTGGTGGCCAGGGGCGGCCGCTGGGTGCCGCCGCAGCAGCTGCGGCTGAAGGTGCCCGTGGCCCGACGTCTGAATCTCATGGCCTGCCTGCTGCTGCTCCTGCTGCTTGGGCTGCGGTGGCAGTACGGTGCGCTGTGATTGGTAGCCGAACAAACCATCAGTGAGCGCTGAGTCGAGTACCGAGCGATATCTCAACCATCCCACCTTCGGGCTCCTCTACTGGGTGGCACCGGCCGGAGAGGGCCGCGATCTGTTTGCCACCCTTTACGCCCAGCGGATGTTCTTCCTGGTCACGGCGCAGCCGCGCGGCGCCCATTTCGAGGTGATTCCGCTGATGGATGCCCGCCACTACGCCGAGCAGAACCTGGCGCGGGCCCGGCGTGACCGCAGCGAAAAACTCGGCCACTGGCGCCAGCTGTTCGACCAGACCTTCATCTGAGATGGGTGCTGACGCTCCAGCGGCCCTGGCGGCGCGGTGGCGGGCCCTGCAGGAGCAGTTGCCGTCCGGCTCCCGCCTGCTGGCGGTGAGCAAGGGGCAGACGGCCGAGCGCATCCGCGACCTGGCCGCGCTCGGCCAGCGCAGCTTCGGCGAAAGCCGCCTGCAGGAGGCTGAGGCCAAGCAGCTGGAGCTAGCGGATCTTCCCCCCCTGGATTGGCACTTCATCGGTCGCCTGCAGGCCAACAAAGCCCGGGGGGTGCTGCGCCACTTCGGCACCATTCACTCGCTCGACAACCTGCCGCTGGCGCTTCGCCTGCAGCGCATCGCCGCGGAGGAGGGCCTGCAGCCGCGGGTGTTCCTGCAGGTGAAGCTGCTGCCCGATCCGGCCAAGGCCGGGTTCGAGCCCGAGGAGCTCGACCAGCTCTGGCCCCAGCTGCAGGCGCTGGCGCCGTTGCAGCTGGTGGGCCTGATGACGATCGCGCCGCTTGGCTTGGATGCAGCCGGTAGCCGTGCCCTGTTCGGCTCCTGCGCCGCGCTGGCGGCCCGGCTGGGGTTGCCGGAGCTGTCCATGGGCATGAGCGGCGACTGGCGCGAGGCGGTAGCGGCCGGCAGCACCTGGGTGCGGCTCGGCTCGGTGTTGTTCGGCCCCCGCGGGGCCTGACCGGGGCCCCACGGGGACTTCGGGGCCGCCCCGGGCCTGCGCAGCGCGCTTGCCCCGGCCAATCACGGCGGGGGCCTGAGGCCGCCTTCGCTGGGGGCGGTGGGGGCGTTCGCCACCCGGCGGAAGCATGAATCCAGTGATTTCAAGGGTTGCGACCAGTTGCAACTGGGAGCGTGGGACGCTATTCAGGTACTGACCTCACGAAGGAACCAAAGGTGTCGTTGTTCTCCCGCCTCCGTGCCGTCGTCTCCGGTGACGACTATCTCGATGGCGAGTACGACGAACTTGACTACGACCCCGGTGACGACCAGGCCCAGACCGCCCAGTCGCGCGCCACGCAGGTCGGCAGCGGCAGTGCCCTGGCCCTGTCCTCCCCCTTCGGCTCCGACGACCTCTTCCCCGGCAGCAATGTGATCGGCATGCCGGGCCTGTCGGCAACGGCCGCGGAGGTGACCCTGATGGAGCCCCGCAGCTTCGATGAGATGCCCCGTGCCATCCAGGCCCTGCGTGACCGCAAGACCGTGATCCTCAACCTCACGATGATGGAGCCGGATCAGGCCCAGCGGGCCGTGGATTTCGTGGCAGGCGGCACTTTCGCCATCGACGGCCACCAGGAGCGGGTGGGCGAAAGCATCTTCCTGTTCGCGCCCAGCTGCGTCACGGTCACCACAGCCTCGATGGAGGAGCCCTCCTCTCCCACCATCGTCTCCACCCGCGACACCGGCTCCGATGCCGATGCGGCCCCGAGTCCGGCCTGGGGCCGCTCCGACTTCGCCGTCGGCGGCTGAGCACGTCTTCTGAGCACGTTTCCCGCCACCGCCACCGGTCCATGACCGAGCACGCCGGGGCCTCTGAGCCCCTCCTGTCGGGCCTCGGGATCATTGGCCTGGGGCAGATGGCCCAGGCCTTGCTGCTGCCGCTGCTGGAGCAGGGGGATGTTCGTCCTGCTGCCGTGCGGGCGGTGGTGGCCAGCCCTGCCTCCGCCGAGCGGCTCCAGCAGCAGTTGCAGGTGGCTGTCTGTGCCGCCGCCGATGGGCAGGCGGCTGCGGCCTGGCAGGCGCCGGTGGTGCTGCTGGCCGTCAAGCCGCAACAGCTCGCGGCGGCAGCCACGGCGGCTGCAGATGCGGCGGCGGCAGTTCGAGCGGCACACAGCCGATCAGGGGCGTCCGCCGCGGCATCGGCCACACCCCCAGCTTCTGGTTCAGCAGCCTTCGCCTCGCCAGCAGCGCCCTCTGAGCACGGCGACGCCTCCCCAGCCGCCTCCCCAGCGGCGTCCTCAGCGCACAGCGACGAGAGCCCTCTGCTGATTTCCGTGCTGGCGGGGGTCAGCCTGGCTCGCCTGCAGGCGTCATTTCCCGGCTGGCGCGTGGTGCGGGCGGTGCCGAACACTCCCTGCCTGGTGCGGGCCGGCATCACTGGACTGGCCTGGGGAGAGCAGCTCAGCGATGGGCAACGTCACTGCGTGCGCCAGCTGTTCGGCCGGGTGGGGCAGGTGCTGGAGCTGCCGGAGCCCCAGCTCGATGGGCTGCTGGCGGTGGCCTCCTCCGGGCCGGCGCTGATGGCGGTGGTGATCGAAGCCCTCGCCGATGGCGGCGTGGCCGCCGGCCTGCCGCGGGCGCTGGCACAGGAGCTGGCGCTCGCCATGACCGGTGGCACCGTGGCGCTGCTGCAGCAGAAGGGCCTGCATCCCGGCCAGCTCAAGGACATGGTGAGCAGCCCGGCCGGCACCACGATCACGGCCCTGCGTCAGCTGGAGCGGGGCTCCGTGCGTTCGGCTCTGATCGAGGCGGTGCTGGCGGCTGCTGAAAGGAGCCGGGCGCTGGGCTGAAGCAGCGCCCGGTTCTCGGATCCAGGCTCTCAGCTCCCGCCTCAGGTCGGGGTGTTGGGTTTGTCTGCGCCGATGCGTGGCTCGGTGCCGTCCATGATCCGGGCCAGGTTGCTGCGATGGCGCCACAGCACCAGCACGGTGGTGAGCAGGGCAAGGGCCAGATAGGCGGGCCGTAGCCCGGTGCCGGCGCTCTGGAAGGAGCCCAGCATCAGCAGCGGCAGGCCCACCGCCGCCACCACGCTGGAGAGCGACACGATGCGGGTGAGGGTGAGGGTGACGAGGAACAGCCCGAAGCTGGCCAGCCCCACCGCGGGCACCAGACCGAGCAGCACGCCCAGCCCGGTGGCCACGGCCTTGCCACCCCGCCAGCCCAGCCACACCGGCCAGATGTGGCCGGCAAGAGCCGCCAGCCCCGCCGCCACCACCCAGGCATCGCCAGCGGCGGAGACGCCGAGTGGCTCCACCACCGCCTTGGCCAGCAGCACGGCGGCCGTTCCCTTCAGCACATCCACCAGGAACACCACCAGCGCCGGGCCCTTGCCCACCTGGCGCAGCACGTTGGTGGCGCCGGTGGAGCCGGAGCCCAGCTGGCGCAGATCGACGCCGGCGCACCATCGCCCCGCCAGCCAGCCGCTGGGGATCGAGCCGAGCAGGTAGCCCGCCAGCAGCACGGACAGGATCAGCAGGGGATTCACAGCAGCTCCTCGTCGATGGCCAGTTCCGCTGGAGTGGCGGCGAAGGCGAGCCAGAGCGGGAACTGCAGCACCGGGACGTCGACCACCTGTTCGGCCGCATCGATCACGATGAACGCCAGCTCGCCGCGCTCCTCGAGCCGGTCGGCGCGCTCGATCAGGGCATCAGGCCGCTCGAACAGCACCACGCCGCTGTTAGGCCCGAAATCTTCACGGCTGAGCCCGAGGCAATCCTGCAGGCCGCGGCGCCATTCCCCCAGCCGCTCCGGCTGGCCGGCCAGCACCAGGGTCTGGAAGCGCTCGCCGTAGAGCTCGCCGAGGATCGCCACCGCCGCCGCCACCGTGAGCGCATTGCGGCTGCGGCTGCCGGCGCTGGCGTGGGCGCCACGCCCGCCCTGATAGAGGAACCACTCCTCCAGCAGAGCCGCGGCAGGGGCTTCCAGGCTGCGGCGCAGCTTCCAGGGATCGGCGTAGAAATCGGGCTGGCCCTGGAAGCGCTCCAGCTGGCTGCGGATCAGGTCTTCGTCCTCGCTGAACAGACCCGCCGCCGCCGGTGCGGTAGGGGCAGCCGCGGCGGCCACTTCCGCCGGCTGATCCAGTGGCGAGGGCTGCACCACCACCGGCTGCACCACCAGCTCCATCTGCTCGGCCTGGCCGGCCAGATCCTGCAGCGCCACCACCAGGTAGTCCTGGAAGCCCTTCAGGCGCCGGGCGATCGCATCGGCCTGACCATCAAAGCTGCTCACCAGGCTCTTCTGCAGCTGGTTGCGGCGGGTTTCCAGCTCCTGGATCTCCGCCTCCAGTGCCGCGCGCCGCTCCTGCAGCTCCTTGAGGGCGAGCGCCTGCCAGGGCTCGAATGGCTTGGCTGCAGGGGCCGGGTCGGCCGCAGGCGAGGGCTCGGCCGCAGGCGGTTCAGGCACGCTCAGGGGCGGCGGGGATTGGTCCGGCGGCACGCTGGGATCGGTCATGGCGAGGTGCTGACGTGCAGCTCCAGTTGTTGGCGCAAGGTGGTGGCATCAAACAACACCGGCAGCAGGTGAATGCTGCGCTGTTCACGGAAATAGAACAGCACCGGCACCGGGTTCCAGAACACGGTCCAGGCGATCCATTCGTCGTAGGGGAAGCGGCGCAGCAGCGTCGACTGACGCCACACCAGCAGGGCATCGCCGCTGAACTGCAGGCGCAGCAGCACGGCCTGCAGCAGCAGGAACAGCCCGAACAGCACCACCACGCCGCTGAGCCACAGCACCCCCGACCACAGCGGCAGCAGGGCCAGGCCGGCCAGCCCCAGCACCACCACCCCCAGCGGCACCCCGTAGCGGGGTGCGAGCACCGTTCCGGCGGCGGGATCGAGCGTGGCGGCGGGGGCGGTCATGGTGGCGGCGGCGAGAGGCGGAGGTTCCATGCTGGGCAGCTGGCGGCCTAAGCGCCGAACAGCAGCTGGGTCAGCAGCACATCCATCAGGCTGACCGTGACCAGAATCATCACCACGGCGCCGGTGGTGCTGGTGCCCACCTCCTTGGGGCCGCCGCGGGTGGTGAGGCCCCAGCCGCAGGCGATCACGGCGATCTGCAGGCCGAACACCACCGCCTTGACCAGCATCGAGGGCAGGTCGCTGGCGGTCATCCAGCTGCGCACGGAATTCCAGAACACGGTGGGCGGGATCGAGAAGAGAAAGGTGCTGCTCACCTGGCCCGACCAGACCCCCACCACGAAGAACACCAGGCACTGCACCGGGGCCATCACCACCATCGCCAGCACCCGGGGCACCACCAGGTACTCCACCGGATCGGTCCGCAGCATGGTGATGGCGTCGATCTGCTCGGTCACCTTCATGGTGCCGATCTGGGCGGCGTAAGAGGTGGCCACCTTCCCGGTGAGCAGGGTGGCGGTGAGCAGCGGTGCGATCTCGCGCGCCAGCCCCACCGAAAGGATGCCTCCCACGGCCACGCTGGCCCCCTGCTTGGTGAGCTCTGCCGCCACCTGGATGTTGAACACGGTGCCTGCCGCCAGCGCCGTGATGAACACGATCAGAAAGCTGCCGGGCCCTGCCTCCAGCAGATGCTCGAACAGGTCGTTGACGTTGATGCGCCCCCTGCCGATCGCCGCCACGGTCTGGCCGCCGATCAGGCAACTGCTGCCGAGGCGGTTGAGCCAGCGCGGTGACTTCATGGCTGGGCCTGAAGCAGGTGGGCGCCACGCTCAGGCCAGCGCCGCATCACGATCAGCCCCAGCACCACCAGCGTGGCGGGGATCAGCCCCATGCACAGGCGGATCGCGATCAGGGCCGTGTCGGGTTGGACGATGCCCCTGGCCGCCACGTAGCCACTCAGGCTCATCAGGTTGCCGAAGAAGAACAACGCCAGGCTGATGCAGATCTTCTGGGTGAACACCATCCAGGCGCTGTAGAGGCCGGCGGGCTTTTCAGGATCGGCGTCGATGGCATCCGGCAGCAGCGCCCAGGGGATCAGGTAGGCGGTGGAGGCGCCCAGACCCACCACCAGGATGGCCACCAGCAGCGCCACCAGCCGCAGCCCGTTCATCCAGGAGCCCACGGGCGAGAGGTCGGGATCGAGGGGGATCAGCAACATGGCGAGCAGGCAGCCGCCGATCCAGAGCGCCGTGCCCCGGTGCAGCGCCTGGATGCGGCCGTAGCGGTGGGAGAAGCGGTTCCAGATCTGCAGCCCCACGAGGGTGCTGATCTGAAAGGGCAGCAGGATCCAGTTGCTCCAGCTCTCCGGCAGCCGCATCACCACCGGCAGGTAGATGAGGGCGGCGGTCTGCATGATCTGCAGCGCGCACCAGAGCATCAGGTAGAGGCCGAGCACCTTGATGAAGCGACCGTTCTCGCGCACCCGGCGCAGCATGCGGCGGGTGGAGCCTTGCTGGCTGTTGGGCCGCTGGCAGTTGCGGGCCGCCGGGGCGATGCCCCAGGCGCAGACCAGGGTGAACACCGCGATGATGCTGCCCGACAGCACGCCCACCTTGAAGTAACTGCCGGGGTCCTGGTGGTTCTGGAGCAGCAGCCCTCCCAGCACGATGCCCACCAGCCCGGCGATGATCGAGCCGGTGAACCGCGCCGTGTTCAGGCGGGTGCGCAGGCCGGTGTCGGTGGTGAGCTCGGCCGCCAGGGCGGAGTAGGGCAGGTTGACGCAGGTGTAAAGGCTGTTGGCCACCACCGAGATGGCCAGGAAGATGCCGAACTTCACCCACAGGCTTCCGGGCGGAAGCCACCACATCATCGCCATGGCGATCCCGAGCGGAATGGCGCTCCAGAGGATCCAGGGCAGGCGAGGGCCCCAGGGGCTGCGGGTCTTGTCGCTGAGCCAGCCCACCACCGGATCGTTGATGGCATCCCAGAGGCGGGCCAGCATCAGCACCAGCCCCGCCATCCAGGCGGGCAGGCCGGCGGCGGCGGTATAGAAGATGAACAGGTAGAAGCCGATCAGCGACGCCGCCATGCCGGTGCCCGCATCGCCAAGGCCATAGGCCACCAACATGCGGCGCTGGAACCCCCTGGGTGCATCGATGGCGTCACTGACGCCGGTGGTGGAGCTCATGGCCGCAGGGTTGGCGGAAGGGACGACCGGATCAGGAACAACGGTCAACGGCCGGTGGCTTCACGCAGGCCATAATGCTTCAGCCGCAAAGGCAGTGGCACCGAGGGCCACACCAGCACGGCAACCGAGTGATACACCTGTATCCCTGCGGGCGTAGTTTAGTGGTAAAACCTCAGCCTTCCAAGCTGATGATGCGGGTTCGATTCCCGCCGCCCGCTTTCTTTTCACCAAGCTTCTTCGCTGTTCAGCAGGCTTCCTGGCTGCTCAGCAGAACGCCGGGCTGTTTTCCCCATCCTCTGCCAGGCCCGGCGATGGGGAAAGGGACGGCGCGGGCAGGGCGGCCAGGGGCGGCGCGGAATTGTTGTCTTTGAAGTTGGCGGCGATGGTGGCGAAGCGATCGGCTACCTGGCGGAAGGCTTCCACGATCACAGGATCGAATTTTCGGCCGACCTGGCTTTCGATGAAGCGGGTGGCTTCCTCATGGGAGAAGGCCTGCTTGTAGAAGCGTTTGGAGATGAGGGCGTCATACACATCGGCCACGGCCATCAGACGGGCGGACAGGGGGATGGCTTCTCCTTGCAGCCCCTCGGGATAGCCGCTGCCGTCCCAGTTCTCGTGGTGGTAGTGGGCGATCTCGCGGGCAAAGCGCAGAAAGCTGCTGGGGGCATCCAGCAGACCTTCTGCTTGCGCAATGATGTGGGAACCCAGCTCCGAATGCTTCTTCATCACCATGAACTCTTCAGGGGTGAGCTTGCCTGGCTTCAGCAGGATGTGATCAGGAATGCCCACTTTGCCGATGTCATGAAGCGGCGTGGATTTATAGAGCAGCTCGATTGCCTCTGCGTCGAGCTGGCTGGCGTAAGGGGAGTGCTGGTGTAAGTGCTCAGCCAGAAGCTTCATGTAGTTCTGGGTGCGGCGCAGGTGCATTCCGGTTTCGTTGTCGCGGGTTTCCGCCAGTGATGCCATCGCCAGGATCGTGACGTCCTGAACCTTCTGGACCTCGCGGGTCTGGCGCTCCACTTCCTCGCGCAGGAAACGGTTGTGGTCAGAGAGGAGGTCGCTGGCGCGCTTCAGGGCCACATGGGTGGCCACTCTGGCCAGCACGATGTCGGGGGAGAAGGGCTTGGTGATGTAATCCACGCAGCCATCAAGAAAGCCTCGCTTCTGATCAACTTCCTGGTTCAGCGCTGTGAGGAAGATCACAGGAATGTCCTGAGTGGCGGGGTCGGCCTTGAGCCGTATGCACACCTCATGGCCATCAAGATCCGGCATCATGATGTCCAACAGAATCAGATCCGGCTGGGGCGTCTGCAGGGCCAACTCCAAGGCAAGTCCGCCACTGGTGGCCAGGCGCACTTTGTACAGCCCACGCAGCAGGCCGTTCATCACCTGCAGGTTTTCCGGCGTGTCATCCACCACCAGCACGGTGGGCTTGCTTTGCCCAAGGCTGTCGGCGAGATGGGTCATGGATCAGGCCTGCAGCAAGGGAGGAACGCGTAGCTGCACGGCCCTGCGCGCCTCTGAGAAATCAAAGCGCATCAGCTCAGCGGCCATGCGCTCAAAGCCCGCCGATCCCAGGGTCGTGATCAGGGCCTCGCGGTGCTGGCTGATGAATTCCAGGGCTTCCCCATCAAAGGCGGCCAGCAGAGTATCGAGCTTGCCCAGCAGGTGCTGCTGCTCCAAGCTCAGCACTGCTGTCCCCGGCCCTTCCGGTGAGGGGGCGGTGCCCTCCGCCGGCTCCATCGCGAAGGCCGCGCGGATGCACGCCATGGTGAGCTGCAGCTGAACCTCAAAGTTCTGCCTGGTGTGGCTGTGGCAGAGCTGCTGGTTGAGTTCGAGCTCCAGCCGCGTGGCGGCCTCCGCCAGGGAGGTGGCCCCCAGATTGGCGGACACCCCTCTGAGGGCGTGCACGATCAGTGCCGCCTCCTTCAGATTGTTGGTCTTAAGGGCGGCCTCCAGCCGCTGGGCCGCATCCGCCTGGGTGTGCACCAGGCTCTGCAGCAGCTGACAGTAAAGAGCGCGGTTGCCAGCCACCCGCCTGAGCGCTCCGGGCAGATCAAAGCCTTCCAGGGCCAGACCATTCAGCTCCGAACCTCCCTGCTCCGCACCATTCAGCTCCGAGCGATCCAGTCCCGGATTCTGCGGCGGTGATTCTTCATCGGCTGGCGCGGGCTGGGGGGTGGCCGGCTGGGCAGAGGCTGGAGCTGGTTCGCCTGGGCCCTGACAGTGGCGGCCGCTCCAGTGGTGCAGCCGTTCGTAGAGGTGGTCCGGATCAATCGGTTTGGTGATGAGGTCCTGCATGCCGATGCGCATGCAACGGTCGCGCTCCGGCTGCATGGCGTGGGCGGTCATGGCGAGCACGGGCAGCTGCTGCCAGCGGGCATCGGCACGGAGGCGACGGGTGCATTCCCAGCCATCCATTTCGGGCATGTTCAGATCCATCAGCACCAGGTCGCAGGGGGGCAGCGGTTGCTGCTCCAGCCAGGCGAGAGCCTCCACTCCATTGCGGGCCGTGCTCACCTGCACGCCGGCGATGGTGAGCAACTCTGCGGCGATCTGCTGATTGATCGGATTGTCTTCCACCACCAGCATCTTCAGGCCCTGCAGGCCCCACGCCAGCTCCTGGCCCTGTGTGGAGGCGGACGCCGCCGCCGCCGATCCCGCGCTGTCGCCGCCGCCGAACATGGCAGTGAGATGGTCCATCAGCTCAGAGGAGCGGACCGGCTTGCACAGGATTCCATCCAGCAGCCCCGGAGGGGTGAGCTGGCAGGCGTCTTCGCCGCCGTAGGCCGTGATCAGCAAGATCCTCGGCTGCTGGATCACCGGGTTGGCGCGGATGTCTGCGGCCACCTGCAGGCCATCCAGCTGATCGCCGAGTTGCCAATCCAGCAGGACCAGGCCATAGGGCTGCTGGTGGGCGTTGGCTTGATGCACCATGGCCAGGGCTTCGGCGCCGCTGCCAGTGGCATCACAGCGCAGGGGGAGCTGGTGCAGCAGTTGCGTGATCACCTCACGGGCCACGGGGTTGTCATCCACCACCAGCACGCGCACCTGTCCCAGGGCCTCCGGCAACGCCCGCGGGGTGGCGCAAGCACCGAGGTGAAAACGGCAGCGGGCAGTGAAACAGGACCCCTCACCAGGCACGCTGCTCACCGTGATGGAGCCGTCCATCAGCTCCAGCAACCGCTGGCAGATGCTCAGGCCCAGGCCGGTGCCGCCGTACCGGCGCGTGGTGGACAGCTCTGCCTGGGTGAAGGCCTGGAACAGGTTGCCCATCTGGGCTTCGGTCATGCCGATGCCGGTGTCCTGCACGCGGAACACCAGCTCCACCTCCACCTGCTGAGGTTGCTGCTCGCCGACGCTCACCTGCAGCTGGATCTGGCCCTGCTCGGTGAACTTGGCGGCATTCGAGAGCAGGTTGAGCAGCACCTGGGTGAGGCGCAGCGGATCGCCGTTGAGGCAGGCGGGTACGTCGTCGTCGACGCGGAAGAGGAGTTCGACACCCTTGGCGAAGATCCTGTCGGCGATCAGGGTGGCCACATCGGAGAGCACCGCATCGAGCTGGAAATCGACGGCCTCAAGCGTGAGTTTGCCGGCCTCGATCTTGGAGAAATCAAGGATGTCGTTGATGATCCCCAGCAACCCCTGGCCTGCGTTGCTGATTTTCTGCAGGTAGTCGCGCTGGTGCGGGTTGAGCCCCGTTCGCAGCGCCAGATGCGACAAGCCGATGATCGCGTTCATGGGGATGCGCAACTCATGGCTCATGCGTGAGAGGAACTCGCTCTTGGCCCTGTTCGCCTCCTCCGCCTCCTGGCGCGCCTGCTCCAGCTGGATTTTCTGGGCGCGCAGGCGGGTGATGTCTTCCCCGGAGCCCAGAAGGGCAATCGGTTGGCCGTCGGCTCCATCGAGCAGGCTCAGATGCCAACGCATGAAGCGGGTGCCGCGTTGGTTGGTGCAGATGCGGTACTCCAACGCTCCCTCGGGGGGCAGCCTGGAGGCGGCCGCCTCGTTGAGCCAGCGGCGCAGCAACGGCTGATCCGCGGGATCCACCACATCGGTGAGCCAGTTGAGGCCGCTCCAGGAATCGGAGGCGATGCCGATCAGCGCACAGCCGCTGCTGTTGAGCAGGGTGACGCGGCCCTCGAAATCAAGCGCCAGCAGGGTGGTTTGCGCCGTCTGGATGTAAGCGTGCAGTTGCTCCTTGGTTTCGCGCAGGTTGCTGGTGCGCTCCTTGATGCGCAGGGCCAACGCATTGATGGTGCTGGCCAGGGAGGCGATCTCATCGTGGCCGCTCACCACCACCGGGGTGAGGCTGGCTTCATCGGCAGGATCGAACCCCTGAATCGCCTGGTGCAGCTTCTGGATCGGGCCCGCCAGGCGCCGGCCGAGCCCCACGCCGGCCATCGTCACCAGGATGGCGGTGGCCGCCAGCACCATCAGCAACTGCTGGGTGAGCAACTGGCTGTCGAGCCGTGGTTCTTCCTCGGGGATGGTGACGAGCACCGCCACATCGCTCTGCGGGATCTGCCGCCAGGCACCGAGCTTCAATGTGCCGCTGCCGGTGCGCAGGTAGCCGGCCCCGCCGTTGCCCAGTTGGCGCTCCGAAAACGTCAGACCACCGCTCAAAGTCGGTCGGTAGTTCAGGGACTCGGAGTCCTCGGTGGCCTGCCCCATCGGCACGGAGAGGAACTGCCACCCGTTGCCCCGGCGTTGTTCGATCACCAGATGCGCCTCAGCGCCGTGACTCAGTCGCTCATAACGCCTGTTGATCACCTCGCTGAAGGAGGCGGCCTCCAACCGCCCCACCAGCAACAGATTTTGATTGGTGCGGTCCTTCAGCGGCACGGCCATCCAGGTGGCTGTTCCCTCCGTGCAGGGATCGTGCTTGAAGGGCAGCACCGTCAGGTGGCTCCAGGTGCCCATTGCTTCCACCACCTTGTTGAAGCCGCAGTCGCGCAGGAGCCGGTCCGCTGGGGATTCGCCGATCAGGGCGAGATCCACCGCTGCGCCGATGACCTGGCCTGAGCGGCGATCGATCAGCAACAGTTCATCAAAACCGAGCCGTGCAGACTGCTGTGCCAAATTCCGCTGGAACGTGGCAGGCTGCCTATGGAGTTCCATGGCCAACTCATCAAGCTTGAGGCCCTTGCTGGTGAGCATGGCCTGCAACTGCTCCACCTTGCCGTTGGCCATCTGCTCGGTGGCATCCAGATGGTGGCTGAGGATGCGCTCCCGGTAGGCGTTGAGCGCTACCACCTGGGAGAACACCATCGGGGTGAGCCCCACACCAAGCAGCAGCACGGTGAGCCGGCTGGAGAGCGTAAGGGCGCCCAACCGCTCACGCCAGGTCTGGATGGTGGGGTCCGGGCGTGTCATTTCAGGGCGAGATCGAGCGGCTCCGTGCTCACCCTCGGCAGGGGCACGCGGCCACGAATCAAACCCAGCTGCTTCTGCACGGCGAGGACGCCGGCGAGGTTGCGTTCGAGCTTGCCGCCAGGCAACAGCATGGGCCGCTGCTCCAACAGTGAGCGATAGAGCAGGCCTTTTTCCGTTTGCCTGAACATCTCCACGCTCACATTATCCCGACTGGCCATGATGTCCTTCGCTTCTGGATCGCGAGCCGCCAGGTCGTGGGCCTGCTGCCACACCCGCACCAGGCGCCCCAGCACGTGCCGGTTGGTGCGGTAATACTGCGGATTCACCACCAGCACATCAAAAATCTCGCCGGGAATCTCCGCACTGGAGAAGGCCGTCACCGCCTCACCACTGGCCAGCACTGCATCGCTGAAGGGAGGAAAGAAGGCCGCCCCATCGATCTGCCCGTTCACCAGACGGCGCCCCATGTCGGCCAGGGGCACGGCCACGATGCGCACATCCGCCAGGCTCATGCCATGACGGGCCAACGCCCTGCTCAGCACAAACGGGCCCAGGGTGCTGGGGGTGACGGCCACGCGTTTGCCCCGCAGGGCAGGGATCGTGCGGAGTGAGCGGCGCACCGCCACCTTGTCAGCGCCGTTGGATTCATCGAGGATCAGCACCACCACCGGGCAGCGTTTCGGCTGGCGGCTGCAGATGTCCACAGCTTCCACTGTGGTGAGCTGCGCGATGGGGAAGCGGCCCTCTTCAAAGGCCTTGACGATGTCCTGAGGGTCAGGGAAGCCCAGGGTGTTGATCTCGAGCCCCGCTTTCTGATCCAGCTGCTTTACATGGGCAAGGTGGAAATACTCAAACCCGGGCCAACTGGCGATTGGAATCGTGACCACCTCGGGCTTCTGGCAGCCCATCACAACGAGCGCAAAGGCTGCCAGTGCCGCGAGCGCTCGACGCTGGAACATGAGTGCAGCCAGAGGATGAATTGAACCTATGCGGTCGCGGCCTCAGAGATTGTTCAACCGCCGTGCAAATGGTTCACGGCCGGCAGCCATTCGCCCAGCTCCCATAGGCTCAGTCGCAGTGTGCGCTTCCCCGATGGCTCCCGACTCCTTCCAGTACGAGCCGCTCGAGCGCTTCGGCGAGGGGCTCACCACCCGCCGGCCCTGGAACACTGCGGCCCTGGCCGGGGTGGAACTGCTCAATGGCCGCGTGGCCATGCTCGGCTTCGCGGCGGCCCTGATCGGGGAGGCGATCACCGGCCTGGGGCCCGCCGGTCAGTTGCTGGCGCTGCTGCGCTGGTATCTGCGCTGAGGCGCGTCAGCCGTCCTGGCGCACCCGCTTCACGGCCAGGCCCGCCTCGGTGGCGGTGACCCCAGCCAGCAGCACGAGACCCAGCAGCCCCACCAGCTGGTTCTGGGCTTCTGCGGCCGCTGCGGCGTCCTGCCCCAGCACGGCCCCGGCCACGAACCAGGCGGTGGCCAGCGCCGAGGTGATCCAGTAGGCCTTCCAGCGGCGCTGGTAGAGGTAGCCGGCGCCCAGCCCCGGCACCACATTCAGCACCACCGCCACCCAGCCGGCGGAGGCGGCCAGGATCTGCTCGCGGGTGGGGGCCATGGGAGGGGAAGTGAATGAACCCACTCTGGCGCTTGTGGAGGGGAGTGGGGATGCGGAGGTGATGCGGAGGTGATGGGAGTGGTGCAGTCGGGCGGGGTTTGGCGGACAGGGTTGCGACACTTTCAGCCTGAAGGATCTCCTGGTGATGCGCAAGCCCTGCTTTGCGACTTCGCTTTGGATCCTGCTGCTGTGGTTGCCAGCTATAGGGGGAAATGCCTGGGGATCCGTTGCTTTGATTGAATCGGTTGGCTGGATTGGTGATGCTGGCCAGGGCTTTTGAAGAGCAGTGCAGAAAGCGCCTCGCTGGACCTGGGGCTCCTATTCATGGCAATAGGTACTCGCACGACTAACTCGACGGCTTTCCTTTCTTCGGCTTTGGCTCAGGTATCACCTTCCACCAGACCGATACGCCTACTTTGCGGCGCTCCAGCATGAAGCCAGGGCGAGGGCTATGGCTGGTGCTCCAGCTGGAAACAGTGCTGCGAGATAGGCCGAGCAGGTGAGCCAGTTCATCGCTGGTGATCCAGGCTCCCAGCTTGGCCGCTTCAGCTAAGCCACGGGCGACCGCCAGGGGATTCAACCTGGGCGCCGGCTGTATGGCTGCCACCAAGGCGGCTAGGGCCAGGATGCTTTCGCTGCCAGCTGTTCCTGGCGGCAACGTTAGGGCTTTACGCTGATCATTGGTGCCGGTTGATGGCATCACTGACAGGGCCTCAATGCTCACACTGGTGGTAGCTGCTGGCTGCGCTGAGGCCAAGAAATTGGAGAGGCTGCAGCCCTTCCTCTGCAAGTGCTGGTGCAGCTGATCGCCCAGGGGGATGAGATCACCGGGCCAGACCGTACGTGTGCTCGATTCCCTGATCAGACCGACCCCCAAGGCGGAAGCACGGGATTTGACGGCCTTTCGGCTAATCCCCCAGCGGCTGCAGCAGTCGTCGAGAGGGAGATCAATACTGGCTTCGCTTGTCACTGATGGCACCAGCTGACATTATTGATCGCTCCATCATGCCGGTCGGCGGGAGGTTCGCCATCGACCGGGGATCTATTCGGCGCTTGCTGCAAAGGACGAGCAGCCAGCTGGACGTCACTGCATGGATTCGATCAGCAAGTAGGAGCAATCGTCCAACCAAGCGGCAGTTGCACAGGCAGAAGAGGAAAGCACTCGATGCGGAGCAGGCAACTGCCTGATTGACGAGAACGGGCATGAGGCGCCATCGCACAGGCTTGATCTGGGCAGCCATTGATTGGCACTGCAGCGATCAAGCTGACCTCGGCTAGCCGAAATGAATTGAACCCGTCAACCGAGATGGGCGTTCGTTCCCGTTCAGCGGGGGACGGGACAGCCCTTGGGCCCTAACTCTTCGGCAAGTTGCTGCTTGGCTGATTCCATGGCGGCACTGGGGATATCGGATCTTTGCTTGAAAATCTCGGTTAACCAATCAGTGGCGTCGTTGCGGGAGAGCAAGCCGATATCCAACAGCGCACATACCGTGATGCCGCTTCCGACAAGAAAGCCATACCAGTAACTTTGCTTGTCCCGAATGTCGGCGTGAACATGCAGTGGCAGCAACATGCTCGATGTCGCGACTAGGCTGATCGTTACTCGCTTTAGGTTTCTGTTCAGGCTGGCTGAGTCCAAGGCGACCCAAAGCATCTGCTCTTTGGCTGCCAAAGTAGGCGGCTGGATTCTCCAGTTGCCACCTGCCCCGCCAGCGACCAGGCTGTACCACTGAGGCGCCAAGATTTAGCTCTTGTCTGTCGGATGTAGCGCCTCACACCACGCCTGCCATCCTTCTGTGGGTTGCAGCACAAAGGCGCAACTGTCCATCCTTTCACCGATCAGATGGCAGCGCCGGCAGCGGACGCTCCAGCCGGTTGGGGATGCCCTTCACGCCACCGGGCAGGGTTTTGCGGGAACGGGGGCCGCTCCAGGAGGCGAGGTAGATCCGCGCCTCGTCGCCCAGTTGGCGCAGGTCGGAGAAGTTGGCATTGATCACCTGGGCCCCCGAGCCTTCGCCCGTCTCCAGGTTCAGGGCCCATTGGCCGTCGGTGGGGGTGGCGCTGGCCGGCTGGCCGAAGAAGAAGCGGGTGCCCTCCACCTTTGCGCCGTCGAGATTGGCGCCGCACAGATTGGTGCCGGCCAGATTCGCCTCGCTCAGATCGCAGTTGCTCAGGTTGGTGCCGCGCAGGTCGGCGCCGTTGAAATCAATGCCGCGCAGGTCGGTGTCGGAGAGGTCCACGCTCCGCAGCACCTGGTGCAGGTTGATCACCGGCACTCCCGCGAGCCGGTCTTCCTCGTAGTTGCCTTCGCCATCGAGGATGGCCCGGCCAAGGCGGTGGTCGCGGCGCAGGGGCGTGAGCAGGCGGGCGTGGGAGAGGAAGCGCAGGATGCGGGCCTTGCCCTGGCTTTCGATGCTGCCAAGCACCGCCGCCAGCCGCCCCTCCGCCAGCATCCGCTCCAACGGCCAGTCCTCCAGGAGTCCGTCTTCATCACTGATCAGCTCGGAGATGCCCTGGATGAAGCTGTCGATCGTCTGCCCCTGGGTGATCCGGTTCTGCTGGGTGGTGAGCCGTTGATCCACCTGGAACTGACGCCAGGCGATCACCAGGGCCACGAACGCCACCAGGATCTGCCCGAAGGCGCCGATCACCCCCTCCCCGATGGCGCCGATCGCCTCCCAGTCACCGCTGCGGTAGACCCGCACCAACGGATCCCACCAGCCAAGCAGCACCGACAGCACCACCAGCGCCAGCACCAGCGTCAGCAGCGCCACGGTCTGAACCGTGGCCTCGTCGTCGAGGCGTGCGCGCAGCTGGCTCCATAGAGGAGGCGCCAATCGCACCAGCGCCAACACCAGGCTCACCAGCGCCGCCGCCAGGGCCAGCCAGGAGAAGCCCAGCACCAGGGCCAGCAGGGTGATCCCCGCGGCGATCAGCAGCTGCAACGCCGGCAGATCTCTCACGCCCGCCCAGAAGGCATGGCTGTGGAAGGGCATCGCTGGGCGTTCATCAGCCGGCGGGGTCATCGGATCAGGCCGACTGGAAGTAGAAGCCGGCCGCCAGGATCAGGTAGGCCGCCAGCAGCAGCACGCCTTCCAGCCAGTCGGAGCGACCATCGATGGTTACCAGGTTGCTCACCACCACCGCCGTGATCACCGCCACCAACTCGTAGACATCAAAGCTCAGAGGCAGGGGGTGGCCCAGCAGGGGTCCGATCAGCACCAGCGCCGGCACCACCAGCAGCGCCACCAGCAGGGTGGAGCCCAGCGCCACCGACACCGACAGATCCATCTTGTTCTTGCGGGCCATCGAAACGGCCGTGAGGTATTCGGCCGTGCCCCCCAGCAGCGGCAGCAGCACCACCCCCGTGAACAGGGCGGAGAGGCCGAAGCCTTCGGTGACGGTTTCGATCACGCCCACGAACAGCTCAGATTCGTAGGCCAGGGCGACGGTGGCCGCCACCAGCACCGTCAGCCACACCCACGGATTCGGGGCATGGAGCTGGTCTTCGCCCAGCTCTGCCTCCGCCACCTCATAGAGGCCACGGTGCGTGCGCAGCGAGAACAGCAGGGTGAGGGCGTACACGCCCAGCAGCACCCAGGCCACGAAGGCCCCGAACGGTTCGGTGCTCTCCGCCTCCTGGCCGCCCGAGAGCACCGCCAGGCTTGGAATCAGGATTGCCAGCACCGCCAGGGTCATGGCGGAGCCGTTCACCCGGGCCACCACCGGCTTGAACTCCTGCTCCTGCCGTCCGATGCCCCCCACCAGCATCGAGAGGCCCAGCGCCAGCAGCAGGTTGGCCATCACCGTGCCGGTGATGCTGGCCTTGACGATGTCCACCAGGCCGGCCTTGAGCGCCACCAGGGCGATGATCAGCTCGGTGGCGTTGCCGAAGACGGCATTGAGCAGGGCCCCGATCGAGGGGCCGAACACCAGCGAGAGCTCTTCGGTGGCGGTGCTCAGCCAGATAGCCAGGGGCAGAATCGCCACCGCCGAGGTGACGAACACCGCCACGTCACCCCAGTGCAGCGCTTCCGCCGCGATCGAGACCGGCACCATCGCCAGCAACCCGATCGAGGCAACCCGGCGGATGGTCATGGGGACAGCGCTCAAGCGGGCAGACAGAAGTTAGGTGGAGGTTGGTGCTGCCGCACTCCAGGCCTGGGTGCGCTCACCCAGGCACTGCGCAGCGATGCGCTTCCCGCCTGCGCCGGTTCAGGCCATGGCCACCAGGGGGCGAGCCTCCTGGCGGCGTTCCCCTGAGGCGGCAGCCGCCTTGCGCAATTGCTCGCAGAGCCGATCCGGATCGGCGATGGCCTGGATGCCCCGGCCGGCGGTGGCCAGCAGCTGGGGGTTGGCGCAGAGGTTTTCGAGCATCTCGGCCAGGAAGATGTCCGGGTTCTGCACCAGCCCCGCCGCGATGCGCCCGCAGTGGCCGCCGATGCTCCAGCGGATCACACCTGCCGGATCGGTGACCAGCACCGCCGGGCGGTGCGCCAGCCGCTCCTTGATGCGCTCGGGATCACGGCTGAAGAAGAAGGCCTCCGCCTCCTGCGACGTGCAGCGGATCAAGGCGGCAGCTTCCGCCAGCGGCTGGAAGCGCCGCAGCACCTCCGCCGTGGGCCCCGCTTCAGGGGGCAGACCCCAGTGCTCCGCCTGCCAGTTCACATCCAGCGCCACCAGCACGCTGCTGGGTGCCGTGCGGTTGAGCACCATCTGCAGCACCTGGTGCTGGCTGGCGCCGAGCAGGGCGTCGCTGGTGATCAGCAGCCAGAAGGATTCGTTGATCTCCGGCAGCATCGCTTCGGTGAGGCCAGCCGGCGTGTGGCCACCCGCGCCGGGAGCGTCCTGGTCGCGGGTGTCTTCGTTGTCAGCGTCTTCGTTGCGGGCCTGTGGGGTGTGGGCCGCTGCGGCTTTGGCGTCTGCGGTGGGGGTCTCCTCTGCGTCATGGAGCGCCTGGGAGAAGGCCACCACGTCGGTGTGGGCGTGGGGACGTTGGGGTGTGGTGAGGGTCATGGCTGGGTGTGGGTAAAGGGGGGGGACTGTGGTCGTGGCGTTGGCGGTTGGCTGTGCGCCGGGGTCAGTCCTTTTCGCTGGCGAAGCGATGGAAGCGATCAGCCAGGTCGTGAAAGAAGGCATCGCTTTGCTGCAGCAGCGCGTCCCAGTTCTCCTGGCTGCTCTGCTGCAGTTGCTCCAGCTGGGCCGTGGCCTGGTTGCGGGCATTGCTGAGATCGTCGAGGCGTTGCCGGGTGGTGCTGCGCACGGAGTCGGCCAGGCCGCTCAGGCCCTCCTGCAGCTGCTCGATCTGCGCCGACCAGGCCTCGATCTGCACGCGTTTCTTGTTGAGAACCGCTTCCTTGAGTTGAGCATTGGCGCGCTCCTGATCGTTGCGGCTGTCGTTGCTCAACGGTGCGTTGTTCAGCAGGGCTTTGTTCACCGGTGCGTTGTTCATCGGTGCGTTGGTGGTCGTCATGGTGCATGTCTCCGTGATGGCAACATCGAACGCGCTGCTCCGCTGGCTGCACCCGAAGTGCTGCGGCTTTGCGGAATCGGAGGGGAGATCCTTTCCGCCGTTCGGTGACACCGGCCCCTGTGGGGCTCGGCGCATGAGGGGCGCAACAGGGCGGGGCCGTTGGTTCAGGTGCTCAGGCGATGGTTGTCAGACCATTCGGCGAGCACGGAACTGATGAAAGGGAACGAAGCCTTTGAAACGGCGGAAGCGCTTGGCGCGCTCGTTACCTTCAACCTATTCGTTGTGGCTGAGACGTCAACATCTCGCTGCTGCGTTGCTGCGCCCATTTGGCATCGTGGTGCTGTTCAGCCGCACCCCACGCCTGCGCGCCCCGCCGATGCCCCTTCCCCGCCAACCGATCCTGCTGCTCGGCGGCTTTCTGATCAGCGCCGAGGCTTATGCGCCGATGGTGGCGCGGCTGCAGCAGCTGAGCGGTCAGCCCGTGCAGCTGGTGGCGGTGGGCAAGCCCGAATGGCTGCTCACCGTGTTCGCCTTCGCCTGGGCGCGCATCCTCGATCGGGTCGCCGCCGCCGCTGCGGAGCTGGCGCAGCAATCCCCCACCGGCAGGGTCACCCTGATCGGCCACAGCTCCGGCGGCATCATGCTGCGCCTCTTCCTCGATCACGCCCCCTTCCAGGGCCGCACCTACGACGGCAAGGCCCTGGCCGACACGCTCGTGATGCTGGGCAGTCCCCACACCGCCCTCAAGGCCACGGTGCTGCGTGAGCTGGTGCAGCAGCGCCTGCCCGGGTCGCCCTTCGCCGATCGGGTGCAGTACGTGTCGGTGGCGGGAGATCTGGATCTGGCCACCGCCAGCCCGCTGGCCCAGCGCCTGGCCCCCACCGCTTACCGCAACAGCACCGGGGATGCCGCCGATCGCGGCGACGGTCTGGTGCCGGTGGCCTCCGCCCTGCTGGCCGGCTCCACCCCGCTGGTGCTGGCGGGCGTGGCCCACGGCGGTGCCTTCGGGCCGTGCTGGTACGGCAGCCCGGAGGTGGTGGAGCGCTGGTGGGAGCTGGCTCAGCCCGCCGCCTCCAGCAGCTCCGCCAGCGGCACGAAGCTGTAGCCGCGTCGGCGCAGCGCGGGAACGATCCAGCGCAGGCTGGCCTGGGTGCGCGGGCTCAGCTCCGGTGTGTCGTGCAGCACCAGGATGCCGCCGGGGTGGACGTTGAGCCGCACGAAGGCCTGCACGAACCACAGCGGTGGTTGATAGGTGTCCCAGGGAAAGATCGAGCCCAGCACCAGCCGGTAGCCGCGTTCCGCCAGCCAGCCCAGCATCGCCGCGTGGAACCAACCCCGCCCCGGGCGGCACCAGCGCCAGCGCAGCGTCTGCGGCGCCGCAGCCCGCTCCACCGCCGCTTCGGTGTCACCCAGCTGGCCCAGGAACGTCGCCTGATCGAGCCCGGCGGAGCGCACATCGCGCCAGAAGTGGTTGCCGATGGCATGCCCCTGCTCCAGGGCCCGACGGGGAAAGTGCGGGTCGTTGGGCAGATGGGAGCCGATCAGGAAAAAGGTGGCCGGCACCTCCAGCTCCCGCAGCAGCTCCAGCAGCGCCTGTGAGCCGGCGCCACTGGGCCCGTCATCGATCGTGAGCGCCAGCCGCCGCTGCCGGCCCCCGCCACAGAACACCACCGCCGGGTTGAGCGGCGCCAGCAGCGTGCGGATCACCAGCGACGGCAGCAGCACGATCAGGGCCAGCAGGATCAGGCCCAGCAGCAGCCCGGCCAGCGCGGTCAGTGCGATCAGGGCCGGCGGGAGTGGGAGTGGGGGCATGGCGGCGATCGCTCAGTCCAGGAGAGCCGTGTGCGTCAACCTGCCACCGCAGGCGGCTGGAGGGGGCAGAATGAGAACCGTTCTCAGCCGTGCTTTCAGGGCTGGACGGTCGTTTGTTCTCGCCTCATGGCACAGGTTCCCGTCACCGTCCTCACTGGCTTCCTCGGAGCCGGTAAAACCACCCTGCTCAACCACATCCTCACCAACCAACAGGGGTTGCGCACTGCCGTGCTGGTCAATGAGTTCGGCGAAGTCGGCATCGACAACGAGCTGGTGGTGGCCACCAGCGACGCCATGGTGGAACTCAGCAACGGCTGCATCTGCTGCTCGATCAACGGCGAGCTGCAGGAGGCCGTGGAGCGGGTGCTGGACCGCCCGGACCCTGTCGATTACATCGTGGTGGAAACCACCGGCCTGGCTGATCCACTGCCTGTGGCCATGACCTTCATGGCCGGTGAGTTCCGCGACCAGCTGCGGCTCGATTCGATCATCACCCTGATCGATGCTGAACACTTTGCCGTCACGGCCCTGGACAGCCCGATTGCCCGGGCCCAGGTGGTGTACGGCGACATCCTGCTGCTCAACAAGTGCGACCTGGTGGAGGAGGAGCGCCTGCTCGCGGTGGAGGCCTGCCTGCGCGAGATCAAGACCGACGCCCGCATCCTGCGGGCCGACCACGGCGCGGTCCCCCTGGCCATGCTGCTGAGTGTGGGCCTGTTCGAAACCGATCGTCTGGCCGAGCTGCAGGCCCGCGAGGATGCCCTCGCGGATGCCCGGCACCCAGTCCAAGGCCAGGATCACAGCCACGATCACGGCCACAGCCACAGCCACAGCCACAGCCACAGCCACAACCACAACCACAGCCACGATCACGGCCACAGCCACTCAGTGGGCCATGCCCACACTCCTGAGCTGGAAGGGTTCCTTTCGGTGTCCCTGTCGGTGGAGACCCCGTTCGACCTGCGCCGGTTTCAGTCGTTCCTCGATAACGAGCTCCCTTCCACGGTGTTCCGGGCCAAAGGGGTGCTCTGGTTTCGGGAGAGCGAGCGCCGCCACCTCTTCCACCTCTGCGGCAAGCGCTTCACCATTGATGATTCCGACTGGCCTGCCGGCACGCCTCGCCATACCAAGGTGGTGGCGATCGGTAAAGGACTGAATCCGGCCATTCTCAAGGCCCAGCTCGAGGCCTGCATGGTGGCGCCATGAGCACGGTGCTGCTCATCTCCGGGCCGCCTGGCTGCGGCAAGACCAGCTGGATCCTCAACCAGCTGCAAGCCCACAAGGGGCCCTGCAGTTATCTGCGGCTGGAGGGTTTCGCCACCGGGGAGCTCCAGCAGGCCCCGGATGGGGGAATCGATCGGGCTTTCCTGGTGGATCAGTGTCCGGGGCTGCTGGATCTGGCCCGATCAGATCAGGCCCCATCAGGCCAGGACCCGGCAGGCCGCCCGCAGGATCTGCTGGCGTTGATCGAGCTGCCCCAGTGGCAGCACCCTCCCCAGGCCGGCCTGGAGGGGATCGACCCTCGACTGCTCCCCCGGCTGGAAGCTCTGCAACTCCTGCCGCAGCGCCATCTGCACTTCGGCCGCGACGCGGACCTTCCCGCTCAGGACACCTTGCAGTTCAACGCCCTGGAGTGCTGGAGCCTTGACCTGACCCGAAGCGTCTGGGATCCCCCCAGCCTGAACAGCTTCTGGTTTGAGCTGGTGAATGGCGCCTACGGCGACGTCTACCGCGCCAAGGCGCTGATGAACCTGCCCGATGGTCGCAGTTTCTACTGCAACTGGATCGTGAGCCAGGAGGGGTCTCAGTTCCTGCCGCTGGAGGCGGTCGCTCCGCCCGAAGGCCGCCCGCAGCGCCTCTCGCGGCTGGTGGTGCAGGGCAAACGCCTGGATGCCGCCGGCCTCGAGGCCACGATCGCCGATGCCCTGCTGAGCGATGCGGTGCTCGAACTGCAGCAAGCCCCACAACGCTCCGGTGGCGCTCCGCTCCCCGCCACCCGCTGACTGCCTCCTCTCCACCCACCGCCGCCCCATGGCCCACGCCGTCATCTCCTGTCTGCACGCCAACCTCGCCGCCGTGGAAGCGGTGCTCAGCGACATCGAGCAGCTCGGCATCGACAGGATCACCTGCCTCGGCGATCTGGTGGGCTATGGCCCCCAGCCCAATGAGGTGGTGGAACTGATCCGCGCCCGCTCGATCCCCACCTGCCAGGGCTGCTGGGATGAGGACATCATCGAAGGGCTCAACGCCTGCGAATGCAGCTACCCGTCCCAGCTGGCTGAGCGGCGGGGACAGCAAGCTCACCATTGGACAGCTGCCCAGCTCAGTGAGGAGAACAAGGAGTTCCTCGCCAGCCTGCCGTTTTCCCTGCGCCGCGACCGCCTGCTGTTCGTGCACGGCAGCCCCAACAGCCAGCACGAATACCTGCTGCCCGACATGGACGCCTTCGCGGCCCTTGAGCGGGTGGAAGCGGCGGAGGCCGACACGCTCTTCTGCGGCCATACCCACCGCCCCTATGTGCGAGACCTTTGCGAGGGTTCCATCAGGTTGCGGGTGCGCAGGTCCGTGGCCAGCGCCCCCGCAGGAGGGAAGCCACTGAAGGAACGGCTGGCACAAGCGCCGCCTTCGACGCCCACCGAGCAGGAGGTTGCCCTTCCCGTCCGCCGGATCGTCAATGCGGGATCCGTGGGAGAACCACGGCACGGCGGCACCAATGCCACCTATGTGATCCACGACGAACAGACCGACCTGGTGGAGATCCGCGAAGTCCCTTACGACGTGGAGCGCACCTGTCAGGCCATCCTGGCAACCGGACTGCCGCCGCTGTTCGCCTGGCGCCTGCGCCACGGTTTCGAATACGCCGAGCGAGCCGACGATCCCGGCCACGTGTGTGAGCGCTGATGGCACGTTGGGCACTTCTCAGCGGCTTGTGCGGTGACCTCGAGGTCTATGAGGCGGTGCAGGCCGATCTGCGCCGCCGCAACGTTGACACGTTGTTTGTGCTCGGGGATCTGATCGGCCCCACCCGTGATTGCAACCCTCTGCTTGAACGGCTGCAGCGGCCACGCCGCGGCGAGCTGCAGCCGCACTGCCTCTATGGGTGGTGGGAAGAGCAGCTGCTGGCCGAACGGGGCTATCGCGGCGAGCGCCGCGCCGATGCCCTGCGCCAGCGCGAGGGGAATGGGGCCGTGGAAGCGCTGCTCAAGGCTGTGGATCCCGGCCAGCTCAGCTGGCTGGCCGCGCTGCGTTTCGGGTTCATCGAATTGGATTGCGCCCTGCTGCACGGCAGCTCCGCCGACGTGGGCGACTGCCTTGCTGCCGATAGCCCACCTCTGCGGTTGCTCGATCGGCTCACGCGGATGGAGGTGAATCGGTTGTTCACAGCCCGCAGTGGCGAGCAGTTCTGCGTGGAGCTGTGCGGTGGCGGGATCGAATCGCGGCTGCGGGACCACGAGGGAGAGCGGAAGCAGCGCCAGGCCGTGCCCAGCCGCAAGGTGATCGGAGTCGGACGGGGGCTGAGCTACACCCTTTACGACCCCGGCAGTGATCACATCGATTTCCGCACGGCCGACAGCTCGAGCCGCTCAGGGAGCAGGGGGTTCGCATGAACCCGAGCTTCGATGGCGTGCTGGAAACGCTGTTCCTCGATCTGGCCGGCCGACGTCTGCGCGTGGTGATCGAGCGCCGTGGCCCGGCTGACGCCCCCGCCTGGCTGTTGCTGCCGGCCCTCAGCACCGTGTCAAGCCGCAGCGAATGGCAGCCGCTGGCGGAAGCCGTGCAGGATCAGCGGCAGCTGGTGAGCTTCGACTGGCCGGGTTTCGGTGACAGCGAGCGCCAGGCCCTGACCTACGACGCTGAGCTGCTGCGCTCGTGCCTCCGCGCCATCCTCAGCTACCTGAGCTGCCGGAACCACGCGCGCCTCACGCTGGTGGCCGCTGGGCACAGCGCCTCCATCGCCCTCGGTCTCGCCAGCGAATGGTCAGATCGGTGGCGGCGCCTCGTGCTGGTGGCGCCCACCTGGCGAGGCCCTCTGCCCACCATGACCGGGTGGCCGCCGCAGCGCTTCGGCTGGCTGCGGGAGCTGGTGGCCGCCCCGCTGATCGGCCCGACGCTCTACCGGCTCAACACCAGCCAGGCGGTGCTGCAGCTGATGCTGCGGCGCCATGTGTGGGTCAACCGGGCCCTGCTGACGCCGGAGCGGCTGCGGGAGCAGCAGCGGTTGGCCCGCCGCCGCGGCGCGCGCTTCGCCAGCGCCGCCTTCGTGAGTGGTGGGCTGGACGCCGCCGAGCAGCGGGACTGGTGGCTGGACCAGGCCCGCCAGCTGGAGTGCCCTCTCCATGTGGTGCTGGCGGGGGAAGCACCACCGCGCTCCAGCGAGGAGATGCAGAAGCTGGCCGAGGCTGCCGATCAGGTGTCGACATTCCCGGGGCGGCTGGGGCTTCACCAGGAATTCGGCGCCGCGCTGGCTCAACGGTTGCTGGAAGACAACGACGCAGGAAACTGACCGGGTCGGCCTTCGCCCCGGTCGTAGCTCCCTTCCGACAACCGCCTATTCCAGCGACCGTCTATTCCAGCGACCGCCCGGACCAGATCAGCTGGGCAGAGCAGCTACGCAGATCAGCCAGGCAGGTCAGTCAGGCAGGTCAGTCAGGCAGATGCCCTCAGCAGATGAGCCGGGCAGATCGGCTGAGAGCATCTGCCATGGACATCACCCAGGCAGGTTCGCCTGACTGATGGGCCCCAGTTTGACGCCTTCTGGGTAATACTTCCAGCCATCTCTGATTCTTACCTTCTCATCCCAGGGAAGCTTGTAGCAACCATCGGCCAGATCCTTGACCCAGGTGAGATAGTTTTCTTTTTCCCCACCGGGTTTGCCGACATAGGCCCGGCAGCCCAGGTTGAAGATGTTGTTTTCAAGTGCCCAATTCTCTCTGGCCTTGTCGGCCAGTCGCGGAAACAGCTCTGCGGTGACAATCTCCCACGGATTCCGCTGCCCCTGCTGAATCACGTTACCATCATAGTTGCAAACTGTGCCCTCGCCGAAATAATAGAAGACCCCATCATAACCAGCAAGATTCACGGATATTGTATACATGAGATTCTGCCACGCATTTGTTTTGTTGGTCCAGATCCACTGATCGTTGACCTGCGTGGAGTAGCCAGAAATGCGGATGTAAACATTGGCTCCTTTGTAGGCGGCCTCTCGAGCGAGTTCCGGAAACATTCCGTCGTGGCAGATGCAAACAGCCAGCTTCGACCCCTTCGGCCCATCGCAGACAGGCATGCCGTAATTCCCCGGGGACCATGGCTCGATCGGTACCCATGGCTGTAACTTTCGGTAGTGCAAGGCAATATCTCCTTGAGAGTTGATGATGATGGCTGAATTGAACGGTGGCAGGCTGGGGTCATCATTCTGTTCCATCAACGAGAACACACCCCACACATCATTCGCTCTGCAGGCTGCGCGGAAGCGGTCGATCTCCGGCGAGTCGATGCGCAGCAGCATCTCGTCATAGGTCCAGATCCCCGTATTCAGCCCCTGCGTTGAATACTCCGGGAACACAACCAGATCGAGGTCTGGGTAGCCCGCTTTGGTGGAAGCGACAGCCCTGCAGATCTGATCCACTTGGGTCTGGATGTCTGAGGGGCTTTTGATCACGGGAACGGGATATTGAATCATCGCGACGAGAAGAGACTCCTCCCAGGCGCTGACGCTGCCGGTGCTGCCCATGCTTGCAAGAATGATAGTCATTATCATTCTAGAAATCTCGCAAGGCTGAATCTGTCGCTTCAGGCACTGTTTTGGTGCACCTCGCCCCTCCGCCTCGCCCATGCGCCTCTTCCATGCGAGCGGCCAGGCGCGCAGGGCTCAGGCCGACAGACTCAGGGCAGAGCGTTTCAGCAACTGCCGCCAGGAGACTCCTTGAGCCGCCAGCCCTGCCTGCAAAGCATCCACCAGGGCGAGCGAGTGGGTGAGGTCGCCACCTGCCACTCCCTGCTGCCAGTCCCTGATCACGGCCTGGCAAGCCGCTTCGAGCGTCGCGGCCGGATCGGTGGTGTTGCTGCCGGGGCAGTCCGGTTGTGGGCCGCGGGCTCGGGCACTGAGGGCATCCACGGGCGGAAGCAGGGCTTGCGGCCCTCCGCCGCTGGGCTTGGCTGAAGCTTCGAAGAAACAGCTGCGGGCTCCGGTGTGGCAGGCCCCGTCTCCCACCTGCTCAACGGTCAGCAGAAGGGCATCGCCGTCGCAGTCGTAGCGAAATCCGCGCAGCAACTGGATGTGACCGCTGGTGGCTCCCTTGTGCCAGAGCTCCTGGCGCGAGCGGCTCCAGTAGTGCACCTGCCCGGTCGCAAACGTGGCCAGCAGCGCCTGGCGGTTCATCCAGGCCAGCATCAACACCGCGCCGTCGAGCCAGTCCTGCGTGATGGCGGGGATCAGGCCATCCGCGTTGAAGCGCAGGTGATCGACGCAAGCGTGTGGCCATTGCTCCATGGCGCTCATGCCCGGGCCCCCTCGAGCGGATCAAGGGGCCACAGCGCCCAGCCGCCCTCCTCACCGCCAGGCGGCAGGGCCTTGCGGTCGGCTCGCCAGGCCACACCGCTCGGCGCCTGGCCCTTCAGTTCGAGCACCTGCAGCCGGGATCCAGCTTCGGACCACAGCGCCGCGGTCCGATCCCGTGAGGCCGTGGCGATCGGGGCATGGCCAGACACTTCACGCGCCTCCGGCCTCATCGGCAGATCTCGGAGCCAGGGAAGGAGCCAGGGGGAGGAGAGCAGCACCACAGGCTCCGCGCTAAAAACGATAACCATTCTCGTAAGCTAGCGCCCAGGTGTCGTCCGCCTGGGCCATGCAGCGCAGAAAAGCTTCACGCCAGGGGCAGGGTCCCATCGCCGCAGCGTCGCTCGCAGCTGCGAAGCCTGCGCCTGTCCTGACTGTGGCGCTGCAGGCCATGGACCTCAGCTGCAGGCGGCGAACCGAACGGCAACTTGTTTCCCTGGCAGTGGGTCAGGGCACGCTTCCGGCCTGGCTGGAGCGGGAGTTGGCAGAACTGCAGCCAGGTACCGCCAGGCGCTGGCGTCTTGGGCCTCGCCAGCGGCCCCAGGCCCTGGTGGGTCATCCCCTCCTGCCCAGCAACGGGCTGATCTGGTTGGAGCTGGAGCTGCTCGAAACCCGCCGGCCCTCCCTGCCAGGGGATGGGCCCAGTGGTTGCGCCTTGATCAGCCAGGCCGAGGTTCAGTCCCTGTTTGACCGCTGGAACAAGGCGTTGCAGAGCCAGGATCCGGAGCGGATCGCGCAGCTGTACAGCCGCGATGCGGTGCTGCTGCCCACGCTCTCGAATGAGCCGCGAACAGATCATGAAAGCATCGTGGACTATTTCAGCCACTTTCTGCAGAAGCGACCCAACGGTGAAATCAGCCAACGGGAAATCCTGATCGGTTGCAACATGGTGCAGGACGCAGGTTTGTACAACTTCCGCTTCCTTGATGGCAGCCACGCTCAAGCCCGCTACAGCTTCATCTATGTGCTGGAGGATGGTGAGTGGAAGATCTCCCACCATCACTCTTCCTTGCTTCCAGAGGCCGGTCAGCGCTGATGGGCACCCTCACGATCCAGCTCCACGACAGCCTGAGCCGGCGCAAGCGCCCCCTGCGGCTGGAGCAACCTGACCGGGTGACGCTGTATGTGTGCGGCCCCACAGTTTATGACTGGCCCCACATTGGGAATGCCCGGCCGGCTTTGGTCTTCGATGTGTTGGTGCGCTTGCTGCGCCACGCCTATCGGCAGGTGGTCTATGTGCGCAACTTCACCGATGTGGATGACAAGATCAATGCGGCGGCAGCCTCTGCGGGGGTGCCCATTCGCACGCTCACTGAGCGCACGATTGCTGCGTATCAGGCCAACATGCGCGCTCTGGATGTGCTGCCACCGGACCATGAGCCCCGCGTCACCGAGCACATCAGCGACATCCAATTCCTGATCACGCAACTGCTCGATCGGGGCCATGCCTATTTGGCGGCGGACCATGTGCTGTTTGAGGTGGCCAGCTTTGCCCGCTACGGCAAGCTCTCCGGCCGCTCGACGGAAGGAATGCAGGCCGGCGCTCGTGTGGAAGTGGCGCCGTTCAAGCGCGATCCCATGGATTTCGTGTTGTGGAAACCCTCCGGCCCCGACCTGCCGGGCTGGGAGAGTCCCTGGGGCCGTGGAAGGCCCGGCTGGCATGTGGAGTGCACGGCCATGATCCAGCGCCACCTGGGTTTTCCGATCGACATCCACGGCGGTGGCCAGGATCTGATCTTTCCCCATCACGAGAACGAGATCGCGCAGGGCTGTGCCGCCACCGGTCTGCCCTATTGCCATACCTGGCTGCACAACAGCTTCATCACCGTGGCTGGGCAGAAGATGTCGAAATCCCTTGGCAACGTGCTGCTGGTGCGAGATCTGCTGCAGCAGGCTCCCGGCGAAGCCCTACGCCTGGCCCTGCTGGCCAGCCACTACCGCCAACCTCTGGACTGGAATCAGGAGCGGCTTGTGCAGGCCAAGCGCACGCTGACGACCTTTTACAGGGCTCTGAGCGATGGCGACACTGCGACAGGTGCCCGTGCAACTGGCCAGGAGGGCGACCCGGATTCGATCGTCCTGCAGGCTCTGGCGGACGATCTCAACATCTCCGCCAGCCTTGCTCGCCTGCATGGTCTGAGCCGGGAGCTGCAACGCGCCGGCTCCGCTGCTGAGCGGGACGCGCTCAGGGCCAGCCTGCTCGCTTCAGGCCGTCTGCTCGGCTTGCTCCAACAGGACCCCCTGCAGGCCCTGGCCGCGTTGCAGACGCCGTCTCGGCCGGCCGATCGGTTGCAGCCGCAGCTGAACGAGAAGACCATCGCCGAGCTCCAGAAGCGCCGCCTCCATGCTCGTCAGGACGGTGATTTTCAGTTGGCCGACCGGTTGCGGCATCAGCTGATCGAGGCTGGAGTGGCTGTCGCAGACGGCAGGGCCTGCCGTCCCAGCGCTCCACCAACCCCTGCCAATCCCTCCTCACGCCATGGCTGAGACCGCCACGCGTCTCCTGCTGCTGCTGATCCGCGGCTACCAGACCCTGATCAGCCCATTGCTGGGGCCCAACTGCCGCTTCACTCCCAGCTGCTCCCAGTACGCCATCGAGGCGATCCAGATCCATGGGGTGATCCGCGGCAGCTGGCTGGCGCTCTGCCAGCTGGGACGCTGCCATCCCCTTCACCCAGGCGGCTACGACCCCGTTCCACCCCCTGTTCAGCGAGACAAGCCAGCCATGCGCTCCTCAAATTCGTAACGGCGCCTGGAGCCGCTCCAGACCTTCGTGGGCATGCAAGCCGCTGGTCAACCGAATCCGGTTCCGCCCGAGCGCCTGTGACGTGGCCTGTCGGGCAGGGTCACCGGCCACAGCCACCAGCGGCCCTGGTCGCCGCCGGCCGCCAGGTGCCGGCCGTCGGGGCGCCAGGCCAGCGCCTGGAAGCCCTGGCCTTCCCCTTCCAGCGCCTGCAGCAGGCGGCCGCGGCCATCCCAGAGGCCCACGCTGCCATCGGCGGAGGCACTGGCCAGCAGGCGGCTGCCGGGCGCGAAGGCCAGGGCCGTGACGCGTTGCTGATGCCACAGCAGCGGTTCGGGCTGCCAGCCCTGTTCGCTGCGGTCGCGCTGCTCCCACAGCACCACGTGGTCGGCGGCGGCCACCGCCAGGGCAGGTGCGAGCTTCCCGGGCTGATCGCTCCAGGCCAGTGCGCGCACCTTGGCCGGGAAGCCGCTGAACTGCCACGGCCGCCCTTCGCCTGCCTTGGGCCAGAGCAGCAGGGAGCGGTCCATCTGGCCGCAGGCCAGCAGCTCGCCCACCGGCGAGAAGGCCAGGGACAGCGCCACCGATTCGGTGGGGGCGCGCCGGGGAGCCGGTGCGGCCGGATCGAGCGGTTGCCACAGCGCCAGCTCGCCGTGGCCGCTGGCCGCCAGCCGCCTGCCGTCGGCGCTCCAGGCCAGGCATTGGGCGGTGCCGGGCAGCTCGAGGCTGTCGGGGCGCCACTGGCGCAGCGCCCCATCCCAGAGCCGCACCCGGCGGCCGGCGGCCACTGCCAGCAGCAGCCCCCTGGGCTGCCAGGCCGCCGCATCCAGCCAGCCGGCGCCGAGCGGCTGCGGCGCGAAGGCGATTGGCCGTACCCCGGAGCCGCCCAGCTCCCACAGCAACAGCTCGCCGGCCTGGCCCACCGCCATCAGGAACTGCCCGTCGGCGCTGAAGCCGATCGCATCGAGGCTGGTGTCGCTCAGGCCCTGCAGCAGCTCTTCGCAGCCGGCGCGGAAATCAAGCAACAGCAGTTCACCGCCGGCCGTGGCGATCGCCAGAAACTCGCCATCCGCCGACCAGCTCAGCGCCGTGATCGCCTGCTGCAGCTCCCCGCAGAGCCGCTCCCGCACCAGGGGCTGCGTTGAGGTCATGGCGCTTGACCGCTCAGGCCACGCAGGCGGTGAAGCCCGCCCGCAGGCCCTCGGCATCGAGATCGCGGCCGATGATCACGAATTCGGTGCAGCGCCGCTCGCCCTCTTTCCAGGGGCGATCGAAATCGCCATCCAGCAGCATGTGCACCGCCTGGAACACATAGCGCTCGTCCTTGCCTTCCAGCTGGATGATGCCCTTCATCCGGAACAGATCCGGCCCCCGCTCGGCCACCAGATCCGACAGCCAGGTGCCCAGCTTGTCGAGATCCATCGGCCGCTCCTCCACGAACGCCACCGAGCCCACGGCGTCGTCGTGCTCATGGGCATGCTCCTCGGCCAGGAAGCCGGGATCGAGGCTCAGGGCCCGTTCCAGCTCGAACGCCCCCACGCCGAGAAGCTGATCGATCGGGGCATCGGCGTTGCGGGTGGTGAGCAGCCGCGCCATCGGGTTGATCGCCCGCACCCTTTGCTCGATCACCTGGCGTTCGCCCTCCTCCACCAGATCCGCCTTGTTCAGCAGCAGCACATCAGCGAAGGCCAGCTGTTCCTGCACCTCCTCAGCCTCCCAGTGCTGCTGCACATGCACCAGATCCACCAGGGTGATCACCGCATCCAGCCGCAGCTCATCCCGCAGGTCTTCATCCACGAAGAAGGTCTGGATGACGGGGGCGGGATCGGCCAGACCGGTGGTTTCGATCACCAGGTGATCGAAGCGATCCCGCCGTTTCATCAGATTGCCGATGATGCGGATCAGATCGCCACGCACGGTGCAGCAGATGCACCCATTGTTCATCTCGAAGATCTCTTCGTCGGCATCGATCACGAGCTGATTGTCGATGCCCACCTCACCGAATTCGTTCACGATCACCGCCACCTTGAGGCCGTGTTCGTGGGTGAGGATCCGGTTCAGCAGGGTGGTTTTGCCGGCACCGAGATAACCGGTGAGCACGGTCACCGGCAGGCGATCGGCGGCTGGAACGGCGCTGGTGAAGGCCATGGCGAGGGCGGGGGCGGGGCGGGCACCGCAGAGTCCCCATCGGAGTGAGAATCGTTGTCGTTCTAGCAGCGGTGCTGCCGGCTGGGTGGGGATGGCTGACCTGGTGATCGCCGGCGGCGGGCCGCAGGCCCTGACCCTCTGTGCCCTTCTGCTGCAGAAGCGCCCCTGCTGGCGCCGCCATCTGCGTGTGCTCGATCCCAGCGGCCGCTGGCTGCATCGCTGGCAGACCCAGCTGCAGGCCTGCGGCATCACCACGTTGCGCTCCCCCGCCCCGCACCACCCCCATCCCAACCCCGGCGCCCTGCGCGCGTTCGCCCACCAGCAGCGGCGCAGCCACGAACTGGAAGGCCCCTACGGCCTGCCGGCCACCGACCTCTTTTCCGCGTTCTGCGCGCAGGTGGTGGAAGCCTTCGACCTGCAGGGGCAGGTGGAGGCGGCCAGCCTGGTGGATGTCGAGCTGCCGCAGGGCTCCCGCCAGCCGCTGCAGCTGCAGCTCAGCGATGGCCGCCAGCTGCCGGCCCGGCGGTTGGTGGTCGCCACCGGCCCCGGGCCGGCGCTGCTGCCTGAGTGGGTGGAGCGGATCCCCCCGGGCTTTCCCGCCGCGGCCTTGCAGCACAGCAGCGGCATCGACCTCGCCGCCCTGCCGTCACTGCAGGGGGAGCGGATCCTGATCGTGGGCGGCGGCCTCACCAGCGGCCACCTGGCGCTGGGGGCCCTGGCCCGTGGCGCCTCGGTGCTGCTGCTGTGCCGGCGCCAGCTGCGGGAGCAGCCCTTCGACGCCGATCCCGGCTGGTTCGGCCCCAACCGACTCACGCCCTTTCGGGCCGAACCCTGCTGGCGGGAGCGCCAGCGCCAGGTCCTGGCGGCTCGCAACGGGGGCTCACTGACGCCCCAGCTGGCGGCGCGGCTGCGCCAGGCCATGCGCGCGGGTCAGCTGCAGCTCCAGCAGCACGGCGAAGTGGCCGGTGCCCGCTGGCTGGGCCACCACTGGCTGGTCAGCTGCCAGGGCGGTCAGCACCACCGGGTGGACCGGCTCTGGCTGGCCACCGGCCACCGGCAGGGGGTGAGCACCCATCCACTGCTGCAGCGCCTGCAGCGGCAACGCCCGATCGCCTGCCTCGACGATTGGCCGGTGTTACCGCACGACCTGCGCTGGCCCGGCACCCGGATTCACGTGATGGGAGGCCTCAGTGCGCTGCAGCTGGGCCCCGGCGCCCGCAACCTGTTCGGCGGCCGAGAAGCCGCGGCCAGGATCTTGGCGGCGCTGCGGCAGGACCGCTGAACCTGGGCCCGTTGCGCCGCCGAGGGGCTGCCGACCTCGAGACCTTGGCGCACCCGCCAGCCGCACAACTCAGAGCGCCTTCCCGTTCAGCAGGTGGGGCGCGAGCATCAGCATCAGGCTGCGGCTCTCCAGCGGCGCGCCGTCGTGCATCCAGCGGCTGGGCTCATGGGGAATGTCCTGACCGGCCGGCAGGGCCGTGTCGATCACCCGCAACCAGACCTGGGCCCGTTGCGCCGCCGAGGGGCTGCCGACCTCGAGACCTTGGCGCACCCGCCAGCCGCACAACTCAGAGCGCCTTCCCGTTCAGCAGGTGGGGCGCGAGCATCAGCATCAGGCTGCGGCTCTCCAGCGGCGCGCCGTCGTGCATCCAGCGGCTGGGCTCATGGGGAATGTCCTGACCGGCCGGCAGGGCCGTGTCGATCACCCGCAACCAGCCTTCCGGCGCCGTGGGCAGCTCGAAGTGCATGGGCTTGCTGTAGGCGTTCATCCCGCACCAGAGCAGGGGGCCGTGGGCGTGGTCGTTCAGGCTCCAGGCCAGCGTGTGCGACCAGCTGGCCCAGTCGGGTTGCTGCAGCGCCACGCCGTGCCAGTCCCGCCACAGGTGATCGCCGGGCACGCCGGCCCCCTGGGCCCCTTCGGCGTAGGGGGTTTCCGGGTTCAGCAGGCTGAACAGATGGGTGCGCAGATGCACCAGCCGTTGCAGGAAGAGTCTGAGGCCGAGGTCTTCGCCATCGGGGCGCCAGTTCATCCAGCCGAGTGGATTGTTCTGGCACCAGGTGTTGTTGTTGCCCCCCTGGCTGCGGCGCACTTCATCGCCCATCAGCAGCATCGGCACGCCCGGGGCCAGCAGCAGGGTGGCGAGCAGGTTGCGCAGCTGGCGGTTGCGCAGATCGTTCACCCCGTGGTCGGTGGTGGGACCCTCCACGCCGTGGTTCCAGCTGTTGTTGTGGTTGTCGCCGTCGCGGTTGTCTTCGCCGTTGGCGAGGTTGTGCTTGCCGTTGTAACTGACCAGATCCGCCAGGGTGAAGCCGTCGTGGGCGGTGATGAAGGTGATGCTGCGCCCCACCGCTGGCGGGCGGCCGCCATAGAGATCCGGGCTGCCGGACAGGCGCTGGGCCATCGCCCAGCAGCAGCTCTCGTCGCCCTTCCAGAAACGGCGCACGTCGTCGCGGAAGCGTCCGTTCCAGGTGCCCATGCGCCGCGCCGGGAAATCGTGGAGGCGGTAGAGGCCGCCGCAATCCCACGGCTCGCTCACCATCTTCAGATCGCTCAACCGCGGATCCGCCTCCAGTTCCTCGAACAGGGGCGGCTGGTCGAGCGGCGCTAGGTTCTCGCCGCGTGACAGGGCAATGCCCAGGTCGAAGCGGAAGCCATCGATGCCGAGTTCCAGCGCCCAGCAGCGCAGCGCTTCCATCATCAGCTGCCGCACCAGCGGGCGGTTGGCCGCCACCGTGTTGCCGCAGCCGGTCACATCGAGGTAGTCCCCGTCAGGGTTCTGGTGGTAGTAGAGGCGATCGGCGAAGCCGCGCCAGCTGAGCGTGGGGCCATCCTGGTTGCCTTCGCTGGTGTGGTTCAGCACCACATCGAGCACCACCTCCAGGCCGGCCTGGTGGCAGGCCATCACCAGCGCCCGCACCTGGTTGCGGGCCTGCAGCGGGTCGTCGCCCAGCAGGTAGCCGTGATGGGGGGCCATCCAGCTGATCGGGCTGTAGCCCCAGTAGTTGTGGCGGCCGGGCGGGGCATCCTGCGGGTCGAAGGCCATCACCGGCAGCAGCTCCAGGGTGGTGACCCCGAGGCTCTTGAGATAGGGGATGGTGTCGATCAGGCCCAGCAGGCTGCCGCGCCGCTCCGGTGCCACCGGGCTGCTCTCGCCCTGGCTGAAGCCGGCCACGTGCAGCTCATAAACAACGGTGCGCTGCCAGCTGTGGCGCGGGCGGGGCCCGGCGTTGAAGTCGAACAGGTCGCGTTCTGTGACCACCCCCTTCAGGCAGGAGGCGGTGTTGGGCGCGGTGCCGGTGGCGTCGGCGCGGCGGTACCGCGACCAGCCGCTGATCGCCCGCGCGCAGGGATCCAGCAGCACCTTGGAGGGGTTGAAGCCGTGTGCCCCCGGCTGCAGCGGCCCGTACACGCGATAGCCGTAGCAGCAGCCGATGCCCACCCCCACCACTTCCACGTGCCAGTGATCGCCGGAGCGATGGCGGGCATCGAGCGGAATGATGCGGAAGGGTTCGGGCGCGTCGCCGTCGGCGAAGAGCAGCAGCTCCACCCGAGTGGCCAGCGGTGCCACCACTGAGAAGTTCACTCCTCGCACAGTGACGGCGGCGCCGAGGGGCCAGGGGTGTCCCAGGTGGGTCGAGGACACGGGCTGTGAAGTGCTGCGGTTCAAGCTAGTCGTGTGTTGGCCCTCTGGTGCGGATGTCGGCGTTCTTGCCCGCGGCGTTGGAGGAGGGGCGGCCGCCGCAGCAGGTGCTGCCCGGGCTGTGGGTGTTTCCCCCCAACCGCGACACCCAGGGGGGCACCGCCTGGCTGCTGTCGTTGCCGCAGCGCCCGCCCGTGCTGATCGACTGTCCGGCGCTGACGGCGGCGAACCTGGCCGCGCTGGCGGGGCAGCCGGGTGTGATCGTGCTCACCGGCCGCGCCGGCCACGGCCGCTGCCGCCGCCTGCAGGAGGCGATCGGCTGGCCGGTGCTGGTGCAGGAGCAGGAGGCCTACCTGCTGCCAGGGCTGCCGGAGCTGCGGCCCTTCGGTGCCGCCCACGACCTGGCTGACGACCTGCGACTGCTGTGGACCCCGGGCCCCTCGCCCGGGGCCTGCGTGCTGCATGCCACCGGAGCCCACGACCTGCTGTTCTGCGGACGGCTGCTGGTGCCCCTCGCTCCCGGACGCCTGGGGCCGCTGCGCACCGCCCACACGTTCCACTGGGCGCGGCAGCAGCGCAGCCTGGAGCGCCTGCAGCACTGGTTGCCGGCGGGGTCGCCCCGCTGGATCGCCACCGGTGCCGGCCTGGGTGCCCTGCGCGGCGAGAAGTTGGTGCCCGGCACCGCTCAAGCGGCACAATGAGGGGTGATCAGGGGCGGAAAATCGGGAAAAACCTTGGCCAAGCAAGCGGTTTCGGTTGCCCAGGTCGCCCTTCCCCCATACGATTAGCCCGCCAGGTGATCCGGCCGAGCGTCCAGCCGTTGGTTGGTCTCCGTGGTCGGTTCGTTTTCACCGCATGGCGGGAACGGCTTCTTCCGCTCCGCCCCACTCCCGCCCCTCTCCAGATTTCTGCCCCCAGATTCCCGCCCAATGAACAAAGCTGACCTCGTCAACCTCGTTGCGGCTCGCACCGAGCTCACCAAGACCGAAGTGTCGAAGGTCGTCGACGCCGCCATCGAAACCATCATTGATTCGGTGGTCGAAGGCAAGAAGGTATCCATCCTCGGCTTCGGTTCCTTTGAAGCCCGTGAGCGTTCCGCCCGTCAGGGTCTGAACCCCAAGACCGGCGAGAAAATCGCCATCCCCGCCAAGCGCGTGCCCGCCTTCACGGCCGGCAAGCAGTTCAAGGATCAGGTTCAGGGCTGATTCCTCCCGCCTCCACCGGTCTGCCCTCACACCTTCAGGGGCTGATCGCAACGGGAGAGCAACAGCGAAGCCGCCACCACCGCGGGCGCTTCGCTCCGTCTCCCACGGGCCCCCTGCACCGCGGCAATCTGCGCACCGCCCTCGTGGCCTGGCTGGAAGCCCGGCTTCAGGGGGGTGAGCTCCTGCTCCGCATCGATGATCTCGACACCCCGCGCAACCGCGCCGGTGCCGAAGAGGCGATCCTGGCCGACCTCCGCTGGCTGGGCCTTCACTGGGATGGCCCGCCGGTGCGCCAGAGCGAGCGCACCGGCCTCTACGCCACGGTGCTCTCCGCTCTGCGCCGCCGGGGTCTGCTCTATCCCTGCCGCTGCAGCCGCCGCTTGCTGGCGGATGTGTCTGCGCCGCAGGGGGCGGTGTCGGTGTATCCGGGCTTCTGCCGCACGCGCGCCCACGGCTGGGGCGTGGAGAACGGCCGCCTGCCCAGCTGGCGCCTGCGTCTTCAGGACGCTCCGCTCAGTTGGCCGGAGGCGATCGCCGCTCCCGGCCGGCTGGAGGCGGCGCGCCAGGTGGGGGATGTGGTGCTGCGCCGCGCGGATGGCTTCCTGGCGTATCACCTGGCCACCGCCGTCGATGAGCTGGCGCTGGGCATCACCACGGTGGTGCGCGGCGAAGACCTCTGGGCCGCGACGGCGCCGCAGGTGGCCGTGATGCAGTGCCTGGGTGCCACGCCACCGACCTACTGGCATGTGCCGCTGTGGCGCGATGACCGGGGCGAACGGCTGGCCAAGCGGTCGGGAGCGGAGGGGGTGGCGGGGCTGCGCGCGCAGGGTCTCGATGCGGCGGCGGTGATCGGCCTGCTGGCCGCCAGCCTCGGCCTGGTGCCGGCGGGAAGCCGCCTGAGTGCCGCGGAGTTGCTGCAGAACCTGAGCAACGCGGCGTTGAAACGGCGTTTATGCGGGAAGGCTTAAGGAAGTGGCGTCAATCCGGGGGGTCTGGCCGACCACACTGAAATCAACACCAAAACGGGGATTGATGGGCGAACCCACACAGGCGGGCCTGCCACAGGGGGTACTGCCGTCAGCGCGGCGAGAGACGGAGGCGCAGCGATGCCCGCGTTGCGGCGGCAGCGGCGTGCTGCGCCTCAGCGACCAGAAATTCCGCACCTGCCTGGATTGCCTTGGCCAGGGCCGACTGCCTCAGTTCAGCGTCGAGCCCTCGCTGGAGTACAGGCTGCGCCGTCAGGATGCCCGGGCGCTCAGCGCCGACCCGCTGTCTTCTGGCGCCAGATGAAGAAAGCGGCAGTGGCCACCACAACGGCCAACGGCGCTGCGGTGAGCAGGAGCAGGATGACGGCGGTCCAATCGGTATACATCGCTGCAGGACGAACGTTGATCCATCATTCCAGCCGCCCTGCCACGCAGCGGTCGCAGGCCGTTGTGATGGCTGCTACCCGCCGCCTGGGCCGGATGGCGCTGCTGCTGGGTCTGGGCGCCGGCCTGCTCCTGCCCGCCGCGGTCCGGGCTGATGTGCGCTTCGACGACTGCGTGACCGGCAGCGACGGCAGCGTCACCTGCGACACCCAGCCGGAGGGCAACACCTTGATGGATGACGAAGCCGCCCGCTTCGGTCTGCTTGACGGCGGCGATCCGGGCTGGCCTGAGTTCGACCCGGCGGGCGACGGCGGTATGGGCGATGGCTTCGGCGACGGCTACTGGCCCTGAGCCGCAGCCGGTTTTCCGGGAAGGGCAGAACGCAAGGGTTGAAACCCAGCGCCGCCCCCAGGCCCGCGCCCCTTGCCTGGCGCTCAGCAGATGCGCGGCAGCTGCTCGCCCCGGCCCAGAGTCAGGCGCCGCTGCACGCCATAGGCGTTCCGCAGCAGCACTGTCCCCCTGGCGATGGCGGGCAACAGGCGGTTGCCGGCCCCGGACTCGCTGTCTCCAGGCATCCCGGCGTCAGCCACCGCGCCGATGATCGCGGCCTCGGGCTGGAAGCCCTGCAGCACGGCCAGGGCCTGCGCCGCCTCAGCGGCGGGCAGGAACAGCACCAACCGCCCTTCGTTGGCCATCGCCAGCGGATCCAGGCCCAGCAGCTCGCAGGCGCTCGTCACCGCCGGCGCGATCGGCACCGCCTCCTCCTCGATCTGCAGGAGAAGGCCGGTGTCGCGGGCGATCTCAAACAGGGCGCTGGCCAGCCCACCGCGGGTGAGATCCCGCAGAGCGTGCACCTCCAGCCCCTGCCCCAGCAGCGCCTGTACTGATGGCAGCAGCGAGGCCAGGTCGCTGCAGAGCTCCGTGCGGAAGCCCAGTTCGTGGCGTGCCGCCAGGATCGCCACCCCATGGCGTCCCAGATCGCCGCTCACCAGGATGGCGTCGCCCGGCCGCACCGCCGGCGGGCCGATGGCCGGACCCGGCCCCAGGCTGCCCACACCGCTGGTGGTGATGTACAGGCCGTCGCCCTTGCCCCGTTCCACCACCTTGGTGTCGCCGGTCAGCACCGGCACACCGCAGGCGGCGGCGGCCGTGCGGATCGAGGCGACCACCTGCCGCAGCGTGGCCATCGCCAGGCCTTCCTCCAGGATCAGGGCCAGGCTGAGCGCCAGCGGCCGGGCCCCCACCATGGCCAGATCGTTCACGGTGCCGATCACCGCCAGCCGGCCGATGTCGCCGCCGGGGAAGATCAGCGGCCGCACCACGTAGGCATCGGTGCTGAAGGCCAGCGGACCCGGGCCGGCCTGGAACGTGGCCGCGTCATGCAACACCCCATCGCCCGGCCCGAAGGCCGGCACCAGCAGCTCGGCGATCAGCTGTTGGCTGAGGCTGCCGCCGCCGCCATGACCCAGCTGCACCCGCTCGATGGCCTCGCTGTCGCCGGCGCTGGCGCTGGCCATGGGTCAGGGCTCCGCCTTGTCGGACAGGCTGCTGGCCTCCGCCGCCCGGGCCAGGGGCCTGGCTGCTGCAGAGCTTTCCGCCCGTTCGCCGTGGTGCCAGTAGGCGGCACACGCCCCTTCCGATGACACCATCGGCGCTCCGAGCGGGCGCTCCGGCGTGCAGGTGCGGCCGAAGGCCGGGCAGGCGGTGGGCCGGGCCAGACCCTGCAGCACCTGGCCGCTGATGCAGGCCGCGGCAGCATCGGGCCCAGGCCGATGCTCGGTGGCCTGGTCGGGCAGCCGGGCGGCGTCGAGGGCGGCGTAGGGGGGGCGCAGCCGCAGGCCGCTGGCGGGAAACACCCCGAGGCCGCGCCACAACTGATCCACCGGCTCGAACACCCGGGCGATCAGGGCCCGGGCTGACGCGTTGCCCTGCGGGCGGCAGGCACGGCCATAGGCGTTCTCCACCCGGCCCTCGCCCCGCTCCAGCTGACGCACGCAGCGCAGCAGCCCCTCCAGCAGATCCACCGGCTCGAAGCCCGTGACCACCACCGGAACGTGGAAGCGTGCGCTGAGCGGCTCCAGCTCCTCGCTGCCCATCACCGCGCAGACATGGCCGGCGGCCAGGAAGCCCTGCACGCGGTTGTGCGGGGAGGCCAGCAGGGCCTCCATCGCCGGAGCAATCCGCACGTGGCCCACCAGCAGCGCCAGGTTGCTGCTGCCACAGCACCAGGCCTGATGGGCCAGCAGCGCCGTGGCCGGTGCGGTGGTTTCAAAGCCCACCGCGAAGAACACCACCTGCTGCCCTGGGGAATCGCGGGCGATCGCCAGCGCATCGAGGGGCGAGGTGACGACCCGGACGCAGGCCCCCGCCGCCCGCAGATCCAGCAGGCTGCGGCCATCGGAACCGGGTACCCGCAGCATGTCCCCGTAGGAGCAGAGGATCACCCCCGGGCGGGCTGCCAGCTCCAGGGCGCGATCGATCGTGGCTGCCGGGGTGACGCACACCGGGCAGCCGGGGCCGTGGATCAGCTCCAACCCCTCGGGCAGCAGCCGGTCGAGGCCATGGCGCAGCAGCGCGTGGGTCTGCCCGCCGCAGACCTCCATCAGAGTCCAGGGGCGGCTGATGGCCTGCTGCAACTGCCCCACCAGCTGCTGCACCGCCTCCGACCGGCGGTAGGGGGCGAGTGGGTTCACCCGGCCCCGGGCGCCGGCAGGGCGGCCAGCTGGCGGTAGTGCTCCCAGCGGGCGTCCACCTGCTGCTGGGCCAGCAGCGCCAGGCGCTCTGCCTGCTCCGGATCGCTGTCGCTGAGGCTGCGAAAGCGGTTCTCGCGGGCCATCGCTTCAGCCACCGGCAGCGAGGGGGTGCGGCAATCGAGCACCAGGGGGTTCAGGCCCGCAGCGCTGCGGCGCGGGTCGTGGCGGTAGAGCAGCCAGCGGCCCGACTCCACCGCCTGTCGTTGCTGGCTCATGCCCTTGGCCATGTCGATGCCGTGGGCGATGCAGTGGGAGTAGGCCAGGATCAGCGAAGGCCCCGCAAACGCCTCGGCCTCCAGGAAGGCCCGCAGGGTGTGCTCGTCGCGGGCGCCCATCGCCACGCTGGCCACGTAGACGTTGCCATAGCTCATCGCCATCAGGCCCAGATCCTTCTTGGCGGTGCGCTTGCCGCCACTGGCGAACTTGGCGACGGCACCGATCGGGGTGGCCTTCGACATCTGCCCGCCGGTGTTGGAGTAGAGCTCGGTGTCGAGCACCAGCAGGTTCACGTCCTGGCCGCTGGCGAGCACCTGGTCGATGCCGCCTGCGTCGATGTCGTAGGCCCAGCCGTCGCCGCCGATCATCCACACGCTGCGCTTGGTCAGATCGTCGGCCAGGGCGAGCAGCGCCTCGATCTCCGCCTGCCGCTCCGGCGCCTGCTGCACCTGCTCCAGCCGCCCGCGCAGCTCCACAACCCGCTGCCGCTGCTCGAAGATCCCCGCCTCCTCGCTCTGATCCGCTTCGATCAGCGCCTCCGCCAGCTCCGGCGGCACCGGCGCCTCGCTGCCCCCGTCGCCGGGTTCGGCCAGGCGACGCAGCAGGCGCACGGCGGTGGTGTGCCGCTGGTCGTAGGCCACGCGGAAGCCCAACCCGAACTCGGCGTTGTCTTCGAACAGGGAGTTGGACCAGGCCGGCCCGCGGCCGTCGCCGTTGCAGCTCCAGGGGGTGGTGGGCAGGTTGCCGCCATAGATCGACGAGCAGCCGGTGGCGTTGGCCACCACCATCCGGTCGCCGAACAGCTGGGTGGCGAGCTTGATGTAGGGGGTTTCGCCGCAGCCGGCGCAGGCGCCGGAAAACTCGAACAGCGGCTCCTGCAGCTGCTGCTGGCCGATGTGGCGCAGGTTCAGCTGGCTGCGCTCGGTGTCGGGCAGTTGCAGGAAGAACTCCCAGGCGCCGCGGGCCTGCTCGCGCAGGGGGCGCTGCGGCGCCATGTTGATGGCCTTGTGGCTGGGCGTGTCCCGCTCGCGTGCCGGGCAGACCTCTACGCAGAGGGCGCAGCCGGTGCAGTCTTCCACCGCCACCTGCAGGGTGAAGCGGTTGGCGCTGCCGTGCGGTTCGCGGGCCGGTGCGCTCAGGAAGCCCGGCGGTGCTGCCGCCAGCGCGGCTGGCTCCACCACCTTGGCGCGGATCACGGCATGGGGGCACACCATCACGCATTTGCCGCACTGCACGCACAGCTGCTCCTCCCAGACCGGCACGCTGTCGGCGATGTTGCGCTTCTCCCAGCGGGCGGTGCCGCAGGGGTAGGTGCCATCGGCGGGCAGGGCACTCACCGGCAGCCGGTCGCCCTGACGGGCCAGCTGGGGCACGATCACGCTGCGCACGAAGGTGGGGGCGGCGGCGAAGCGATCGGCCTCCGGCTCTGGTGGGCCGGCTGGGTCCTCCGCCGGAATCGGCACCGGCAGCAGCCGTGCCAGGGCGGCATCGACGGCCTGCAGGTTGCGCCGCACCACCGGCTCTCCCTTGTGGCCGTAGCTGTGGCGGATCGCGACGCGGATGGCGTCCAGTGCCTGCTCCAGCGGCATCACCCCGGCGAGCGAGAAGAAGCAGGTCTGCATCACGGTGTTGATGCGCCCGCCCAGCTCGAAGTCGCGCGCGATCGCGGCGGCATGGATGGCGAACACGCGCAGCTGCCTGGCGCGGATCTGGGCGCGCACCGCCGCCGGCAGCAGCTCCCAGATCTGCCCGGCCTCCCAGGGGCTGTTGAGCAGCAGGGTGGCGCCGGGGCGCGCCGTGCTCAGCAGGTCGAAGCGGCTGAGGAAATCCCACTGGTGGCAAGCCACCAGATCGGCCCGCCCCACCAGGTGGGTGGCGTGGATCGGCCGTGGGCCGAAGCGCAGGTGCGACTCCGTGACCGAACCGGATTTCTTCGAGTCGTAGACGAAGTAGCCCTGGGCGTGCAGGTCCGTGCCTGCGCCGATGATCTTGATCGTATTCTTGCTGGCGCCCACGCTGCCGTCGGCGCCGAGCCCGTAGATCACGGCCTGGAACTCCCCCTCCGTTTCGGCGCGGAAGCTGGTGTCCACCGGCAGGGAGCGGTGGGTGAGGTCGTCCTCGATGCCGACGCTGAAGGAATGGGGCGCCGCGTGGCCGCGCAGGGCCTCCAGCACCGCCTTCACCATCGCCGGGTTGAACTCCTTCGAGGCCAGGCCGTAGCGCCCGCCCACCACCCGGGGCTGCGGTCTGGCGTCGGTGGCGGCCGTCCGCCCCCAGCAGCGCCGCACCGCATCGCTCACATCGAGGTAGAGCGGGTCGCCGCCGGCGCCCGGTTCCTTGCAGCGATCCAGCACGGCGATCGCGCGCACGCTGGCCGGCAGCGCCGCCACCAGCCGCTCGGCGCTGAACGGCCGGTAGAGCCGCACCTTCAGCACCCCCACCCGCTCGCCGCTGGCGATGAGGGCATCGACCGTGAGCTGGGCCGTCTCGCAACCTGAGCCCATCAGCACCAGCACCCGCTCCGCCAGCGGATCGCCGTGGTACTCGAACAGCCGGTAGGCGCGCCCGGTGAGCGCGGCGAAGCGGTCCATCGCCTGCTGCACCAGCGCCGGGGCGGCGTCGTGAAAGGGATTGGCCGCTTCACGGGCCTGAAAGGCCACGTCCGGGTTATGGCTGGTGCCGCGGATCACGGGATGGTCGGGGCTCAGCCCCCGGGCCCGGTGGGCGGCGATCAGCCCCGCCGGAATCAGGGCGGCGAGGGTGGCGTCAGACAGCGGCGCCACCGTGTGCAGCTCGTGGGAGGTGCGAAAGCCGTCGAAGAAATGCAGGAAGGGCAGGCGGGCGTTCAGGCTGGCCAGGGTGGCGATGGCGGCGAAGTCGCCGGCCTCCTGCACCGACGCCGAGCAGAGCAGGGCACAGCCGCTGCCACGGGTGGCCATCACGTCGCTGTGGTCCCCGAAGATCGAGAGCGCCTGGCCCGCCAGGGCCCGGGCGGCCACGTGCACCACCGTGCTGGTGAGTTCACCGGCGATCTTGTAGAGGTTGGGCAGCATCAGCAGCAGCCCCTGGGACGCCGTGAAGGTGGTGGCGAGCGCTCCGGCCTGCAGGGCGCCATGCAGCACCCCGGCGGCGCCCCCCTCGCTCTGCATCTCCACCACGGTGGGCACGCTGCCCCAGAGGTTGGGGCGGCCGGCCGCGGCCCAGCCATCGGCCCATTCCCCCATCGGCGTGGCCGGGGTGATCGGGTAGATCGCCATCACCTCGTTCAGCCGGTAGGCCACGCGCGCCACCGCTTCATTGCCATCGACGGTGATGCGGCCATCGGCGCGGGAGGGGCTCATGACTCCACCACCACGCTGAGCGCGAAACCCACGTGCACCAGCAGCAGATCGCCGGGGCGGGCCTCCGGCACGCAGGCCAGGCTCACCTCCCGCTGCACGCCGGAGAACTCCACCACCCCCACCCGCCAGAGCGCGTCGTCGTCGTTGTCTTCGCCGTCGCCGCCAGCGTCCGGCGCGAGGTCGGCCGGGCGGCGGTGCTCGATCCGGATCAGCTCACCCGGCACAGCCAGACACATCACGCTCCTCCGCCGCCAGCGGCGGCCTCCGCAGGGCCTGCCTCTCCTCTATAGGGCGAGAAGCGGCGCCTGAACCCCCGGCTCTGTGCCTTCCTCACATGCCGACCAGGCCAGCGCCAGCAGCTGGCCGAGGGCCAGGCCGCCGTCGTTGCAGGGCACCCGCTGGGGCCACACCGCTTCAACGCCGGCCGCCGCCAGCGCCGCCACGGCCAGCTCCAGCAACAGGCGGTTCTGGAAACAGCCGCCGCTCAGCAGCAGGCGGCGCAGCTCCAACCGCTGCGCCAGCTCCACCAGCAGGGCCGCCAGGGCGCGGTGAAAGGCCAGCGCGATCGACGGCACGGGGCGGCCGCGGGCCAGATCGTCGAGCACTGCTGTCAGCAGGGGGTGCCAGTCGAGCAGCCACGGTGCGGCCACGCCGCTGGCAGCGCCAGCAGGTGCTGCGGCGCAGATGGGGAGGCGGTAGGCCGGCCAGCCCTGCGGCTCCGGCGTGTCCAGCGCGGCCTGGGCCGCCGCCTGCAGCCGCAGCGCCCCCTGCCCCTCGAAGCTGCAGCGCTGCACCAGGCCGAGCAACGAGGCGAGGGCGTCGAACAGGCGGCCCATGCTCGTGCAGAGCGGCGCCTTCAGGCCTGTCTCCATGAGGCGCTCCAGCAGTTGCTGCTCCCCGTCGCCGAAGGCGGCCCGGGTGGCGGGCGGGGTGTGGGCCTGGCTGTCCGCCCCGAAGGCGGCGACCAGCAGCCCGAGCGCGGCGCGGCGCGGTTCCCGCAGGGCCCGTTCGCCGCCGGGCAGGGGGAAGGGCCGCAACCGGGCCAGGTGCGTGAAGCCGAGCGCGGCGCCCGCCCGCGGGGGCTCCAGCCGCAGCGCTTCGCCGCCCCAGAGCAGGCCGTCGGGGCCGAAGCCGGCGCCATCCCAGGCCACCCCTGTGGCCGGCAGGGGTAGACCGTGCTCCGCCAGGCAGGCCAGCAGGTGGGCGTGATGGTGCTGCACGGCGAGCACCGGCAGACCGCCCCAGGACTCCGCCAGCTCGCGGCCGAGGCGGTGCGCGCTGTAGCCGGGGTGCAGGTCGACGGCGAGCCGCGACGGGCGCAGCTGCTGGCGGTCCAGCCAGCTGAGCAGGCTGCCGGTCAGCCGCCGTTCGCCGGCCAGCGTGCCGAGATCGCCGAGATGGGGCCCCAACAGTGCCTGCCTGCCCTGGCCGATGGCGATGGCGCTCTTCACCTGGCCGCCCATGGCCAGCAGCACGTCGGCCGGCGGCGGCGGATCCGGCAGCGCGATGGCGGTGGGCGCGGTGCCACGTGCCTGGCGCAGCACCATCACTGCTCCGGCCACCACCTGGGCCACGCCGTCGTCGACGGGGTTGGCGATCGGCCGGTTGTGGCTCAGCAGACCATCGGCGAGGTCCGTGAGCAGGTCCAGCCCATCGGCCTCGCTGAAGCCCAGCGGTTCGCCCGAGCGGTTGCCGCTGGTGGCCACGAGCGGCTCCCCCACCGCCTCCAGCAGCAGGGCATGCAACGGCGAGGCCGGCAGCATCACCCCCAGCCAGGGGGTGTGGGGGGCGACCCCGTCGGCGAGGGGGGCGGCGCGCCGCCGCAGCAGCACGATCGGTGCCGCCGGCCCCACCAGCAGCCGCGCCTCCGCCGCCGATACCCGGCAGTGACGCCGCACCCAGGCCAGGTGGGGAACCAGCACGGCAAAGGGTTGCTCAGGGCGCCCCTTGCGCCGCCGCAGCTCAGCGACAGCCACCGCTGAAGCAGCCCGCACCAGCAGCTGAAAGCCCCCCACCCCCTGCAGGGCCACCACCTGGTCGCGCTGCAACAACGCCGCCGCTGCCGCCAGCGCGGCGGCGCCAGGCCCGCCGTCGCCGTCGCCGCTGCTGATCCCGCCGGCGTCCCGCTGCCGCCAGCTCAGCTGCGGTCCGCAGGCGGGGCAGCCGATCGTCTGGGCGTGAAAGCGGCGGTCGCCCGGATCGTGGAATTCTCGGCGGCAGGCGGCACAGAGCGCAAATCCGGCCAGGGTGGTGTGGGCCCGCTCGAACGGCAGGGCGCGCAGCAGGCTGTAGCGCGGCCCGCAATGGGCGCAGCTGTTGAAGGCATACCCGTAGCGGCGGTTGCGTGGATCGCGCAGCTCGGCGCGGCAGGCGCCGCAGGGGGCCAGATCGGCCGGAACCAGGCCTGTGAGCGCGCTGGTGGGGTCGGAGCCACAGGCGGAATCCGGGTGCGGCCCGCTGGCGGGGGCTGCCGGCAGGATCCTGAACACGTCCTGCTCCTCCCCCAGCATCTCGCGCTGCTCCTCTCTCGGCGCCCCCGCAGGCGCAGCCAAGGGCGCCAACCAGCGACGCGCCAGGCGGTCGATGCGGCTGTGCGGCGGGCGGCGGGCCTGCAGCGCGTGCAGGAAGGCCGCCAGCGCGGCGGCGCTCCCCTCCACCTCGATGGATACTCCGCCTGGGGTGTTGGTGACCCAGCCGGCCAGTTGCTGCTGCGACGCCAGCCGATGCACGAACGGCCGGAAGCCCACGCCTTGCACGACCCCCTCAATGTCGAGCCTCAGGCGCCGCCGGGGGGCGCCGCTCATGCGCAGGCCCGGACTGCACCCTGGCGCTGGTGCTCCAGCCAGTGCAGCAGCGCCTCAACGCCGGCACCGGTGCGGGCCGAGAGTTCGAAGAGGCGGGCGTGGGGCGCCACCACTGCCAGGTGGGCCAGAGCGGCGGCGCGATCGAAGCCCACGGCCGCGGCGAGATCGGTTTTGTTGATCACCACCGCATCGGCGGAGTGGAACAGGGCCGGGTATTTGAGCGGCTTGTCTTCCCCTTCGGTCACCGAGAGCACGGCGATCCGCAGCTGTTCGCCCAGATCGAAGGCGGTAGGGCACACCAGGTTGCCCACGTTCTCGATTAGCAGCAGCTGCATGCCGCCGCAGTCGAGCTGATCGAAGGCTCCCGCCACCAGCGACGCTTCCAGGTGGCACAGGTCGCCGGTCTGGATCTGCAAGGCACGGGCGCCGGCGGCCTGCAGGCGGCGGGCGTCGTTGTCGGTGGCGAGATCACCCACGATCACCCCCACCGGGCCGTGCTGCCACTGGCGCGCGACAGCTTCGAGCAGGGCTGTTTTGCCGGCGCCGGGGGCCGAGAGCACATTCACCACCAGCAGGCCGGCGGTCGTGAAGCGCTCGCGGTTGCGCGCGGCGTTGCTGTCGTTGTGCTCCAGCAGGTTGTGGCGCAGCAGCAGGGTTCGCGGCGCGGGGGCTGCCACCACGCTGGCCATCGGCTGGCCGCAGGAGCAGTGGGAGCACATGGCGCAGCCGGCGGCGATGGTTCCAGTCTGGAGAGACGGCCGCAGCCCGGCCCACCGGCGTAGCCCTTCCTCACCGTGGACCGGCGCCGGTCAGCGGTTCAGGCTGGCGGCCCTCAGGCTTTCCTCCAGCTTGATCGCCGGCAGAAACAACGCATACTTCCACCCTTCTCCAGCCGGCCGATCTTTTTTGGCGATCACGTCCTGGCGCGGCGGGCCTTTGCCTTCAGCGCCTGAATAGCGCTCCACGGCATGAAAGACCACAGCTCTGGCATAGGCATAACCAAGCAGGTAGAGCGTCAAGGTTCCAACCAGAACGGCCGGGAGTTTGCTGAACTGAGACATGGGGCTGGGCGAACACATGAAAAAGCGAGGCCTGGCACTTACGCGTGCTGGCCTCGCTGATGCAGGGAACCTGCCGTTGACGCATCCCCCCAGAATTGAGTGAAACCAGGGATTCAGCAACCCTGGGGAGACGTAGGAATCAAGGGGCAAGACCCCCCGTGAATCCCATGGGCGCTTGAGTGAGCAGGAAGCCTGTGCCGAATGCGGAGGCTTGAAGGGCAAGGCCTCGCCGATCGCGCCGCTGAACTGGCACAGGATGAACTGACACGGATTCCACGGCAGCCAGCCGCATCATTCCTGGATCAGAACTTGTGATCGCGCAGGGCTTCCACCGGGTAGATGTAGGTGATGATCGAGTAGTCGGCGTAATACTTTGCCGCGATCTCGTTGGTGATCTTGTCGGCCAGCTCGCGGGTGCCGGTGAGCACCTCGATTTTCACGTTGGAGAGGGTGTGCGAGACGCTTGGCTCTCCCGTGGAGCGCACGTTGCGGCTCCCTTCGCCACCGGCTGCATTCACGGTGTAACCCGTGGCACCTGCAGCTTTGATGAGCTTGACGAGCTTTTTGGAGAGGATTTCCTCCCCAACGATCACCAGCTTCCAGACCTGTTGACTCATGGGTTTGACCTCAAAGGATGGTAGTCAGGAATTGGATCAGTGGGTTGCGAATTTACTTGCCGAGCAGCACCTCTGCAATCCCGATGAACAGCGGAATGCAGATGGCGATCGCGACGGGCGTGCCGATGGCGGTGGAAGCGCCGATGTAGGCCGAGGGGTTCGCCGAAGGGATGCCGGCACGGAGTGTGGGTGGGCCGGAGATGTCCGAGCTGGAGGCGGCGATCACCGCCAGCACAACCGCGCCACCGATGCTGAAGCCGGTGATCTTGTGGATGAGCAGGCCGACGCCGAAGGCAATAAAACCATGCAGGATGGGGGAGATGAAGGCATAGATGGCAAACCACTGGGCCACCTTGCGCAGCTCATTCATGCGCTGGGCCGCTTCCATCCCCATGATGATCATCAGAACCGCCAGGAAGCCGCGGAACAGGGGGTTGAAGAAGCTCTCATAGACGGGTTCGGGCTTGGTGAGGATGCCGAGGGCCACGCCCAGCAGCAGTGACGTGACGGCCGAGCTCTGAACGCTTTCCTTGATGATCGGCCAGATCTCCACTTTCTCGGCGGTGTTGCCGGTCTTCTTGGAGAGGTAGACGCTGGCCACCACGATCGCCGTCACCAGCGCCGGGATGTCCATGAAGGGATAGAGGGCCGCCGTCCAGGCCTCATAGGGGATCTTGGCGGAATCCAGCTGCGGCAGCACCGCCGCCAGCGTGGAGCCACTCACCGCGCCGAACAGGCCACCGGTGGCCACCGCGTCAGGCACGGTGATGCCAGGCAGTTTCCCCAGGGTGTAACGAGCGATGAACACGATCACGATGCCAATCCCCACGGCCGCGAGCGCCGGGAGAAAGATTTCGGTGGGGTTGGAGTTCCGAATCGCGATGCCGCCCGTCAGGCCGATCTTCATCAGCAGGAAGAAGCTGATGAACTTGTAGATCGAATCCGGAATGGCCAGCTGGCTGCCAAGCGCGGCCACGATGATCCCGCCGATCAGGAATCCGAGGGTCGGGGACTGAACCTGCTCCAGGAAGAGCGGAATGAAGTCAGAGAGGAATGTCACGTGGCGCTTTTGGTGATCTCAGAGAATTTGTCCGGCGGACTGTAGCAGTTGGCACAGGGGATTGGGTCTTTGCCGAAAACCACGGTAATCACTGGGTTCTTGGCCCTCTGCCGCCATCCGCTGGCCGGGTGGCTTGGCCCATTCGAGCCTGGGTTCGTGATGGCCTGGACGACTGCTTGGCTTGGTGGCCTGAGCAGCTTGCCCGTGGTGGGGATCGCGCCCCATTCCCGACAACGGGGCGGGGAAAGTCCGCGACCGACGAAGGAGATCCTGCGAGAGGAAGAAATGCATCATCCCGCTACATTTCTTGGCCAGAGCTCTTCTGAGCCGGCGAGGTTCTCAGGATTGCAAGGGGCTCGGGCTCTGAGGATTTGAGCCGTTGCGCTTTCTGGGCTCTTCCTTGATGGATGCTGCAGAGTCACTGCGCAGGCTGAGCAATTGTTGGCACGGATCAGCTTTTCTGCTGGCACTCGGCCCTGCCTGTGGCCTGCCGATGTCGCTGATCGGGGGCTGTCGCTATGCCGCTGAGCTGAAGGGGTCTCCGCCGGAAGATGCCTGGGATGCTGCGCCCCCGTACAACCTCCCAGCCTCAATCCCCGCTCCCCAATCCCGAATACCGAATCCCCAATCCCGGAGTCGCAAGTCCTGAGTCCTGAGTCCGCGCCACTGCCGGCACCATCACCCTCCTTAACCTCCACCAGCTGATGAGCAAGTCAGTGACCGCTTTCCTCGATCTTGAGCGGCCCTGGTTGTCGGAGCGGCGGGTGGCCTGGCCGATCCTCGCCAGCGGCGAGCTGCCGCGGGAGCCGGCGCTGAGCGTGCGGGAGTGGGGGGGATTCCTCCGGGCCCCGTCAGTGCGATGAAACCTCACGACACGTCCAGTCCGATCAACTCCAGCTCCCGGCCTGCGGACAGCTCCAGCTCCAGGCTGGCCCCCTCGGCGATGCCACCGGCCATCACCACCTCAAAGGCGAATCGCAGCGCGTCGGGATCCACCCCGGCCCGTTGCCCCACCCGCAGGCGCAGCCCATGAATCCGCGCGGCCCCTTCAGCCGCTGCGGCCGCCAGGGCGATCCGGTGCACCTCCTCCATCAGCGCCAGTTCATGCATCGCCGCACCAGCGCCGCACCGCCGCCAGGGCCTCGGGCAGCAGGGCGGCGGTGGCCTGCGTGAGGTGGCTGCCCAGCCCGCAGCGGTGCGCGCGCACCAGTAGTTGCCAGGCCGGGGGGGTGCGGCCATAGAGCTGGCCGGCCAGCTGCAGCAGCGCGCCGGGGCTGGCGTGATGGCTGAAGGGCGGGCCCCCGGCCGCCGTTGCTGCGGCATCAGCCGCCAAGCGCTCCAGCCGCCAGCCCGGCGGCGGACAGGCCGGCGCCAGAGCGGCATCCACGAACAGCACCCGGCGGGCCTCCGCCAGCAGCGGTGCCAGCTCCGGCGTGAGCAGCCGGGTGGCCAGCACGGTGAGCTGCCGCTGGTGCCAGCCCTTCACCGCAGTGGCGATAGCCAGGCCCACGCCGTCGTCCTGCCGCAGCTCATTGCCCCAGCCGATCAGCAGATCGCGCCGCTGTGGTGCCGGCCCGCCCGGGGCGGCGCTCACGACCGCCACCGCTCCCGCAGCAGTTCCCCGCCGGGGCCGAGCAGCTGCACGTGCAGCGGCATTTCGCCGGCGGCATGGGTGGAGCACGACAGGCAGGGATCGAAGCAGCGGATGCCCGCCTCCACCCGGTTGAGCAGGGCCTCGGCGATCTCCGGCAGGGCGGTTTCAGCCCCGCCTTCCGCACCGGCGCTGGGGCCTGCCTGGATGTGGTGGCGCGCGATCTGGGTGATCGTGCGGTTCATCGCCCGGTTGTTCTGCCCGGTGGCGATGACCAGGTTCACCGCCTCGATCAGCCCGTCGCCATCCACCCGGTAGTGGTGGAACAACGTGCCGCGCGGCGCCTCGCTCACCCCCACCGCCTCGAAGGCGTTGAGGTGGGCGCGAGCGCGCACATGGGAGTCGCCGAGGGCCGGATCATCGAGCAGGGCTTCGATCGCCTCCAGCGCCGCGAGGATCTCGATTAGCCGGGCCAGGTGGTAATGGAAGGAGCTGGTCACCACCCGCCCGCCGCGCTGGCGCAGCTCCAGCAGTTCGCTGTCGGCGCTGGCGGTGCCGATGTGATCGCACACGTTCAGCCGCGCCAGCGGCCCCACCCGGTAACTGCCCGCTTCCGGCCCCAGCGGCTTGTAGTAGGGGAATTTCAGGTAGGTCCACGGTTCCACCGCCTCGGCCAGCAGCGCGTCGAACGGCCCGGCACCCAGGCCATCGGCCGGCAGATCACCGCCCAGCGGCGTGCCGTCGCCATCGATCAGGCGCAGGCGGCCGCCGTAGTGCTCCCACCCGCCGCCTTCCCCCACCAGCGCCATGAACAGAGAGGGAAAATCCCCGAACACAGCGGCCTCCGCCGCCAGCGGCCCATCCAGCAGGCGTTTGAACAGCGCCAGGGCCGCGCGGGTGGCCGCGAAAGCCTCGGGCAGCCCCGCACGGATCGCGTCGCGGTCAGTGGTGGCGAGGGGGGCGCGCACCCCACCGGCCACCGCCCAGGCCGGATGGATTTTGCGCCCGCCCAGCCGCTCGATCACCGTCTGGCCGAACTGACGCAGCCGGATGCCGCCGCGGGCCAGCTCGGGATCGGCGGCGATCAGGCCGAACACGTTGCGCCGCGCCGGGTCGCAGTCCCAGCCGAGCAGGAAATCCGGGCTGCTCAGGTGAAAGAACGACAGCGCGTGCGACTGGATGATCTGGGCCAGGTTCATCAAGCGCCGCAACCGCTCGGCCGCCGGCGGGATCGTCACCGCCAGCAGCTGGTCGCCCGCCTTTGCGGAGGCCAGCAGGTGGCTCACCGGACAGATGCCGCAGATCCGCGCCGTGAGCGCCGGCATCTCCGTGAACGGCCGCCCGGCGCAGAAGGCCTCGAAGCCGCGGAATTCGGTCACATGGAAGCGGGCGGCCGCCACGCTGCCGCTGGCATCGAGGTGGATCGTGATCTTGGCGTGGCCTTCGATGCGGGTGACCGGATCGATCAGGACCGTGCGTGGTGTCCCGGCCGGGGGGGTGGGGCTCTGGTCCATGGGTCAGCCGAAGCGGATCAGCTCCGCCCCCTCCATCACTGGCGTCTCGCCCCGCAGCAGCGCCTCCAGCACGGCGCGGATGCGCGCGGCTGGTGGCGGGCAGCCGGGCAGATACACGTCCACCGGCACCACCGCCTGCACCGGCAGCACTTGCTCCAGCAGCTCCGGCACGATCCCGGGTGCCTGCGGCAGGCAGCCACTGCTGTCTGACAGCTGCAGGTAGGCCCGCTCCAGCACGGTGTCAGCGCCGGGATGGGAATTGCGCAGGCCGGGCACGTTGCTGGTGATGGCGCAGTCGCCGAACGCCACCAGCACGCGCGTGTGCTGCCGCACCTGCCGGATCAGCGCCAGGTTGTCGCTGGTCCCCACACCCCCCTCCACCAGGGCCACATCCACGTGCTCCGGGTAGATCTTCACGTCGGAGGCGATCGGCGAGAACACCACCTCCACCAGCGCGGCCAGCTCGATCAGCCATTCGTCCAGATCGAGAAACGACATGTGGCAGCCCGAGCAGCCCGTCAACCACACGGTGGCGAGACGCAGTTTCATGGCGCCGTCCCCGCACGATGGGCCCGCAGGATCACGGCCAGCCGCCAGGCCTCCTCGTGTTTCTCCTCGGCGCCGTCGCCCTTGTGGAACAGGGCGCCGGTGGGGCAGGCCATCACGCATTTGCCGCAGTCGGTGCAGGCGTCCACCGCGCCCCAGGGCTGATTGAGCCCGGCGACGATCCGGCAGTGCTCACCCCGCCAGCCCACGTCCCACACATGGGCCCCCTCCACCTCATCGCACACACGCACGCAGCGGGTGCAGAGGATGCAGCGGTTGTGGTCGAGCCCGAAGCGGTGGTGGGAGAGGTCCACCGAGCGCTGGGGGTGGCGGTACGGCAGACGCGTGTGGTCCATGCCCACCGCCACGGCCAGGTCCTGCAGTTCGCAGTGGCCGTTGGCCACGCACACGGCACACACGTGGTTGCCCTCGGTGAACAGCAGCTCGATCACGGTGCGCCGGTGATCGCGCAGGCGTGGCGTGGCGCTGTGCACCACCTGCCCTTCCGCCACGGAGGTGACACAGGCGGGCTGCAGCCTGTCGCTGCCGGCGATCTCCACCAGGCAGAGGCGGCAGGCCGCCACCGGGCTCAGGCCCTCCAGGTGGCAGAGGGTGGGGATGGTGATCCCCGCCTGCTGCGCCGCCTGCAGCACGGTGGTGCCGGCGGCGGCGGCCACCGCCTGGCCGTCGATCGTGAGCGTGCAGACGCTCATGGGGCCCCTCCTGTGGCGGTGGGCGCCGCTGTCGGGTCCGGCCGCAGGCGCGCCTCGTAGTCGCTGCGAAAGAAGCGCAGCGTGCTGAGCACCGGCTTGGGGGCGCTCTGGCCCAGCCCGCACAGGCTGGTGTCCCGCACCATGTGGCACAGCGCTTCCAGCTGGCTCAGGTCGGCGGCTGTGGCCTCGCCGGCCAGGTGCTTCTGCAGCAGCCCATGCAGCTGCACGGTGCCGGCGCGGCAGGGCACGCACTTGCCGCAGGATTCCTCGCGGCAGAAGGCCATGAAGAAGGCCGCCAGGGCCACCATGTCGGTGGCGTGATCGAGCACCACCATGCCGCCGGAGCCCATGATCGTGCCCAGTGCCTGCAGGCTCTCGTAATCCACCGGGGTGTCGAGGTGGGCGGCGGGCACACAGCCGCCCGAGGGGCCGCCGGTCTGCACCGCCTTGATGCCTGCCCCGTCCGGGGTGCCCTCGCCCATCTCCGCCACGATCGTGGCCAGGCTGGTGCCCATCGGCACCTCCACCAGCCCGCCGCGGCGCACGTTGCCCGTGAGGCTGAACACCTTGGTGCCCGCGCTGCCGGCCGTGCCGATGGCGGCGAACCAGTCGGCGCCTTCCCGCAGGATCGGCACCACGTTGGCGAAGGTCTCCACGTTGTTGATGAGTGTCGGCAGGCCGCCCACCCCCCGTTCGGCGGGGTAGGGGGGGCGGGGGCGGGGCGTGCCGCGTCCGCCTTCGATCGAGCGGATCAGTGCCGTCTCCTCGCCGCACACATACGCCCCAGCCCCCACCCGCAGCTCCACCGTGAAGCTGAAGCGGGTGCCAAAGAGCTGCTGGCCGAGCCGTTGCCACTGGTGGGCCTGCTCGATCGCCTGGCGCAGACGGGCAATCGCCAGCTGGTACTCGGCACGCACGTAGATGAACCCCTGACCTGCTCCCACCGCATGGGCCGCGATCGCCATCCCTTCCAGCACGCGGTGAGGGTCGCCTTCCAGCACGCTGCGGTCCATGAAGGCGCCGGGGTCGCCTTCATCGGCATTGCACACCACCACCTTGCGCTCGCCCGGCATGGCAGCCACCGTGGCCCACTTCAGCCCGGTGGGGTAGCCGGCGCCGCCGCGCCCGCGCAGGCCGCTGCGCCGCAGCGTCTCCACCACCTCGGCCGGGCGGAGGGTCTGCACCACGCGGCGCAGCTGGGTGTAGGCGCCGCAGGCGATCGCCGCCTCGATCCGCTCCGGGTCGATCCGGCCGCAGTGCTCCAGCACGATGCGCCGCTGCCGCGCAAAGAAGGGGGCGCTGGTGTCGAGCCGTGCGCCGCGGGCCGGCTGCCACTGGAGCGGTCCGTCCTGTTCGGGTGCCGCCATCTGCGAGCGCCGGGCCAGGGCGACGATCAGCCCGTCGGCCTCAGCCGCCTCGACGCCGCTGAACAGGGCGCCCTCAGGGTCCACCGCCAGCAGCGGGCCCTGGCTGCACGGGCCCAGGCAGCCCACAGGGGTGATCACGAGCCGCTGCTCCAGCCCATGGCGGGCCACGGCCGCTTCCAGGGCCTCGCGCAAGGGGCCCGCCCCGCTCACCAGACAGCCGGCAGCGCTGCAGCAGCGCACCTGCTGCATCGCTTCACCGCCGGGGCTGATGGCGCTCATGGCGTCAGCGCTTGCAGGGCCGTAAGGGCGCGGGCCGGGCTCTGGTGCGGCAACGCCACGCCATCGATCATCAGCACCGGCGCGGCGCCGCAGGTGCCCAGGCAGCGCACGCCCTCCAGACTCACTAGCCCGTCGCCGCTGCGTCCACCGAGGCGGAGCCGCAGGGCGCCCTCCAGGGCCGCCACCAGCTCAGAAGCGCCGTTCACTTCACAGGCCGTACCGGTGCACACCACGCAGCTGTGACGCGCCGGGGGCTGGAAGCGGAACAGGTGGTAGAAGCTGGCGGTGCCGAACACCTGGCTGTCCGGCAACGCCAGGCTGTGGGCCACATGGCGCAGCAGCGGCTCGCTGAGGTGGCCATAGATCTCCTGCGCCCCGTTCAGCACCTCGATCAGGCCACCGGCGCTGTGGTGATGGCGACGCAGCAGCGGCTCCAGCGCGGCGAACGGCTGCGGGGGCTGGTCGACTTGCCCTGAAGCGGGTTCGAGCCGGTTGCCCTCAGGCCCGGGTGCTGGGCTCATGGGACCACCGCTCCGCCGGCTTCAACGTAGGCAGCCCCGGCCCGGTGGCCCACGGCTGGGGGATTTCTTCGCGAACAGCGCGCAAGGGCGCCCACTAGCTTGAAGCCAGCGCTCACCTTTCCTTCTGAACTCCGGCCTGCACCGTTCCCTGTACCTGCTGGGACCGATCTTCATTGTTTCCTTTCACATCGGTTGCCTGCTGCTGCTGGTCACGGGCCTGAGCCTCGGAGCCCTGCTCTGGGCGGTGGGGCTGTATCTGGTGCGCATGCTGGCGATCACGTCGGTGTATCACCGCCTGCTGGTGCACCGCAGCTACCGCGCCCCGCGTGCCGTGCTCTGGATCGGCTGCGCCGTGGCGGCTTCCGCCGGACAGATGGGCCCGAGCTGGTGGAAGGCCCACCACCTGCAGCATCACAGCCATGTGGACACCGCCGCCGACCCCCACACCCCGCTGATGCCGCTGCAGGGCTGGCGGGGGCTGTGGAACTCCCAGGCTGGCTGGCTGCTGCGCTCGAGCTTCTTCCCCGATGAGCTGCCGGCGGACGTGGAAGCGGATCCGGTGCTGCGCGGCCTCGATCGGCTCCATTTCCTGCCCCTGCTGGCCCTTGCCGGGCTGTCTTTTCTGGTGGGCGGCTGGATGTATCTGGGCGCCTTCTTCCTCAGCACCACCGTGCTGTTCCACGGCGTGGCCACGGTGAACTCGGTGGCGCATGTGTGGGGCGATCAGCCCTTCCGCACCGACGACCACAGCCGCAACAACGCCCTGGTGGCACTGATCACGCTCGGTGAGGGCTGGCACAACCTGCACCACGCCTTCCCCTTCGCGGTGCGTCAGGGCTACACCGTGCGCGACGGCCAGCTGCGGCTGCGGCCCGACCCCACCTTCCGCTTCATCCGGCTGCTGCAACGCTTCGGCCTCGCCGACCAGCTGCGCCAGCCCTCCGACGACACCCTGCTGCAGCGGGCCCGCGGCGGCGCTCCGCTGGCCGTTGCCACTTAAGCGCGACACACTGCTCGCCGTTCCCCCCTGAGCTCAGGAGTCGGCGAACGGCGGACAAACGGGCCGTGCTGGATTCGAACCAGCGACCGTGCGATTAGAAGTCGCATGCTCTATCCAACTGAGCTAACGGCCCACCGGCACAGCCTAAGGTGGTCTGCTGTGAAACCTTCCCAATGGCGTCCACCCGGCTCAGCGACGCTCATCGGCAGGAGCTCGTCGCCCGCTATCAGCAGGGGGACACTGCCCAGGCGCTGGCCGCTGCCTTCGGCTGCAGCGCCGCCACCGCCACCCGGGTGGTGAAGGCCGCCATCGGCGCCGAGCGCTACGAGCAGATCAAGCTGGAGCGCGGCAAGGGGCCGGCAATGCGCAGGGCCGCCATTGCTCACCCGCTCGACGCCACCGCGATCCCCGCCGGGCCCCTGTTCGAGCAGGCCGAGGTCCAGGCTGAAGGGCCAGCCGCAGAGCCTGCCGCCAGCGGCGACGCCGCAGACCAGGCCGGCGCCACTGCCGGTGTTGCGGACGCCGGGGATGTCCTTCCCCAAGCCTCAGACACTGCGGAGCCCGGCAGTGAGCCCCTTGCTCCCTTCGGCTCCGGATTCGCCCCTGCCACCCTTGGCGATCCCGCCGGGCAGGATCCGGCCGCCGACGGCGATGACGATGACGACGCCCAGGTGCTGGCGATCGACGATGCGGATGATTTCGGCGATGACGCCGACGACAACGATGCCGACAGCGACAGCGAAGACGCTGACGATGAGCCCGACCTGTTCACGCCCGTGCCGGTCGGCGAAACCCTGCTCGACCGCCCTGCCGCCACCTGCCTGCCGTTCGAGGCGGCGCCCCTGCCTGACAGCCTCTACATGCTGGTCGACAAAACCGTGGAGCTGCAGGACCGGCCCCTCAGCGACTTCCCCGAACTCGGCCTGCTGCCGGAGGAGGAATCCCGGCGCCGCGCCCTGGTGGTGTTCAGCAACCCACGCCAGGCCAAACGCCACTGCGGCCGCACCCAGCGGGTGATCCAGGTGCCTGACAGCCAGGTGATCCGCCGCACCGCCCCCTACCTGCTGCGCAAGGGCATCACCCGTGTGGTGCTTGAAGGGGCGCTTTACTCCCTGCCCGGATCCTGATCATCGCCCGGCACCAGCAGCGCCGTGGCGGCCCCGCCGCTGATCACCCCCACCACCAGCGCCAGGCCCACCAGAAAGCCGCTGGGTAGCGGGGCGCTGCGTCCAAAGCCGAGCCGCAGCTGGGGCCGGTCGTTGAGGTTCTGCCCGCCCAGGCACAGCACCACAAGCAGCAGCAGGCCGCCGGCCACACTGCCGGCCAGGAGTCGAAGGCGCACCAGCATGGCGGCGGCGGTGGTTGAAGGGGTCGCCCCCTGAGTGTGACGCGCCGGCGGCCTGCGGGTCATCAGCGCTCAGGCGTGCGAGCTCCCTTCATGGTCGCCACTGGCGCTGTCGCGCTCCTCGGCTTCCGGCCCGTCGCGGTGCAGCAGGGCGTAGAGGTCGCGGCGGCTGTGACCGGTGCGTTCCGCCAGGGTGCGGGCGGCTTCCCGCTTGCTGAGCCCATCCACCAGCAGGCTCTCCAGCTCGGCCCGCAGCGCAGCCTCGTTCCAGGCGGGTTGCGCTGCTGGGGGCGCGCCGCCCAGCACCAAGGTGCACTCCCCGAGCGGCGGCACCCGGCGGAAGTGCTCCAGGGCGGCGGCCACCGTGGGCCCCACCTGCTGCTCATGCCGCTTGGTGAGCTCCCGTGCCACCCGCAGGGGGCGATCGCCCAGCAGCTCCAGCAGATCCTCCAGCAGGGCGATCAGCCGGTGGGGCGCCTCGAACAGCACCAGGGTGCGCGGCTCGGCCGCCAGTTCCTGCAGCTGACGCCGGCGCTGGCTGGGCTTGGCGGCCAGAAATCCCTCGAAGCAGAAGCGGCCACTGGGCAGGCCGCTGCTCACCAGCGCGGTGGTGACGGCGCAGGGGCCAGGAATGCACACCACCTCCAGCCCCGCCTGCCGCGCGGCGGCCACCAGCGGTTCGCCGGGATCGGAAATGCCTGGCAGGCCGGCGTCGCTGATCACTGCCAGACGCTCACCGCGCTGCAGCGCCTGCAGCAGTTCGGGCAGGCGGGTGGCCTGGTTGTGCTGGTGAAAGCTCAGCAGCGGTCGGCGAATGCCAAGCCGCGCCAGCAACTGACCGCTGTGGCGGGTGTCTTCACAGGCGATGCGATCGACCTGCTCCAGCACCAGCCGGGCCCGGGGCGAGAGATCAGCGAGGTTACCGATCGGCGTGCCCACCAGATAGAGCACGCCGGCCGCCGGTTCGGCGCCAAGCGCGCCCCTTGAGGATGTCGCCTTTGCCTCAGGTGCGACGAGAGGAAGCGCTTCATCACCCGATGGTGCGGCCATGGCTGGCGGTGGGTTGGGGGCAGTGGGCTGCCAGGGGCAGCCCCGTTGACCTCAGACCGCCACCGGTTCCTGGGACACGCCGCGCAGGGTGAGGTTGATGCGGCCGCGGTTGTCGATCTCACGCACGCGCACGGTGACGGGATCACCCACCTTCACCACGTCTTCGACCTTCTCGACCCGGGCTTCCGAGAGCTGGGAGATGTGGATCATGCCTTCCTTGCCGGGAAGGATCTCCACGAAGGCGCCGATCGGGATGATGCGGGTGACGGTGCCACTGAACTGCTCCCCTTCGCTGATGCGGCGGGTGAGACCTTCCACGATGCGCTGGGCCTCTTCGGCGGCGGCGCCGTCATGGCTGGCGATCGTGACGATGCCGCCGTCCTCGATGTCGATCTTGGTGTTGGTGCGCTCGGTGATGCCCTTGATGGTGCGGCCGCCAGGACCGATCACGGTGCCGATCAGTTCCGGATCGATGCGGAAGCTGAGCAGGCGGGGCGCATGGGGCGACATGGTGTCGCGGGGCTTCTCGATCGCCTCCAGCATCTTCTCGAGGATGTGCAGACGGGCGGGGCGGGCCTGGTTCACGGCGTCGGCCACGGTGGTCACCGCCAGACCGGTGATCTTCATGTCCATCTGCAGGGCGGTGATGCCCTTCTCGGTGCCGGCCACCTTGAAGTCCATGTCGCCGAGGAAATCCTCGATGCCCTGGATGTCGGTGAGGATCCGAACCTCATCGCCTTCCTTGATCAGGCCCATGGCGGCGCCGCTCACGGGAGCCTGCAGCGGCACGCCGGCATCCATCAGCGCCAGGGTGCTGCCGCACACCGAGCCCATCGAGGTGGAGCCGTTGGAGCTGAGGCACTCCGACACCACCCGCAGCACGTACGGGAATTTCTCTTTCGGTGGCAGCACGGGGGTGATGGCCCGCTCCGCCAGGGCGCCATGGCCGATCTCGCGGCGACCGGGGGAGCGCATCGGCCGGGTTTCGCCCACCGAATAGGGGGGGAAGTTGTAGTGGTGCAGGTAGGTCTTCTCGCTCGACGGGTTGAGGTCGTCGAGCTCCTGGGCATCGCTGGGGGTGCCGAGGGTGGCGCAGGAGAGCACCTGGGTGAGCCCACGCTGGAACAGGCCCGAGCCATGCACCCGCTTGGGCAACACACCCACAGCGGCGGTGATCGGGCGCACCTCGTCGAGGTTGCGGCCATCCACCCGCTTGCCTTCGCTGAGAATCTGGGCGCGCATCAGCTTCTTGGTGATGCCCTTGTAGGTGTTGCCCAGGGCCTTGCCGGCGGCGGCCATGCGGATCGGGTCGTCGTCGCTGAGGGCGCCGATCTTGACGGCCACCTCCGCCTTGATGGCATCGAGCTGAGCATCACGCTCCGCCTTGGTGAGCGTGAACTGCTTGAGCACCTCACCGATGCCCTTGCCGCATTCCTGCTCGAGGAAGTCCGGCAGGGCGGGATCTTCCACCTTCGGCTCGGGGATCACCTGCTCGATGCCCAGATCGCTCAGCAGGGTGAGCTGGGCCTTGATCAGTTCACCCACCGCTTCGTAGCCGAAGTCGATGGCCTCGATCACATCCTGTTCGGGCAGCTGGTTGGCGCCCGCTTCCACCATCACCACACCGGCAGGGGTGCCGGCCACAACCAGATCCAGGTCGCTGCGCTCGATCTCACGGAAGCTGGGGTTGAGCACGAAATCGTCGCCCAGCAGGCCCACGCGCACGGCCGCCATCGGGCCGTAGAAGGGCATGCGCGCCAGCAGGGTGGCGATCGAAGCGCCCGTGACTGCCAGCACATCGGGCGGCACCCGCTCATCCAGCGAGAGGGTGGTGGCCACCACCTGAATGTCGTCGCGCAGCCAGGAGGGGAACAGGGGCCGCAGCGGGCGGTCGATCAGGCGGGTGGTGAGGATGGCCCGCTCGGGGGGGCGTGCTTCCCGGCGAAAGAAGCTGCCGGGGATGCGCCCGGCGGCATACAGCCGTTCTTCGTAATCGCAGGTGAGGGGCAGGAAATCGATGCCTTCGCGGCCTTTGGCGCGGGTGGCCGTGACCAGCACGGACGTATCACCGCATTCAATCAACACCGATCCCCCAGCTTGGGGGGCATACAGCCCTGTGGTCAGCCGGATCTCCCGACCATCGAAGGAGACCGACTGAATTTTTCCTGGCACGTCGTCTTATGTCCGTTTTGTTGTCGAAAGGCAGTCTCGCATCCGGCCCTCCCTTAACCCCGTGGAGCGGTGGTGCAGGAGAGCCGGCGCAGGTTCAGCGGCTCACCAGCTGGACTTGGTGACACCCGGCAGCAGGCCCTTGTGGGCGCGCTCGCGCAGCTGGTTGCGGCACAGGCCGAAATCGCGGTAGTAGCCGCGGGGCTTGCCGGTGGCCCAGCAGCGGTTGCGCACCCGGTTGGGGGCGCTGTTGCGGGGCAGGCCCTGGATCTGGCGGTGAATCTCCAGCCGTTCCATGGGATCGGCGGCGGCTTCAAACGCGGCCTTCAGAGCGGCGCGCTTGGCAGCGAAACGAGCCACGATTTTTTTGCGCTTCACGTCGCGCGCGATCATCGACTTCTTCGCCATGCGGCTGCTTTGCTGTTGCGGATGGGGACCAACCCTACCCTGCGGCAGGAACGGTGCGTCTGCCGCCCGGTCCGTGGTCGGGATGGCTGGGGCAGAGATCAGCCATCGGGCAGCTGCCGCAGCCGGGGTTGCGGGCCCGGCACACGGCGCGGCCATGGAAGATCAGCCGGATTGAGAGGTTTTCCCACTCCGGTTGCGGAAACAGCTTCATCAAGTCGGGCTCGATCTTCACCGGTTCGCTCTGGCGGGTGAGGCCGAGCCGGTTGCTGAGGCGCCGCACATGGGTGTCCACCGTGACGCCGGCATGAATGCCGAAGGCATGGGCCAGCACCACGTTGGCCGTCTTACGGGCCACGCCCGGCAGCTCCAGCAGCTCCGGCATCGAGGCCGGCACCTGACCGCCGTGGCGTTCCAGCAGCAGCCGGGAGGCGGCCACGATGTTCTTGGCCTTGTTGCGGAAGAAGCCAGTGGATTTCACGTAGGGCTCCACCGCGTCGCTGTCCACGGCTGCAGCGGCGGCCGCGTCGGGGAAGCGCTCGAACAAGGCCGGCGTCACCTTGTTGACCCGCTCGTCGGTGCACTGGGCCGAGAGCATGGTGGCCACCAGCAGCTCCCAGGGGGTGCGCCAGTCGAGCGAGCAGGTGGCCTCCGGGTAAAGCGTGGCCAGGCGCTCCAGGATCAGTGGCGCCCGCTGGCGGGCGGTGGGGAAGCGGGGCACGTCAGCGGCCCAGCAGCTGCTGCACCGCGGAGAGCTGGCTGGTGTCCTTGACGATCAGCACCAGGCTGAGGCCTACCAGCAGCAGGAAGCCCGACTGCATGAAGGCCAGCTGCAGGCGCTGCGGCAGCGGCCGGCCGCGCAGGCCCTCCAGCAGCAGCAGCACGAACTGGCCGCCATCGAGCAGGGGCAGCGGCAGGGCGTTGAGCACGGCCAGGTTGATCGAGATCAGCGCCGTGAACAGAAAAAGGCTGCCGCCGCCGTCGCGGGCGAGGGACGCGCCCATCTCCACGATCTTCACCGGCCCCGACACCTGGGGTGCCGTCTCGCCGAAGTGGGTGACGAGGGAAACGAAGCCATCCACGGTGCGGCGGATCAGCTTGAGGCAGGTGCGGTTGGCATGGCCGATCACCTCCAGCGGGCTGCGGGCAGGCCGGAAGGCCTCGCTGCCGCTGGGTTGCAGTTGGGCGCCGATGCGGCCGATGCCGTTCTGGGCATCGGGCGTGAGCGTGAGAGTCACGGTGCTGCCGGCGCGTTCAGCCACCAGCTGCAGCGAGCGCTGTGGAGCGGCCTTGATGTCGGCCACCAGGCCCTCCACGGCGCTCTGGCCGCCGCCCAGGGACGTGCCCGCCAGGCTGAGGATGCGGTCGCCGGGGCGCAGGCCGGAGGCTGCCGCCGGCAGGCCGGGTTGCACCGCCGCCACCACCACACCGGGGGTGGCGCTGAAGCCGGCGGGGATGCCGACCACGGCCCCCTGGGCCACCAGCACGGCCCAGGCCAGCAGCAGGTTGGCCAGCACGCCGGCGGCGATCACCAGGGCCCGCTGCGGCAGCGGGCGGTTGCGCAGCAGATCCGGATCGTCGGCCGGGATGTCGCTGTCCTCGTCGTCGTCGGGAAAGGCCACGTAGCCGCCCAGGGGGATAGCCCGCAGGGCGAACTGCACGCCACGGCGCCGCCGCTCCAGCAGCACCGGGCCGAAGCCGATCGAGAAGCCGCTGACCCTGATCCCTTGCCAGGTGGCTGCAAAGAAGTGCCCCGCTTCGTGGACGACGATCAGGCCGGCAAGGATGGCCAGGGCCGCGAGGACACCCATTCAGTTTCGTTCAGGCAGGCCTCTCATTCTGCTGGCTGCGGCGGTGCCTATGCGTGTCAAGCCGTAAGCCTGTCAATTCGTGGGTGTCAGACAGATCACGCTCCGGCGCCGGCAGTAAGGATTGGTGCCTCGAAGTAAGGGGTGAGCGGGGGGAAGCTGCCAACTGCCAACTGCCAACTGCCTGCTGGCCGGTTTCCAGCAGGGCGGCCATGGCGCTGCCCACCGCCAGGCCACTGCCGTTGAGGGTGTCCTTTTCTGAGGCTGTTATGGATCTGCAGCTAGGCCGGACGCCGCTCATTGCGAACCACTGTGCTGCTGCAGGGCTTCACGCAGGCTCATCCCGCCAGCAAGCAATGTCCATTGCTGCGGAGAATCCTTCGGCTCGATCAATGGCTCGGCCTTGTCGTTGGTCCGTGGGATGTAGGTCCTGGTCTTCTTCCCCTTTAATCCCCTGACCTGGCAGGATTTTCGCCCGCCGTGCGACTTGTAGGCAGAGCCGTTGTCGTTGAGCACCTGCCGGCACTCATATCCCTTGGCTTCCGCGCAGGGGTACACCTCCTGGCCGTTGAACCAGACCACTGCCCGGCTCAGGAAGCCCACCGAGGTCGGCCCCTACTCGTTCGCCAATACCTCGGAGGATTTACACCAGCGCACCAATCGAAGCAACAGAAAGACGGACGGGCGTCATTCACTTCCGCATGGACCTTCTCGTAACCAGTGCCGGGCGAGCTTCCTTTGCGTGGGTCCCCGGTGATCCGGTGGCCAATATAGTGGAACTGGGCCAGCTGTTTGATGTCGACGAGGTCATGCCTCAGGGCCGCTCCCACTGGTACCGCTGCACCGACGGTTTGGCATCCAGGTTCCGCAGCCGGTTTAGCCTCAGGTGCCACATAGCCCGACCCGGGCTGCTGATCGGTGCCATCAGCAGGTTGGAAATCCTCCGAATGGTGCAGCACTGATTGCTGAGCTCCACGGCCTGTTGCAGTTGCTGTGGATCGGACGTCCGCCGCTGGTTGCGGTCAGATGAAGCGAAGCTCCTCTCTCGTCGAGATACGAATGGATAAGGCGTTTCCAAACGATCGGCGTCAGGCGAGCATTGTGAACAGTATGGATGGATGGGTAGTGAGGTCTGGGGCTGTTGGGATTGAACCACAGAATTGTCGACCTAACTCCCATTTTGTCAGTAGTCACAATCTGGTGGAACTACACAGTTGGCTGCAGATTAAGCGCGGTCTTAAGTATTGGGCAGAAGGGCTGTTGGGATTTAGTTTCTATTTGCTAATTCTGCACAGCCGGAGACCCAACCGATACTGTGAGCGTGCGGGCCAAAGTAGTGTTTTGATTGGGAACTGAGAACTGGAAAGCGATCGTGGCAGATGTACAATCAGGACTAACGGTTGGGGCGAATCCGCTTGCAAGATTGGCAAGATTATCGATCAATATTACATTGGATACATCAGCTGTTGTACCCAACGCGCCTGTGGCTGTAATTGGAGGGCCTGTGCGTAGTAGTTGGTCATTACTGCGCGTGTAAGAGATGACACGGTAGGTCACTGTGCCATTGGAGAGAGTGACAGGGACCAGGAGGTAGAGAGTGGTTCCGTTTGTCGTGGTGCAGGGGGTTGCACTTGCAGGAGTACAAGGGGTTGCTGGAAGGGTGGACGTTGTGCTTGGACTAGCGCTGACTTGCACAAGGCAGGCTTCGTTGATCTCCGCTTTCATCAGCCTGGAAATGCGTCCGTAGTCTTGTTCCATCTGGCCTGACCAGATGGCCTTGTCAGTGGATCTGATGTAGCTGCTCACAATGAAAGCGGCCATGCCGAGAGTGATGATTCCTAAGACCATGCCAATGAGGAGCTCCGCCAAAGTGAATCCTCTGCTGATTTGCGGCCGTCTCCTTCTGAGATTAGATCCTGTTCCAGTTGTCGCAAGTACCGGTGTTGACATTTGAGATTGCGTTGTTGCGGCCAAGGCGTAGGAGGCCTGAGATCGCCTGAACTCTCACGCACCGGAGTGCTGTAAACCCATTCAAGCTCAACCTAACGATTACATCATTTGTGGAGTTTATAGCGTTACGGCGAGTGAAGGACCAGGTGGATTGGGTCGCGCCCACGTTGAAGCTCAAGCTGGTAACGCCCCCAGGCATCCGTAGTGTAGGCGAACTGGAGCAAACTGCGGGTGAAACGGTGGCAAGCTGACTGCCTGTAGCGATTGACCCGGTCGATATGGTTACTGCGCATGATTGGCCAATCGTATCGGGCTTGTTGGAGATTTCAAGAAGCCAGCTTCTTAACAGCAGGCTTGCCTCATTTAGCTTGTCGCGGTTATAAGCTCTGCCTGATTCGATAATCGTGATGCTGGAAATAATTCCAATGATTGAAACGGTTACCATCAATTCGATGGCCGTGAAACCGGTGGAATGCCCAGGCTTAACCGCTCGCCTGCAATCATTATCCATAGAAAGGCATGGCTTCAGAATCATGAGCAAAAATTGGCCATCCGGGGTTTCACGTAGAGGGAGCGAATCACTGCACCTGTACCTGGTTGAGTAAAATCAACGCGGAGCATTTTGTAGGCCAGAATGACCGCGTTGCTGCGTACCGCTGGGCTGGGTTGGGCTAATCCATCGATGGCTGTTTTCAGAGGAGTCATGAAGTTTGTATTGTTGGCGGTGGCACATAGTTGATCCACCGCGATAGGCTCGGATGGAGTGGTGGTATTCGGAAAGTTGGTGGTGGTGGAAGCTAGGTCGAGCAGTGGGAAGTAATAGCGATCGTCGTTGGGGTTGTTGGTTGCACATGGTTGAACCACCCCAGAGACTGTGCCAAAGCTTGTTGGCGGTGAGGTGCTGCAGATGCCGCTGCAACAGGTGTAACGACGTGCCAGAGCATCAATCTGAGTTTTGTTGGCCTCGATGGCTGCTTGTACAGAATGAATTTGTCTTGTGTCTTGTAGTCCCCTGAGTCCGACGGCAAACAAAGATGATGATGCGGCTGTTGCAAGACCAACGAGCACAACTGCGATTAACGATTCCAGAATTGAAAATCCGGAATCCTTTCGAGTCTGGGGAACGGGAATTGGCGTCATGTCAAAGACTCGAATTGATTAGAGTGGATGTTGAGGTGCTTGCCTGCCAATCTGTGCCTGTCCAGCCCACGAAATTCGTGGTATTGAGATTGACGTTCGTGTTGATTCCAAGGGCTGCCAGATTCAATGTTGAAGAAGGCGGTGTTAGGAAATAATTTCTGCCACAAGCGATCAGAGTGCGTGACCAGACCCGGCCGCTAAAGTTGAAGGTCGTAGGAACCGTCCCGCCTCCGGTGCATCCATCTGCGACCAAATAAACCGATCCCCAAGGCATGTAAATGAAGGCACCAGAGATTTTTCCTGGCGACGTGGTGGTCGAGCCAATTCGCACCCACTGCATGTTCGTACCTGAGGGGCTCGTATCTCGGCCAAAGATGTTCAATAAATCGTTCTCGCCTATAGCGGCATAGACACTACTAGGAACACCGGTGAGGCAATTGTCTCTGGGCGTGACTGCGGGACCAGCGGGCCTTGGGGGCTCTGCCAAGGTGCCAGAGGTTGGGCAGTTGACGTGCAGTAACTCAGCACCAGCTGCCATGTTGATCAAGGGTGAGGCGAGTGATTGACCCCTGGTATCAAAGGCGGAGTTGTAGTAAAAGCTCAGGTTGCCACCACTTGTATCGACAATGAATCTGCCACCAGAGGCCATCTGCAACAACGGACCTAGGCAGTGGAATCCTCCCGTGAACTGATCGGTAGCGGGGAACGTGCTGCTGTACTCACACCAGTTGTCGATGGATACGGCACCACCAGTTGAATTGGTGATATTGACGTTGTCAATTGCCACCCATTCGGAGCTGCTCGAAAAGCTCGATGCCAATCGAAAACGTAGTGTGGTGAAACCAGTTTGAGCGGCTGTAGGGAGCGGGTATCTCAGGGAAGTCCCGGATGCTTGCGTACGTGGAATACTCGCCAATTGCGTATAGCTTCCTCCGTTGTTGGTTGAGTACTCAACAACTAAATCCTTCGTGCCACTGAGGGTTGACCTAGTGTAGGTAAAGCTTAGATGGGGGGTTTCTAAGGCATGCAGGTTGACAACACGACTAACGTTCGTGTTGGTTGCATTTGATGGGCCCGATAGCCTCAAGACAGCAGCGGACGTGACGCCATTGATGGTTACATTTCCGGCGCTGGTTGACTGTGCAGCTCCTGATGGGTCTTGTTCCACCCAGATATTGGGCCAACGGTTCTCGTTGCATTGCACGGTGGATGAGGCCGTGCAGGTCAGATTGCTGGTGGTGCCGCTGTAGGTTCCGCCTCTAAAGTCGTCGCCAATCGTGAGGGTGGTGGTTGCGGTGCCCTGCGGCAAGGAGATCTGCGCCCATGAATTTGTAAGGCTGGTGGATGTGCAGTTGATGGAGGTTGCTGAGAGCGTTGGGTAGGTGCCATCGCAGAACTCCACCCGTGGAGGGGTGGTGTCGTTGCGGGTGCGGAGGCGAAATGTCGTGGTCGGTGCAGTTGAAGTGAACGTTGGACCAAATGTTCCGCCGCTGGCAAAATTTGTTGCCGGGCGGCCTCCGGATGTCCAAGCGTAACCAAAGCGTGAGTTCACCGATGGCAGGCCACCATTGATAAACAAAGGGATGATCGGTATCCCCGAGGCGGAGTTGCCAGCCTTGTCGCTTGCCGTGCCGGTGTTAGCAGCATTAGTAGTGTTAATTCTGTTGAAGAGGTCTAGGTCGTTATTGCTGCCGGTCGTGGCACCGGTAACGTATAGATCATTCACTGTGGAGCACGGCCCGGGAATCACTCGGCAGCCGTTGTTGCTGTCGGCGCTGGCGGCATTGCGCTCAAATCTATGGCTGGGATTGGTAACGAGTCCAAGGATGGTTGACATATTAACTTCACTTCCTGTTGAAGGGTCGATCGTTCTATAAATGTCGTTGTTAAAGTAAGTCCAGAATTTGCCGCCATTGAGACCCACGATCATGCCAAAGTCGACACCGCAAAGGCGGCTGTCGGAACCCAAGGATCCACTGCCCGTGAAGCTCTGCCCGCCGGTGTTGTTGGATCCAAAGGAAGCCCCACAGCACTTGGGCAGCACCTGAAACTCTTTTGTAACCGTGGCGGTTGCCACCTGCACGCCATTGCGGAACACACGGCTTTCTACTTCAACGGCAATGTAGCCAGTGTTGACACCAGCTTTGAGAGCCCCTACTCCATCAGGATCGTCAAGATTGATCAAGTCTCTGAAGGTGCTTCCGTTGGGGATGATTCCCGCCGAAGTAGAGGTGGCGTTGGCCACGTTGAAGGTGCGTGAGATTGTGCGGCGATCGGCGCTGCCGGGGGTGCCGGTGGAGTAACGAATGGCCCTCAAGCGAAATTGTCGATCGCCGGTAGCCGTTTGACTGATGTTATCAATGTTACGGAAGCTTCCATCCACGAGGTTTCTGGCCTCGGCTGATGGGTTGCCGTTGTTTGCGCCAGGACGTGTGTTGGTTGAGGAGAGGCAAGGGCTGGTCTGATTGGTGGCGGTCCATGTGGAGGGGGCGGCATCACCGGAGACGAGCAGCCTTCGGTTTTCCGGTTGGTTCCAGACACCGATGACCTGGTCGGCGCCAGCTTCAGCGACAGCTTGCGCATTGTTGGCATCACTACCAAGCTGGCTCGCCAGCTTGCCGCCCTGCAGCAACCACACGGCTCCTGCGGCCGAGACAACCAGGCCCAACGCCACGAAAAGCCCTACCAGTACTGAGCCCTGCTGTCCCTTCCTGGAGTTCAAAATGAGAGCCATCTGCAGGCGAGCCTGAATCGCTGCTTTGGCCCTCCTTGGAATTTGCTTGGGGGTAGATGCAGGCAGGTCCACCATCTCGCTCTGACGCGTTCCGAGTCTTCTCACCCCATTTTAAGCACTTTGTGGTTGCGTCCGGTTTTGTTCCCACCAACAACCCATGCTTTCACTGGTCACCGCACCCTTTGGAGCATCCCAGCTTTTGTTGCGGTGGAAGGGCTTTGCTTTGTTCCTGAAGCTTTGTGGTGCAACGCCTTGCCTGAAACAGGTAAACACATTGTTACGGCTGTCCTGCCACAAGCTGGTTCATGCCAATGAATGGAGCCAGCGCATGTGGGAGTCGCACTGATCCATCTGCCTGTTGGCCGGCCTCCAGAAGTGCAGCCATGGTGCGGCCCACGGCCAGGCCGCTGCCATTGAGGGTGTGCAGCAGGCGCGTGTGCTTCCCCTCGCGGTAGCGGATCGAGGCGCGGCGGGCCTGGAAATCACCGCAGGTGCTGCAGCTGGAGATTTCGCGGTAGGTGCCGGCCCCCGCCAGCCATACTTCCAGGTCGTAGGTGCGGGCGGCCGAAAAGCCCAGATCGCCACTGCACAGTTCCAGGCGCCGGTAAGGCAGCTCCAGGGCTTCCAGAATCGCCTCGGCATCCCGGGTGAGCTGCTCGTGGGCCTGTTCGGATTGCTCGGGCAGGCAAAACCAGTAGAGCTCCACCTTGTTGAACTGGTGCAGGCGGATCAGTCCACGGGTGTCGCGGCCGTAGGAGCCGGCCTCCCGGCGGAAGCAGGGGGTGTAAGCCGCATACTTCAGCGGCAATTGCTCGGCGTTGATCACCTCGCTGCGATGCAGGGAGGTGATGGGCACTTCGGCTGTGGGAGTGAGCCAGAGGTCGTCGTCTGCGCAGCGGAAGCTTTCCTCGGCGAACTTCGGCAGCTGGCCGGAGCCGGTGAGGCTGGCCGTGTTCACCAGGATCGGCGGCAACACTTCGGTGTAGCCCCTGGAGGCGTGGCGATCCAGCATGAAGTTGATCAGTGCCCGCTCCAGCCGCGCACCCTGGCCCATCAGGGTCACGAAGCGGCTCTGGGCAATCCGCACCGAGCGTTCGGTGTCAACGATGCCGAGCCGTTCGGCAATCTGCCAGTGCTCTTCGAGCTGCTCTCCCTCGGCGGCAAGCCGCGGGGTGCCCCAGCGCTTCACCTCCACGTTGTCGGCCTCGCTGCGGCCCGTGGGGCAGAGGGGCGAGGGCAGGTTGGGCAGCACCATCAGCTGCTGCATCAACTGCGCTTCGAGGCCCTTCTCCTGCTCCTCGATCTCCCCCACCCGCTGTTTGATCTGCGCGCCCTGCTGGCGCAGCACCTTCACCTCCTCGCCGCCGGGGGCGGCGCCGGCCTTGATCAGCTCTCCCACCTCACGGCCGATGCGGTTGCCTTCCGCTTGCAGCTCACTGCGTTGCTGCTCCAGATCACGCGTCTCAAGGGCGAGCTGGTGGCAGCCGTCGAGATCAGCCACCGCGCCCCGGCGGTTCAGGCCTTCGGCGATCTGCGCGGGGTTGTCGCGCAGGAGGCGCTGATCCAGCACGGAGGGGAATGCAGATGGGGCGCAGGTTAGTTCTGCGCGGTCCCCGGCTCAGAGCACCTGCACCACTTCGCTCACCTCGGGAATCGATTCGCGCAGCTTGCGCTCGATGCCCATCTTGAGCGTCATGGTGCTGCTGGGGCAGGAGCCGCAGGCACCCTGCAGGCGCACCTTCACGATCGGCCCGTCGATTTCCACGATTTCCACGTTGCCGCCATCAGCCATCAGATAAGGGCGCAGCTCATCGAGCACACGCTCCACGTTCTCGACCGTGAGGGCGCGGGGATCGGCGGCCGGTGCCTCAGCCGTGGGGGCGGTGGTTTCGCTGGACATGGATCGGGTTCGCGGATGGGATCAGCTTAGGCAGGGCAGCCGAAGGCAGGGCTGTTCGGCACGTCCGGCTTGCTGCTCCGGCGACGCAGGGACCGCTTTCTAAGATTCGGACACTTCCTCTGAACGGGCTGACCCGCTGCGATGACCGACGTTCCCGTTCAGCGGATCCGCAACTTCTGCATCATTGCCCACATCGACCACGGCAAATCCACCCTGGCCGACCGCCTGTTGCAGGAAACCGGAACGGTGGCAGAGCGCGACATGCAGGCCCAGTTCCTCGACAACATGGAGCTGGAGCGGGAACGGGGGATCACGATCAAGCTGCAGGCGGCGCGGATGGAGTTCCGTGCGGCCGATGGCGAGCTCTACATCCTCAACCTGATCGACACGCCGGGGCACGTCGACTTCTCCTACGAGGTAAGCCGCAGCCTGCAGGCCTGCGAAGGGGCCCTGCTGGTCGTGGATGCCAGCCAGGGGGTGGAGGCCCAGACCCTGGCCAACGTGTACCTGGCCCTGGAGAACGATCTCGAGATCATCCCGGTGCTCAACAAGATCGACCTGCCCGGCGCCGATCCCGCGCGGATCAAGGAGGAGATCGAGGCGATCATCGGCCTCGACACCTCCAAGGCGATCGACTGCTCCGCCAAGACCGGCCTGGGCGTGCCCGACATCCTGCAGGCCGTGGTGGACCGGGTGCCGGCGCCGGCCGACCGGGTGAGCGAGCCGCTGCGGGCGTTGATCTTCGACTCATACTACGACCCCTACCGGGGCGTGATCGTGTACTTCCGGGTGATCAGTGGCCAGGTGGCCCGCAAAGACAAGGTGCTGCTGATGGCCAGCGGCAAGACGGTGGAGCTCGATGAGGTGGGCGTGATGGCGCCCGACCAGCGGCAGGTGGACAGCCTGCACGCCGGCGAGGTGGGCTACATGGCGGCCTCAATCAAGGCGGTGGCCGATGCCCGCGTGGGCGACACGATCACCCTGGCGGCCAATCCAGCCGCCGAGCCGCTGCCTGGCTATGCCGAGGCCAAGCCGATGGTGTTCTGCGGCCTCTTCCCCACCGATGCCGATCAATACCCTGATCTGCGGGAAGCGCTCGACAAGCTGCAGCTCTCCGACGCGGCCTTGAAATACGAGCCGGAAACCAGCAGCGCCATGGGCTTCGGTTTCCGCTGCGGCTTTCTGGGGCTGCTGCACATGGAGATCGTGCAGGAGCGCCTCGAGCGCGAATACGACCTCGACCTGATCGTGACGGCGCCCTCGGTGATCTATCAGGTGAACATGGTCGACGGCAGTGTTCAGATGGTGGACAATCCCGCCACGCTGCCCGATCCGCAGAAACGGGAATCGATCGAAGAGCCCTATGTGAAGCTGGAGATCTACACCCCCAACAGCTTCAATGGCGCCCTGATGGAGCTGTGCCAGGAGCGCCGCGGTGAGTTCATCGACATGAAATACATCACCACCGATCGGGTCACCCTGCACTACGAGATGCCGCTGGCTGAGGTGGTCACCGACTTTTTTGACGTGATGAAGAGCCGCACCAAGGGCTACGCCTCGATGGAATACAGCCTGATCGGCTACCGCAAGAACGAGCTGGTGCGCCTCGATGTGCTGATCAACAGTGAGAAGGCCGATCCGCTCACCACGATCGTGCACCGCGACAAGGCCTACAACGTGGGCAAGGGGCTGGTGGAGAAGCTCAAGGAGCTGATTCCACGCCAGCAGTTCAAGATTCCGATCCAGGCCTCGATCGGTAGCCGCATCATCGCCAGCGAAAGCATCAGCGCCATCCGCAAGGATGTGCTGGCCAAGTGCTACGGCGGTGACATCTCCCGCAAGAAGAAGCTGCTCAAGAAGCAGGCCAAGGGCAAGAAACGCATGAAGGCAATGGGCCGTGTGGATGTGCCCCAGGAGGCCTTCATGGCGGTGCTCAAACTCAATCAGTAGCTCAGGCCAGCACTCCAAGGCGGCGCAGTGCTGTCAGCCCGCTGGTCTGCAGATCAACAGCCACCGTTTGCAAGGCCTCCAGCTGGGTGGCTGGATCCTCCAGAGGCTGGCCTTCGGCATCTTTGATGGTGGCGCCCAGCGCCGCCAAGCCGGCCTGCACGCACACCGCGAGCAACTCTCCTTCCATGCCTTGCTCCAGGCCTTGGGTCAGCATGCCCTGGATGGTGGTGAAGCTCACGGCGTTGCCGAGCAGCGGGCTGGCAAGGTTGGCGAGCGGTGCCCTTTCACCGTGCAGCGAAATCGGGCCAGTCGGGCGCCATCTCCCGGTAGTAGCCGATGGTGTAGTAATCACTGGAGTAGTAGCCCTGATCCCAGCCCATTCGGTGGCGCCCGGTTGCGTGATTGTTGGGTAGCAGGCGAAGCCTATCGGGTGTTTCCTGCGCTGCCGGGGAGCAAATCAGCCATGGCCGGGAACACTCCCAGGGTCGTGATCATCCATGCCCATGGAGCCGAGGAGAACACGCTGCGGCAGAAGGCAACTGACGCTGCAACGGGCCCAGCGGCGCGCGCCCTCGCAGGGCTTTCTGATGCCGTTCAGCTTTGCCGCCTCGCTGGTGTTGCTGCTCAGCGGTCTGTCGGTGCAGACGGCCGCGCTGCAGGCGCGGGCAAGGCTGGAGGCCGACCTCAAGCGCGATCGGGCCGAAGATGCCCTGGCTTCCGCCGCCCAGCAGGTGGTGGCCCAGCTCAGCGGGCCGTTTGCCTGCCTGCTCCACCTGCCCTCGGAGCGCTGGTCGGGGCAGGTGTGCGCTGAAGGTGTCACCACCTCTGCGCTCGTGACCGGATCGGTGGCGGGGCTGTCCTACCGGGTGGTGGCCTGGAAACCTGCCGCTGCTGCGGAGCCAGCCCAGCTGCTGCTGCAGCTCGTCGGCGAGCAGGGTGCCGATGGCCTGCAACGTCGTTTTGCCGTGAGCCTGGCCGAGGAGGCCGGCGCGGCTCCGATCAGCGCCGTGCGGGGCATGGGGCTGTGACGCTCACCGAAGCGATCATGGCTGTGGCGGTGTTCAGCCTTTCTGCCACCAGCTCGGTGCGGCTATGGGGCTCCAGTGCCGTCTGGAGCCAGGCCGCCGCCGCACGCGAGGCCTTGGCTAGCGGCATCGAGGCGGATCTGCTGCGACGCACCCACCACCTGCGGGCGAGCGTGGCGCGCGACCAGCCCGCTCCCGCCTCTTGCGAAGTGGCGGCGGCATGGATGGTCTCCCGCCTGGCGAGCAGCGCCTCGTCCCTGCCGCAGGGCGTGCGCAAGCAGCTGGAGCTGGTTCCGGATGGCGGTGCCGTGTGGCTGATCTACACCGCTGCCGAGGGGCAGTTGGAGCGGCGGCGGTTGTTCACTGCCGCAGCCCATGGCCTTTGCCCGGTGGTTCCCGAGCTGCCAGCGATGACGGATCTGGAGGTGGGGGCATGACCCCGCGACGGCCGCAGGCCGGGTACACGGTGCTGGAGGGGGTGATCACGGCGCTGATCCTCGCTGTGCTGGCGGCGCTGGCCCTGCGCGACAGCGGCGAAACGCTGGCCCGCCAGCGGCTGGAGGCGGCGACCCGGCGGATCGCCCTGGCGATCGAGCACGGCCGGGCGGCTGCCGAGGCCAGCGGCCAACCCTGTGCTCTGGAGCTGGGCGAGCAGGGCTGGCAGGCGCCCCCGGGCGGCGAGCTGCCCGGTTGCGCGCAGCCGATCACGGGCCTCGATGACGGTGGGCACGCGGCCGGTGTGGAGCTGAGCCACAACCTGCCCGCCGCCCTGCGCTTCAGCAGCACCGGGCTGGTGCTCGATGGGGGAACGGTGGTGCTGAGCAGCGAGGGCACGGAGTTGCGTCGCTGCCTGGTGATTGCCCTTCCCCTGGGGTTCGTGCGCCTGGGTCGTTATCTGGGCCCGGGCCAGGCCCCTCCCGACAGTGCCGCCTGCGGCCCCGACCCCACGCTTTGAGCCCAATGACGCTGCGTTTGACTGTCGCCTGCACCCGCCGCCCTGCCGCGACGCGCTGGGGGTTCGGGCTGGTGGAGATGCTGCTGGCGATGACCCTGGGCCTGGGCTTCTGCGGGGTGGTGATCCAGGCCCTGGTGGGAGAAGGTCGCCATGCCCAGCATTTCACCCGTGCCCTGCGCGAACGCGGCAACCAGCAGCGGGCGCTGGCGTTGATCCGCAGCGACCTCGTGCGGGCCCTCTCGGTTGCCGACGACCCTGCCAAGGGCACCAGCCGTTGTGGCCTGGCTGGACGTACCGCGGTGTTGCGCCTGCACACGCCCGAGGGCACGATTGATTACAGCGTGGGAGCCGCGCCGAGTGGCATCTGGCAGGGGCGGGTGCTGGTGCGCTGCGGACCCGCCTACGGCCTCCATGGCCAGGTGAACCCCGGCAGCGTGTTCCAGAGCCGAGTGGTGCTCGACCGCCTTGCTGCTGAAGCCACGCCATGGAAGGGATGCGCCGCCCTGCTGGGGAGACCGGCGGCGCCAGCCGGGGGGCTCCATCCCCACGACCTTGCCGGTTCTTCGCGGTTGCCGTTCTCTGCCTGCCTGGATCGCGAGAGCGAGGTGGTTGGCCTGCGGCTGGAGCAGAGCTTTCCGGGCGGAGCGGGGCGCAGCGCGCAGCGCCTGAGCACGGAGGCGGCGGCCGGAGCGGGCTGATTGTTCTAATGTTGACGCATTATTTGCGTTCAATGGTGTGGGAGGAGACAGCAACAATCCTCTCCACAGCGAGTCTGCTGGCGAGGGGCTTTCTGGCCAGGCGACACCTCCCCAGCCAGAGGGGTATCTCCCGGCTGAGCGCGCCAGTGTGCGCCGCGTTTTGCCGGAGCCATTGAGCGCCATCATCAGCTTCCCGTCCCTGGAGGGCCAGCCCTGTTTCAACGTGGATGTGCTGGATTTGAGCGAAGGTGGCCTGCGCCTTCAGATCGCCCTGCCTCATGGCCTCAACCTCGAGAAAGGGCAGGAGGGCGTTATCAGCCTGATCCTTCGGCGTTCAGACCCACCGCGCATTTCCAATTTCACAGTGCGCTGGGTCGAGATCAATTCGCTGATCTCGGTGGCAGGTGTGGCCTTTGAGCAGCCGTTGACTCTGCCGGTCCTGCCCTCAGGGGGCAGCGGCGAAGCTCTCTGAGCAAACACCCTGAGCCCCGGCCGGGTTCACATGCCACTGGGTTCATTGGCCACTCGCTTCAGCGGCAACCTGTGGCTGCATCGGGAATCAGGTTCACCACCCTTGACATCATCGTGACGCCGTCCACCGAGACCGTATAGGTCCACTGCAGCCGGTTGAGGTCGGTGTCGGAGACGGTGGGGCCCGTGCGGGTGAGGGAAACACCCGGCGGGGCGGTGGGCGGCTCCGGGAAGGCAGCAATCATGCGTTCCGCCATGCCCCCGTCCGGGCAGGCGTCGCGCTGGTTTTCGGCCGCTGCAAGGGCGGCGCTGCCGCAGGCGCCAGGGGTACCGCCGGGAATGGCCGCCTCGCCACACTCCTCGCCACAGCAGCTGAAGCGACTGTTGAGCTCGCGGATCAAGGCCAGATCCTGAGCGATGAGGCGCTCCAGCTCATCAGCGTTGTTTATGGGGCGACCAGAGCGGTTGTTCGCCATCAACGTGACGGTGGTGCCGCTGACCACGATGGTGATCAGAATGGCCGCCAGCAGGAACTCCATCAGGCTGAAGCCTTCGTTGGCGGTGGCCGCTCCATGGCCTGCCGCGTCAATGAGCCGCTGGCGCCGCATCCTCAGGAGCCGCAACCGCAGGAGGTCTGTGGTCATACCGGGCCGAAACGTATGAACCTGAAAGATCGGGAAGAAAGGCGGCGGAAAGTGGGCGAAGTTTGGAAATAGATGAGAGTTGGGCATTGAATGGCTAAGCCCTCCTCAGCATAAGCGCGAAAACTTGGTGATGTGTTCAGCTTGATGTGTTCCGGACACGCAAGCCATCGTGCGCTGATGACGTTGCCGGGCCGGCTTGGATGCCATCAGAATCCTGGAGTCTTCCTTGCTGAGCGCCGTAGAGGGCCCGCAGAGGGACACTTACACTCTCTTCACACTTGGCAGCTAGGCCCGTCCGGCATGAGACGCCCCTCGCCCGGTCCGCGCGTTGGCTGAGAACCCAGCACCAAGGCGGCGGCGCTCGCGGGCCTCGATCCGCCGCCAGCTGCAGATCACAAGCCTGCTCGCCATCCTTGTGGGCTATGCGGTGTTGGTTTTTTCCAACGGGCTGATCGCCAGCAAGGTGCGGCGTGACCGCCACCGCCAGACGGTGTTTGAAGTGCATCAGGCGCTGCTGCGCGCCCCGGTGCCCCGCAATGCGGCCGAGATCCAGGCGCGGCTGGATCGGTTGCTCACACCAGGGCTGCTGATCTGGGTGGAGACGGCCGCCGGAAAGCCCTACAAAGTGACGCAGCGGGAGAACACCTTCGGGCTCGGCCCACTGGGGCCCCTGGCGGCCCAGCTGGCGCTCATCGCTCGGGGGAAGCCCAATGCGATGTCGTTGCGGCTGAGCGGCAACACCTTTCTGCTCTCGACCCAGCCGGTGCGCCTGTCTGCAGGCGGTGCGCTGGTGCGTTACATGGAGGATTTCACCGCCGATGTGAGGCGCCAGATCAATGCCCAGGACCTGCTGATCGCGGTGGCGGTGCTCACGGCTCTACTCACCAGTGCGTTGATGCGGTTGGCGTTGGATCGGGGCCTCAGCCCGCTGGGCCGGCTCAGCGCCCGGCTGGAAGACGTGACGTTGCCGAACCAGAGCCTCTCGGCGGAGGGCCTGAAGGTGGACGTGCAACCGCGGGAACTGCAGCAGATCGCCGCCTCCTTCAACGACCTGCTCGACCGGCTGGCCACCTCCTGGGAGCGGCAGACCTCGTTTGCAGATGGCGTAGCTCACGAATTGCGCACGCCGATCACGCTGATCAGTGGGTATGCGCAGCGTCTGCGGCGCCAGATCCCCACCAGCGCCCCGGAGAGCCGGCCTCTGGCTTTGATCGAGAGCGAATCCGCCCGCATGGGACGCCTGGTGACCGACCTGCTCGACATCGCCAGAGACGATGCCGGCCGTTTGGATCTGGCCTTGCGGGAACTGGATCTCGACCAGGAGCTGCTGGAAGCCTATGAACGCCTCACCGTCTACACCACCGGTCGCCTGCGGCTGATCCCCTCAGAGGAGCGGGAGCCGCTGCGGGCCTGGGGGGACGCCGATCGGCTGCAGCAGTGCCTCACCAACCTGGTGGAGAACGCGCTCAAGCACACACCGGTGGGGTGCCCGATCGAGCTGTTCGCCGACGGCAGCCAGCGCGAGGTGGTGGTGCATGTGCGCGACCACGGCCCGGGGGTGCATCCCGGTGACCGACGCCGCATCTTCGATCGGTTCGTGCGGGGGGCACCGGCGAGTGGGGTGCCAGCCAACCTGGTGGGCAGCGGCAGTGGCCTGGGGCTCTCGGTGGTGAAGCTGCTGATGGAACGCATGGACGGCACAGCGCGGGTGGCGGAAACCCCGGGCGGCGGCGCCGATTTTCAGCTGAAGTTGCGGCGGATCAGCCCGCACCTGCAGGAGGACCCTCCTTCAGCATGAACCCCACGCCTCGCACCGTCTGAATCAAGGTGGGCTGGCCCTCCTGCTCAAGCTTGCGACGCAGGTAACGGATGTAGACGTCGAGCAGGTTGTCGTCGCCGTAGTGGTTGTCGCCCCACACGGTCTGCAGGATCGTTTCGCGCTTGAGCACGCGGTTGGGCTCCGAGAGCAGGCAGAGCAGCAGGTCGTACTCACGAACGGTGAGGTTGATCGGGATGCCGTTGCGGGACACCTCGCGGCTGCCGGTGTCGACGCTGAGGTTGCCGAGGCTCACCACCGCGGCGTCGTCGTTGGTGGCTTCTTCGTTGGGGATGGAACGGCGGATCAGGGCCCGCACCCGGGCGAGCAGCTCCTCAAGCGAAAACGGCTTGGTGACGTAGTCGTCGGCGCCGGAATCGAGCGCCTCCACCCGCTCGCGCACGTCGTCGCGGGCGGTGAGCATCAGCACGGGGGTTTTGATGCCGCTGCGGCGGATGCGACGGCACACCTCCACGCCTGAAAAATCAGGCAGGGTCCAGTCGAGCATCACCAGATCGAACACCTGGTCCCGAAGCAGCGAGAGGGCGTTCTGGCCGCTGTCGGCCTGCTCGAGGCTATAGCCCTCCACCTTCAGCTCCTGGCTGAGAAAGCGGCGCAGTTCGGGATCGTCATCGACGATCAGGACACGATGGTTTTGGGGGTCCACCAGGTCGGTCATCGCAAACAATCCCGTGTTGGTCAGTGTGCCCTGCAAAGGCCTGGCCGGGAGCTCGGCGCTCCACCACGGAAACGTAATGGGTAGCGGCCGCTGCAGTTTGCCGCTGACCGGTGGCTCTCACCCCTTCCTCACCCTATACTCAGTGCATCTTCTCAGTCAGAAGCCCTGGCGCTTGTGCTGCTGCTGCCGATGAGCCGGTTGTGATCCCCCTCTCCTTCCCACCCTTGAGCCTGCGGCTGTTCAACGGGCGGCCAGCCGGGCTGTCGGGGCGCATTGCCCGCTGGGGCCTGATGGTGGTGCTGGCATACGCGCTCGTGGCCTTGCTCACGCCGCTGCTGGTGCAGGCAGGGATGCTGCCGGATCCAAACGCCGGCCTGGAGAACCCGATCTATGCGGGCCCTTCCCTGGCCCATTGGTGTGGCACCGACCGCCTCGGCCGCGATGTGTGCAGCCGCACCCTGGCAGGCAGCGGCGTGGCCCTGCAGGTGGTGCTGCTGGCGCTGGTGGTGGCGCTCACGATCGGTGTGCCCCTGGGCATGGTGAGCGGCTATCTGGGTGGCCCGATCGATCGGCTGCTGGTGCTGCTGATGGACACGCTCTACACCCTGCCGGTGCTGTTGCTCTCGGTGGTGCTGGCTTTTCTGCTGGGCCGCGGCCTGCCCAATGCAGCGGCGGCGTTGTGTGTGGTGTATGTGCCCCAGTATTTCCGTGTGGTGCGCAACCAAACGGCCCAGGTGAAAGCCGAGCTGTATGTGGAGGCGGCGCGTTCGCTGGGGGCGGGCCCGTTATGGATCCTGCGCCACTATCTGCTGCGCAATGTGATCACCTCGGTGCCAGTGTTGCTCACCCTCAATGCTGCCGATGCGGTGCTGGTGCTGGGCGGGCTTGGATTTCTTGGCCTTGGGTTGCCCGAATCCATTCCCGAGTGGGGCGGTGATCTGCAGCAGGCACTCACGGCCGTGCCCACAGGGATCTGGTGGACGGCGCTTTACCCCGGCTTGGCAATGTTTCTGCTGGTGCTGGGCTTGTCGTTTCTGGGTGAAGGGCTGGAGAGCTGGTTGAGCGGCGAAGCCACCTGATTTCTCCAGTTGCCAACTCCTTTTGGGGGCGCTGAAGGTGTCAGCTGATCCGGGCAAATTTGAGGGGCAGGGCACAGCTGAAACTGGGCAGATCGTGGACCTGCCTGCTGAGTGGCTTGCTGGCAATTTCAGGGTTGTTCCTGTGTGTGAAGATCTCCACATCAAGCCACCATCCCTCTACAAAGCCCCCATTTTGGCCGATCCTTTGCTACCATAAGCATGGTTATTCACCAGCTCAACGCCCCATCCAGGCCCATGAAACTTTCTTCCCAGACCCAGATCCAGTTGATTCGCTCCCTCAACGCGCGCCGCGGTATCGCCAAGGCGTTCACGCTCGTCGAGTTGATGATCGTTGTGGCAATCGTCGGCGTGCTGTCCGCTGTTGCCCTGCCCACCTACCTGAACGCCCGTGACGCCGCTCGGGCTGGTGCGGCAGTTGGAGAACTCATTGGTATCGCTAAGGAATGCGCCACTTCGGCAGCGTCGGATGTTGCCATCGGAACAACTGCTCCAGCCGCCACGGGAGTAACCTTTACGCCGGCCGATGGCTGCATCGGTGGTGGCTCTGGTACTGCCGCTCTCAATGGTGTTCAGGGCGTGCGATGCCTAACGTCTACCTCAACTGCAGATGACAACACAACAGCTACTGTTACCGTCTCAGCTGATGGTGTCTTGGGTTGTACTATTACCTGATTCATGAATATGCCCGATCTGTTTCGAGTGTATTGATTTAGTTATTGCTCAGGTAGGGCTGAGGGATCCTAGTGATCCCTCATTTTTTTGCCGCAGTTTCCTGATTGCTTGTGTTCACTATTTGAAGCTTAGTTAAATCTTGTCGTCCTTCTGCAAGTTTGCGGTTGAGAGTGTCTCGATTCATCGGTTGAACAATTCTAATCGCTCAGATTTTGATTCTTTACGAATTCATTTCAATGATTGCATTGTCGAGGTGATTCGCTAGGTCACGTGCGTCGAAAAGACAACTGGATAAGACCTCGGTTTGAAGGTTTTGTTTGTTTTCTCTGAGTAACTTCCAGTCATCTGAAAGTTGTTCAACAATGCAGCCAAACTGGTGTGGAGTCTCGGCGATCCAATCAGGTTTGGCCAAACCTTTGACGATTGAAGAGCTCATTCTCGCAGCCATACATTTTCCGCGGATTGCGATCAGTGGCACCCCCATGGATAAAGCATCAAACGCTGTAGTGGCACTGCTCCATGGCGTTGTATCAAGTGCAATATCAATTTGATTATAACTTTCAAGATGATCTTCCCATTTCCAAGACCAAGGGAGAAAATGTATACGCGATGGATCAATCCCCTTCTCTCCTAGCGAGTTAAGAATTCTTTCTCTTGCATTTGCTATGTCGGTGTTTCTATCTTTAATCAGGAGACTTGCAGATGTTACACGTAACATCGCTGAAGCCCAGTATGTCAATGTTTCTTCGCGGATCTTTGCAAGTTGACTGAAGCATCCAAACACAGGCCCTTCAATAGTGTTTGTAGATTTTGCCGTAGGTGGTGCCGTGTAGGGGATGCAGGCCAACCAAGGGCGCTTGAGGCGCCATAATGCTTCTGTGAAGAAAGGCTGAAAAGAAGAGTCCGCTGTTTCTTCGTCGCCGATGAAGAAATTTATCGTGTCGAGTCCCGTTGTCGCATGATATCCAATGTAATGGCATTGAAGCGGCGCACATTGGTGTGCGAGCAGTTCAAGTGCTGTTCCACTCGTGTGCCCAGATGTGTCAATAATTAGATCGTAATTCTGATTCTCTAGTAGGAGCCGACTTTCATCCATTGACATGCCATGCAGTGAATGGGTGAAACTTGCTTTTCGGGTTATTGACTCTGTTCTGAGGTCGCTCCGAGCCGATGTCAATAAAAGATCAACTTCAAACATTGAACGATCAAAAAAGCTGAGGTAGGAATCAATGAAACTGCTGACACAATGAAATCCGATGTCGCCAGAAAGAATGCCAACGCGAATTCTTTCGGATGATGTGCGTGTGAGCGGGATATGACGACCTGGCTTTTTTGTGATTGATGTGCTTCTAATGTGATTCCAGTAATCAGTTGATGTAGCTAGCATTTCTGCTTCATACCTGTTTCCGCAAATCGAGTAGCTAAACAAAAGACCTTGAGTAGGCTCTTTCGCGTGAGGCCGATGCATAAGCGCCTTCTTGAATAATGAGATTGCGTTCTCGATATTGCCTTGATTGCGCATGGCAAGCGCTAGGTTGGTTAGCGCAGATGGATTGTCGCTGTTTGTTGCAAGAGATCTGTGATACCAATCAATTGCTTCTTCAAGCCTTAGTTGATTTGTGCAGCATAATCCCATGCAATTCATGGCGACGCTATCCTGAGGATTAAGTGCCAATGCTGTTGAGAGATACTTTTCAGCTTGCTCATAATCACCAAGCTGCTCAAGCGAAGCTCCTAGATGTAGATATAAGCCTGCCTCGTCTGGATTCGAAGCCAAAAGGTATGAAAAGATTAGGGCAGCTTCTGCATGTCTGCCTTGTTCCTGAAGGATCAAGCCAATGTTCCGAGATGCTTGAAGGTGATTGGGCTCGTATCTTAGAATTGCTTCAAATGCCTCAATGGCTTGGTTGAACCTGTTCAGCTCAATATAGGCTAGGCCAAATTGGAACAAGGCTTCAGTATTTGTTGCATCTAAAGAAAGGGATGCGAGCATCTCGAGTGCTGACATGTCCTCATCGACCTGTATAAATGACTTGCTTATATTTAGGTATGCAGCTTTGAAGTCCATCCTTAATGAAATTGCCTGTTTGTATTGAGCTATTGCGGCACCAATCATTCCCTCGTCGTGGAGTGCTATGCCATAGTTCAAGTGTCCTTCTGCGAATGAAGGATCAATCTCAATGCTTCGCTTAAAGAGAGACATTCTTTCTGAATTCCGTTTTGTAAGTCCGCAGATGATGCCTAGATTGTTGTGTACCTTTGGATCCATGCAGCCATTTCGCAGTAGGCTCCGGTAAATCATTTCGGCTTCAAGTAGGTTCCCGGCTTCTAGATGCTGTTTGGCTGAGGCAATCTCTTTGATTTCTACGCTTCTATCAAATGACGAATCAAGTGGGGCCAAGGCGGCTAGGGACTCAGTGTCTTTAGTCTATCTGCAAGTCCGAGCAGTGGCCCCATTCTCTTACGATATGTCGTCGACACTACGAAAGACTGACACCGCAAATGTATTGTCCACCCTGCTCAATGGAGTGGCTGGCAGATGCGCCACATTCCTGCGACTTGATTGGAACTTACTTTTACCACTGCTACGTAACAGCGACCAAAGCGTTATCAGTGATCCGCCCACCATAAGCCCCCCATTTGGAGGAGCACTGCAAAATGTTTGAACAGTTCGGAGGGAGATACATCCGCGTTGCGCCGTCGCTTACGGATGAACTCAGTGGTGGTGGCATCGAGAATGCTCAACAAGACCTCCAGTCCGTAGAATGGCTCACATGAGCCCCGTCGGTAACTTGATGTTCCCTCTCATCGCCGCAGAAGATGAATATCTCCTGCAAAACCAGCATCTGTTTAGGGGATGATCAAGTCAACTGGCTTTAGACTATCAGTCCTTTGGCGTTCCTGTCTGTAACCTTGTTCAAGCTCTGGCTCTAGAAGAACTTCAAAGCGCTTCCTCGGATGTGGCTGCTTAAGACGCTGCGTGCTTCTGGTAGAGCCCGAGACTGAGCTTCTTCCCATTCCAGAATCCCTGCTGTTCCATTTTGCTATCTTCAACTGATCTTAATCTGAGCACATTACAAGTGCTTCCAGGTAGTGGCTAAATATATTGAGGTGGCCAAAGATTGTATACTTGCTTTGCCATTCCTGTCGCGCTGGCATTGCTCTTGTGGTTTAGAATGACTTTCTTGTCGTCATGTTGAGACTAGCCTTGGTGTCGATAGCTCCATTGCGCTGGTGTCCGCGAAGGGCCCGAAACTCTCAATCCTCTCGATCGCCTCAAAGCCTGTGCCTATGAGGAGCGCAGGGAGAAAGTCTTCTAAGGGCCGTATAGTGATCATCAAGTAGGTGGCTATGACCGCTAAGTATCATGTGCAGAACTATGAATCTCTCGTCCAGACTCAAGCGTTGTCTGTCGAGAATAAGTGTGGCCAGAATGTCGAGATTGGGAACGCTCAGTAAAACGGATCCGCCGGGGTTGAGTACTCTTTCCACTCGCTCAGCGTAAGAGCAAGTTCGGCCACGCAGTCAAGATGCTCCCCAGCATGTGGGGCGTAGGCCAGGCTGAATGGATTGTCGTTGAAGCGTAAAAGATCGTTTGCATTGTCAATATGATCCACGTGTTCGCCAGGAATGGCATTGATAACTTCCCGGCCTGGATGCGCGGCTGATCCACCGATATGAAGATACCGCTCCTTGGTGTTTGCGGCGGTCGGTGTGGGTAGATCCTTCATCGCTTGCTTGATCTGCTGATGTTCAGTTGGATTGCTCACCGCTGTGGTATTTACAGCGGTTCAGCTTCTTCCCGCCAGCATGCGGCTGATTGTTGCTGGTTGTCGAATCTCTGCCAAGCCTGTGTTGGCCAGCCGATCCAGTCGTCGCGTCAATTCTCTCGTATTCTTCGCCTGTATTCCTGGATCAGGCTGCATAGTTATTCACAAATGAATCTGTATGGTGTACCCAATGCATATGGCTGCAGGATTGTTTTGCCTCCCTGGTGCCATGCTGATCTGCTCCTCTTCCGGCCTGCTCTCATGATTTAGTCAGCCTGCGCCATCGTGGTTCCCGCTTTATCACCGGCCCACGCTGAGCGAGTGGCTATCGATCGATTGCCTCAAGGCTCTGTTGCCAGGCTTTCCCGCCTTCCTCTTGAAGCTCCAAGGACTGACGCTCATCATGGATGGGTTCATCAATTTCAGCATGGATGATGGCTGGTTTGTTTCCGCTAATACTTACGTGTATTGATCGGCTTTTCCTGTCTTCTATGAGCAGCTCACAGCCTTCGATTTCATCCTGATCTATCCGCTGATTTGGCTGATGTACCGCAATGATCTGCAGGCATGGTGCACGAAGGGTCGCGACCTCTGCAGTTCCGCTTGTCTGGCGGTCTCAATGCCCTGGGTGACGGAGGCCTTCGTGAGTGTCGGTCGCCTCTCGCTGCGCAGGGTGAGCAGTTGCCTTCGGGTTTTGCAACAGGTGAAGGTGAATGATCCTAGGTTCCTTCGGCCCGCTCGCGAGGGCGCGTAGGTGTGTGTGGGTTCGGTAGCGACAACGGCTCTTGCTCACCCAGATCCCGCCCTAATCTTGACCCTTCCTCACTCACCTGCCTGTGCCCGTCTGGCTCACCCTGCTTCTGCTCACCGTGTCCGTCATCCTCTGGCTGTCGGGTTCCGGCAACCGCGACGACGTGATCGGTCTGCTGGAGCGGATCCTTTCGGTGGCCGCCCTGTTGGTGGTGGTGATGGTGGGCCGTGGGGTGCCTTTGGAGATCGCCGGTGTGCTGCTGGCCTTCTGGCTGCCCCGTGCCCGTGCCGACCAGGTGCCGCCGCCGATCCCCCACCGCGACGATGTGCTGATTCCGTTCTGATGCCCTGCTGAACCCATCGCTCAGCAAGTAACCCGCTCAATGGCGCATCTTCACGGTGCGCGGCAAAGCTTCGGTGATGGTGCCCTCGGCATCGAGCGGGGGATAGGGCCGCCCCTGCTGCCGGCACCAGCGCGCCACCTCCGGGTAGGCCCACTCTAACAGCAACGCCTTGCGCCGCTCCGCCGGCACCCCTTCGCCGGCCGTGGGCAGCCGCCCAGCCGCCTGCCGTTGCCGCAGTGCCTCGAACAGCAGCACCGCCGCCGCCACCGACACGTTCAGCGACTGCACCATGCCGCCCATCGGCACGAACAGCGCCTGGTCGACCGCCGCCGCCGTGGCCTCGCCCAGGCCCCACTTCTCCGCCCCCAGCACGAAGGCCGTGGGGCCGGTGAAATCGCAGCTGCGGTAATCCACCGCATTCACCCCCAGGTGGGTGCCGTACACCTTGAAGCCCTGCTGCTGCAGCACCGCCACCGCTTCGGCGCCGCTGGCATGCGGGCGCAGGGCCACCCACTTCTGGCTGCCCCGGGCTGTGTCGTTGAAGGTGCGGGTGCGGCCCGGCAGGCTCACCGCATGGGCCTCCAGCACCCCTACCGCATCACAGGTTCGCAGCACCGCCGAAAGGTTGTGGGGTTTATCCACCGCCTCCAGCAGCACCGTGAGGTCCGCCATGCGGCGGTTCAGCACGGCCTGGAGCCGCTCGAAACGTCGGGGGAGCAGGGGCATGGGCGACGGCTGTTACCGCTTCAGTTCAGCATCCGATTGAGGCAGCTGGCCTCTGTGGACTGCTGCTTCCCATGAAGGTGCTGGCCAGTTGAGGCCTGAAGGGCGACAGGCCCGCTCCTAATGGCATGGACATTCAGATGGATAGTGGAGCTTGGTGAAGAATTGCTTTTGTGGGATAAGCCTGCTATCTTACTATGTGTAGAGCCCGATAAACTGCTAGCGTTAAGGTGCTGGGTAGGCCGGCATGGGGTCTGATGAGCCTTTCCTTTGGAGCCAAGCTTGAGCTGAAAGCCTCTCTCCGGGCCCGGGATGGCATCGCCACAGCCTTCACGCTCGCTGAGTTGATGATTGTTGTGGCCATTGTGGGTGTTTTTTCTGGTGTGACACTGCCCACTTACATCAATGCCCGAAATGCCACTGCCGCCGGTGCCGTAGTGGGTGAAGCCGTCGGCTTCGCCAAAGAATGTGCCACTACTGCCGCTTCTGATGTGGACACTGGCATTACGCCGGGATCAACGAATGTCACCGTGGCTTGCACCACAGCTGGAGGCACTGTCACCGCCATGTTCACACCGGGCGCTGCCGGTATTCAGTGCCTTTCCTCCAGTTCTGCTGCAACCCACGGCACCGCTACGATCACGATTTCCGAGCGAGGCGTGATGACGTGCGCCTTCTCCTGATTGATAGCACTTGGCGTCTCTATCATCTGCACAAGCCACTCATCGAATGGTGGTATGGGTTGTTTCCTAAGCAGGGCCCATCGTGAACCTTTGCGGCGGGGCACTCCCCCTGAGAAGGGGCTGCCGCCCATGTGCAAACGCCGAACCCTTAGCCCGAGTTCAAGGCCAGGGTCGCGATGCAGTGATCCGTGGTCGCAAGACACTCGAGGAGATCACGGTCATTCACTCCATGCACCCCGGCGGCGCCGCGGTTGTGCGCCTGCAGCGCCACCCACTTCTGGCTGCCCTTGGCGGCGTCGTTGAAGGTGCGCAGCACCGCCGGGAGGTTGTGGGGTTTGTCCACCACCTCCAACAGCAACGTGCCCCGGCCTCGCTTCAGTTCAGCACTGGGTCCAGCCCCGGAATCACGGCGATCGCGTCGCTGCTGCTGCGCACTGCCACCCCGTCTCGCAACACGCGGAAGCGGCCGGCGTCCTGCACGCGGCGGCCATCGGCGCTGCGTGCTTCGATCGCCACCCGCCCATCGCCGAAGAAGGCATAGGCGCTGCGGGCGCCATCAGCCCAGGCGAGCTGGTAGAAGGTTTGCCCTTCGGCGGTTTCGCCGCGGCTCAGCTGGCACGGGATGGAGGCAGCTGCCTCCTCGTCGGGCCGTTTGAACAGGCAGAGCGTGGCGTCGCCAGCGTCATCCGGGGCCTGGGCGATCGGCGGCCTTGAAGGTGCCGGCTCCGCTGCCGAGGCGGGCGGCAGGTCTGCCAGGAACTCCCGCACCACCGCTGCGGAGATCGCGAAGTTGAGGCCCTCGCTGTCCCTGTACTTGAAGGTGGCCACCCCCGCCACGCAGTTGCCGGCATTCAGCACCGGACCACCGGAGTTGCCTGGGTTGATGGCGGCATCCACCTGCAGGATCTCGTCGCTGTCGCGCAGGCTGCTCACCACGCCGCGGCTGAGGCTGAACTCCAGCCCTTTGGGGGCGCCGATCACGAACACTTCCTGCCCCACCGCCGACGGCTGGTCGGCGATGCGCAGCGGCTCACCCCGGGTGCCCTGCACCGCCAGCAGGGCCAGATCGCTGCTGGGCGTGTCACCCCGGCCGCGCGCCACCACCCGCGCCCCGTCGCTCTTGCCATCCACCCACTTCAGCCGCACCGTTTCGGTGCCGCGCACCACGTGGGCGTTGGTGATCAGGAACGTCTGGCCATCTTTATGGGCCACCACGAAGGCACTGCCGATGCCGTCGCCGCGCGTCACCACGGCCACCCCCTGCTTGGCGCTGTTGAACACCTGCTCGGCGCTCTGGGTGCTGCGGCTGCAGCTCTGGCCCGCCGGGCCTGGGGCCGTGGCCGCCGCCGCCAGCTTTGGCGTGGGCGCGGTGGCATTGCTGCGCACCGCCGCGCAGCTGGAGAGCAGCAGCGCCAGGCCGGCGGCGCCCGCCGCCGCGGCGCTCCAGGAGCGGCGGCGAGGGGTCGGGGGCTGGTGCTGCTTCTGGTTGGGTGAGGGTTGGTGGGGGAAGGTCATCGGGGCTGTCGTCAGGAGACGATCCAGGTCATGCCTTCGTCCTACGCCGCCTGATTCCCCTGTCTCTCACTGGCCTCCGCACGCCTGATGACAGGATCTTTCCATGGTGGCCCGCGGGGGGATCCTGTCACTGTTCGGCCCGGCTGGGCCGGTCAGAATCTCTGGCCATGGCGAACCCGTTCGATCAACGCGTCTGGGCTGAGGTGGAGCGCATCCCCCATGGGCGGCTGGCCACCTACGGGCAGATCGCCGATCGGATCGGTGCCTATGGCTGTGCTCGGCAGGTCGGCTGGGCGCTGCGGCGGCTGCCGCTGCCGTCGGCGGTGCCCTGGCACCGGGTGGTGAACGCCCAGGGGCGCATCAGCATGAGCCTGGGCCGGGAAGGCAGCGACTGGATCCAGCGCGACCTGCTGCTCGCAGAAGGCATCCCGGTGGCGGACGACGGACGCCTGCCGTTGCGGCGCTATCTGTGGGTTCCACCGCTGCCTGCCGATTGAGCGCCGCCACTCCCGCTTCCACCCCGCCCGCCAGCGCTTCGGCACCGGGTCTTGATGCCCGGCGGGTGGCCTGGCGGGTGCTGCTGGCGGTGGCTTCGGGGGCCTATGCCGATCTGGCACTGGAGCGGGAGTTGCGCCGCCTGCCGCTGGCCTCCCAGGACCGGGGCCTGGCCACCGAGCTCGCCTACGGGGCGATCCGCCAGCGCCGCCTGCTCGACGCCTGGCTGGATCAGCTCGGCAAGGTGCCCGCCGTGCAGCAGCCACCGCCGCTGCGCTGGCTGCTGCACCTTGGCCTCTACCAACTGCTGTTTGCCCAGCGGGTGCCGGCCTCGGCAGCGGTGAGCACGGCGGTGGAGCTGGCCAAACGCGACGGCCTTTCCCGGTTGGCGCCGGTGGTGAACGGTCTGCTGCGCGCCTTCCTGCGCCGCAGCGCCCCCTTGCCGCTGCCGGCGGATCCCGCCGCCGCCTTTGCGTTGCGCCATTCCCTGCCCGACTGGCTGGCGGCGGATCTGCAGGTCTGGCTGCCAGAGGAGCAGGCCGAGGCGTTCGCTCTGGCGGCCAACCAGGCGCCACCGCTGGACCTGCGTGTGAATGTGCTGCGCAGCAGCCGCGCTGCCGTGCTGGCCGCCTTCGAGGCCGCAGGGGTGCCCGCCGAGCCGCTCGCCGATCTGCCCGCCGGCCTCACGCTCAGCGCCCGCAGCAGCGATCTCCGTGCCCTGCCCGGCTACGCGGAAGGCCACTGGTGTGTGCAGGACCGCGCCGCCCAGACGATCGTCCCCCTGCTGGAGGCGCAGCCGGGTGAGCGGATCCTTGATGCCTGCGCCGCCCCCGGCGGCAAGAGCACCCACATCGCTGAGCTGATCGGCGATGTGGGCACCGTGGTGGCTGTTGATCGCTCCAGCGGCCGCTTGCAGCGCGTGCGTGACAACGCCGAGCGGCTTGGGCTGCGGACGATCCAGCCGGTTCAGGGTGATGCGGCGGCGTTGGCAGCGGATCTGGGCGAGGCGCCGTTCGATCGTGTGCTGCTGGATGCCCCCTGCTCGGGCCTTGGCACCCTTGCCCGCCACGCCGATGCCCGCTGGCGCCTCACCCCCGAGGCCATCGACACGCTGGTGGAGCTGCAGCAGAGCCTGCTGGCCGGTGTGGCACCGTTGCTGCGGCCCGGCGGTCGCCTGGTGTACGCCACCTGCACCGTGCATCCCCGCGAGAACCAGCAGCAGATCGGCGCTTTTCTGGAGGCCCACCCTGGCTGGCAGCTGCGCTTCGAGCAGCAGCTCTGGCCCCGGCCCCAAGGCGGCGATGGCTTCTATGCCGCCGTTCTTGAGGCGGCTTAAGGCGGCGGCGGCGCTACGGGAGCTGGCGCCGGCGGTGGCGCCACGGGCGGGGGCGGGGCCGGTGGTGCGCTCACCGGCGGCGGCGGGGCCGCTGGCGGCGGGGGCTGGCTGGGCGAATTAGGCCGTGACGGCACCGTGGGGATAGAGGGTGCAGGCGCTTCGCTGGGGCCGGATGGGGCGGAGGGGCCCGGCGGTTCGCCCTGGAAGCGGCTGTCGTCGCCGAGGCCTTCCTCCGGGCTGGCGGGCGCGGGCTCCCACGGCCGGTTGGATTCCGCGCCCCGATCGCTGGAGCTGGGCGGCGCCTGCGGCTTGACGCCCCGCACGTTGAAGGTGGAGGTGAGCGTGGGCTTGGGCGGGAACTGACGCACCGGCAGATCCTTCGTGATCACGGCCATGTAGCGGCCCCAGGCGGCTGCCGCCGCGCCGCTGTCGCTGTTGGTCTTGCGGTTGTTGTCGTAGCCGAGCCAGACGCCGGTGGTGAGCTGGGGAATCGAGCCCACGAACCACAGATCCCGGGCACCCTCGGAGGTGCCGGTCTTGCCGGCCACCGGCCGGTTCGGCAAGGACGCCGCGCCGCCGGTGCCGCCGGTCACCACCCGCTGCAGCATCCACACCATGGCGTCGGCCACATCGGAGCTCACCACGCGACGGCCGCGATCGCCCTGCACCCGGCGGCTCCACAGCAGCTGCCCCTCAGGCCCGCTGATTTCCTCGAACGGGGTGGGCGGCACGAAGATGCCGCGGTTGACCACCCCGGCGTAGGCGGCGGTCATGTCAAGCACGGTCTGCTCGTAGGCGCCGATGCCCATCGGGTAGAAGCGGCCCAGCGGGCGGGTGATGCCCAGGCCCTGGGCCACGGAGATCACCTTGTCGAAGCCCACCTGCTGCAGCAGGCTCACTGCCACCACATTCAGGGAGTTCTGCAGGGCCGTGGCGATGGAAACCCTGCCCATGTAGCGGTCGCCGAAGTTCTTCGGGCAATAGCCGGCAAAGCAGCGCGGCGCATCCAGCACCGTGTCTTCCGGTTTCATGCCGGCCTTGAGCGCCGCCAGATACACGAACAGCTTGAAGGTGGAGCCCGGTGAGCGCAGCGCCTGGGTGGCGCGGTTGAACTGGCTTTCGTTGTAGTCCTTGCCGCCCACCATCGCCCGCACCAGTCCAGTGCCGGGTTCGATCGTGACCAGGGCTCCCTCCATGCCCCCGTAGGCGCTGCCCTCGATCACCTGTTCGGCTTCCTTCTGCCAGGCGAGGTTGAGGCTGCTGCGGATCGTGAGCCCGCCCACTTCAAGCTGCTCCGGGGTCAGCACCTTCGGCAGTTCCTGCGCCACCCAGCTGGTGAAGTGAGGCGCTCGGCTGGTCCAGTACTTGGGCTCTGCCGGCTTGAGTGCCAGCGGCGCCGCGTTGGCTTCGGCCTCCTCGCTGGCGTCGATGAAACCGGCCTCACGCATGCGGCGCAGCACCACCGCCCGGCGTCGCTGGGCCAGCTCCGGATTCACCAGCGGCGAATACACCGACGGCGCCGGCGGCAAGCCGGCGATCAGCGCCGCTTCCGGCAGCGTCAGCTGTTCCGGGGTCTTGGAGAAGTAGATCCAGGCGGCGTCCGCCACCCCGTAGGCGCTGGAGCCCAGATACACATAGTTGAGATACTGCTCAAGGATCTGGTCCTTGCTGAGCTCACGCTCCAGCTTTCCCGCCAGCAGCGCTTCCTGCAGCTTGCGCACCAGCGTGGGGTCCTGGCTGAGGAACACCAGCCGCGCCAGCTGCTGCGTGATCGTGCTGGCCCCTTCCTCCACGGCGCCTCGCTGCACGTTGCGCCACAGGGCCCGGCCGATGCCCCAGGCGTCGATGCCGTTGTGCTCATAGAAGCGGCGGTCTTCGGCGGCGATGAAGGCCTGCTGCACCAGCTCGGGCATCTGGCCGCCCACCAGCTTTTCGCGCGTGGCCGGGCCCAGCTTCTGCAGCACCTGGCCATCGGCCGAAAGGATCGTGACGGTGCCAGGCCGGTTGAAGGTGCTGATGCGGCTGACATCAGGCAGGGTCTTGTCGAGGGTGCGCACCACGAACACCTGACCCACGGCCACAACCCCGCCGGCACCGGCAGCAAGCAGCGCCGTGACCAGAAGCTGGCGCTGGCGGCGCCTCACATTCCCACCGTCAGCGGGCTGTGCCCGATCGCAAGGGCGGTGACCAGCATGCCGAGCACCAGAAAGGGCTGGGCGCTGGCCTGATACTTCACATCGAAGGCCACTGGATCGCGCAGCAGCCAGATGTCCTGGAAGGTGATCTGCGGCACGATCAGCAGCACGAGCAGCACGGCCGCAAAATGCTGGCCGATGGCGATCAGCACGCCAACCATCGCCAGTTGGAAGAGATCGATCATCGCGGCACTGATCCAGCTGGCCCGCTCGATCCCGAACACCACCGGCAGGGATTGCAGGCCCAGGGTGCGGTCGCCTTCCACGCTTTTGAAATCATTCACCACCGCGATGCCGAGGCCCGCGAGGCTGTAGGCCAGGGTGAGCAGGGCGGTGGGCCAGGTGAGCTGGCCGAACAGGGCCTGACCGGCCCACCAGGGCAGGGCGATGTAGCTGGCGCCGAGGGCGTAGTTGCCAAGCCAGCCGTTCTGCTTGAGCTTGAGCGGCGGAGCGGAATAGATAAAGCTCACGAAGGAGCCGCCCAGCGCCAGCAGCAGCAGCACCGGGGTGGTGTGACCGGCCCAGCGATCAAGGCCCCAGGCCACCGCCAGCCCCGCCAGCAGCAACACCCAGATCTGCGTTTTAACCTGCGGCAGCGAAATGGCACCCGACGGGATCGGCCGGTAGGGCTCGTTGATCGCGTCGATCTCGCGGTCGTAGTAGTCGTTGATGGTCTGGGTGTAGCCGGCCAGCAGGGGGCCGCTCATCAGCATGCAGGCGAAGGAGGCCAGCACGTTCGGCAGAGTCCATTCAAAACGGCCCGACGCCGCCGCGCCGCAGATCACCCCCCAGATCAGTGGGATCCAGGTGACCGGCTTCATCAGCTGCAGCCGCAGCTTCCAGAGGCTGCTGGTGCCACTCGCACCCTTCATGCCAAGCAGCTGGCGGGCGCTGCCGGACGCCTCGGCGGCCTTGCTGGCGTTGGGATCGGGGGTGTCGCTCAAGTGAGAGAGGCGAAGGGGACGCTCAGGCCGGGGTGATTTCGTCGTCGAAGAACCAGCCGGTGCTGCCGTTGCTCAGCTCCACCACCACGCCGATGCCGCTGCCATCCGTCATCTTGAACTCTTTGACCACGCCCGAGGCATCGCTCTGCAGCAGGCCCACCATCTCGGCAGGGATGCGGTCACGCACCCGCTGAATCCGCACTTTCGAGCCGATCGTGATGGCGTTCTGCGACATGAAGCCGGGCCAAAAAAGCCCTGAAACATTACCAGCGCCCTCGCAGCACGCGGCGGGCTGAAACTGGAGCCATCACCCCCCGCTCCCTGACGGCCCTGCGCCGCCGCCCGCCATGGTCGCCAAACGCATCATTCCCTGCCTCGACGTGGCCGATGGCCGGGTGGTGAAGGGGGTGAACTTCGTGGGCCTGCGGGATGCCGGCGACCCGGTGGAGCTCGCCTGCCGTTACGACGCCGCCGGCGCCGACGAGCTGGTCTTCCTCGACATCGCCGCCAGCCACCAGGGGCGCACCACCCTGGTGGACCTGGTGCGCCACACCGCTGAGGCGGTGACCATTCCCTTCACCGTCGGCGGCGGCATCGGCTCCGTGGAGGGCATCACCGAACTGCTGCGTGCCGGCGCCGACAAGGTGAGCCTCAACTCTTCGGCCGTGCGCACGCCCGAGCTGGTGACCGCGGGCGCCCGCCGCTTCGGCTCCCAGTGCATCGTGGTGGCGATCGACGCGCGCCGCCGCCAGCTGCCGGAAGGGGCCACGCCCGCCTGGGATGTGTACGTGAAGGGGGGACGCGAGAACACCGGGCTCGACGCCGTGGCCTGGGCCCGCCAGGTGGTGGCGCTGGGCGCCGGCGAGATCCTGCTCACCTCCATGGACGGTGACGGCACCCAGGCGGGCTACGACCTGGCACTCACCCGTGCGGTGGTGGAGGCGGTGGAGGTGCCGGTGATCGCCTCCGGTGGTGCCGGCTGCATCGACCACATCGCCGCGGCGCTGAGCGAGGGCAAGGCGGCGGCAGCCCTGCTGGCCTCCCTCCTGCACGACGGCGTGCTCACGGTGGAGGCGATCAAGGCCGATCTGCTTGGCCGGGGGCTCGTGCTGCGCCCGCCCGCTCCGCCGCTGGACGGACTGATGGAGGCTTAGCCGGAGCCGGAAGCGAAAACCGGGCTCGGGGCGCTGTAAAGGGTCGTTACATTAAGGAGATTCCTCTTCGCTTGCCGGTCACCCGTTTGCGTTTCGCCGTGCCGGTCGTTCTGTCTCCCTTCACCACCGTGATCTGCCTGGTGATGGTGCTGGCCGTGGTCGGCCTCGTGGCCTGGGCGCTTCAGCTGATGGAGGCGGCCAACGCACGCCGAGAATTTTCGTTGATGCTCGCCGGCTGCATGGTGTGCTCCGCTGCCGTTGGTCTGGCCACGGTGATGGTGATCACCCTCACCAGCCCTGAGCGTTTCCCCGCTGCCGGAGTGGCGCGCAGCGAGGCCGATGCCGGCATCAGCCTCAACGCCGTGGCCCTGCCCTTCGACGACTCCCTGGAGTGCCTGGTGGATGCCCGCTTCTGCGCCCCCCTGCCATCCTCCTGAGCAGCCAACACAGCGCGGTTCGCTTTGAAGCCCGGTGATCCCCAGGCGGTGCGTGAGCTCTTTGACAGCATCGCCCCCCGCTACGACCAGCTCAACGACCTGCTCAGCCTTGGCCTGCATCGCGTCTGGAAGCGTCAGGCCGTGCGCTGGCTGGAGCCGGCTCCGGGCCAACAGCTGATCGATCTCTGCTGCGGCACCGGCGACCTTGCCCTGCTGCTGGCCGCAAAGCTGCGGCCCGGAGGCCGCGTGCTCGGCCTCGATGCGGCCGCCACGCCTCTGGCGATCGCCCAGCGGCGCAGCGCCCGCCAGCCTTGGTTGCCCGTGTGCTGGCAGCAGGGCGATGCCCTCGCCACTGGCCTGGCCAGCGGCCGCTTCGACGGGGCGGTGATGGCCTACGGCCTGCGCAACCTCAACGCCCCAGGGCCGGGCCTGCAGGAGCTGCGGCGGCTGCTGCGGCCCGGTGGCCGCGCTGCCGTGCTGGATTTCAACCGCCCCGATCCCGCCACCCCGGCCGGTGCCGCCGCCGCCAGCTTCCAGCAGCTCTACCTCCGCCGCCTGGTGGTTCCTGCGGCCCGCCGCTTCGGCCTGCCCGAGCAGTACGCCTATCTGGAGGCCAGCCTGGAGCAGTTCCCCAGGGCGGCGGATCAGGAGGCAATGGCCCGCCGCGCCGGCTTCACGCAGGTGCGCCACCGGCCGCTGATGGGCGGCCTGATGGGCCTGCTGCAGCTGGTGGCGTGAGGCAGCGCACGGCTGCCTTCTGACAGGATCGGTGGCCGGTGCTCTGCCCGCGCCTCTTCACGCTTCGCCCCGCACCCCAGAACCCGGCCATGCTTTTTCAGGACATCATCTCCACCCTGAACCAGTTCTGGGCGGCGCAGGGATGTCTGCTGCTGCAGCCCTATGACACCGAGAAGGGCGCCGGCACGATGAGCCCCCACACGGTGCTGCGGGCGATCGGGCCGGAGCCCTGGGCCGTGGCCTACCCCGAGCCCTGCCGCCGCCCCACCGACGGCCGCTACGGTGACAACCCCAACCGGGCCCAGCACTACTTCCAGTACCAGGTGCTGATCAAGCCGTCACCGGACGGCATCCAGGAAACCTATCTGGCTTCGCTCGAAGCGCTCGGCATCCGCGCCGCTGACCACGACATCCGCTTCGTGGAGGACAACTGGGAATCGCCCACCCTCGGCGCCTGGGGCGTGGGCTGGGAGGTGTGGCTCGACGGCATGGAGGTGACCCAGTTCACCTACTTCCAGCAGTGCGGCGGCCTCGATTGCCGGCCGGTCTCGATCGAGATCACCTACGGCCTTGAGCGGCTCGCCATGTATCTCCAGGATGTGGAGAGCATCTGGGAGCTGCGCTGGAACGAGCAGCGCTCCTACGGCGAGATCTGGCTGCCGTTCGAGAAGGGCCAGTGCGCTTACAACTTCGAGGCCTCCAACCCCGAGCGGCTGCAGCAGCTGTTCGCGCTCTACGAGGCTGAAGCCACGGATCTGGTGGCCCGCAAACTGCCGGCCCCAGCCCTCGACTTCGTGCTCAAGTGCAGCCACACCTTCAACCTGCTGGAGGCCCGCGGCGTGATCTCGGTCACGGAACGCACTGCCACGATCGGCCGCATCCGCCACCTGGCTCGCCAGGTGGCCCAGGCCTGGCTGGAGGAACGGGAGGCTCTGGGCTTCCCCTTGCTGGCCGGATCGGCGGCGCCGCCCCTGCCCGCGGCGGCTGGCACCGCCTCGCGCTGAGCCTTGCAGCGCACGTTGCTGGTGGTGGTGCTGCTGGCCGGCAGCTTCCAGGCCGGCCGGCTCACCGAACGGGCGATCTGGCCCTGCCGGCTGCGGCCGGTGGCCGCCCTGGTGGCGCCCCTGCTGGGCCAGACGATGCCGAGTGAGCAGGTCTGCGATCTGATCCAGCGGCTGCCCAGCTTCTGAAGCCCCGCCGCAACCAGGCCAAAGCGGGGAACCCTGAGCGCACACAGGTGATCAGGAGTGGCCCGCATGCCCTTCGTGGTGGTGAGCGTGGCCCTGGCGGCACTGGCGCTCGGCTTCTGGTCGCACGGCTGGCTGGGCGCGATCCCTCTGGCCGCGGTGGCCTGGTGGTGGCTGGCGCGGCAGGGCGCCGCGCTGCACACCCGGCTGCTGGTGCTGGCGCTGCTGCCCCTGCTGATGCTCTGGGTGCAGCTGCGTCTGCCCCAGCCAGGCCCGGCCGATCCGGTGCGGCTGCTGGGGACTGAGCTGTCACGTCCGGCCGAACTGAGCGGACGCCTGCTGGCCGACCCCCGCGCCAGGGGAGAGGGGGGCGGCTGCAGCGTCATGCTGGCCAGCGCCGGCGGGAACACCGAGCTGCGTCTGCCCTCCTGCCTGCCCTTGCAGGAAGGCTGGCGGGTGAGCGTCCGTGGGGTGCTCAGCCGCCCCGCCCCACCGGCCCACCCCCTGCTGGGCAGTGGCGCTGAGCGCCTTGCCCGGCAGGGAGTGTGGAGCCGGCTCACGGTGGCGGCCAGCCCCGATGCGGTGCGGGTGCTCGCCCGTCCGGCCACCCCGGCCGCGGATCTGCGTCGGCGCATGGCCGCCGCGCTGTTGAAGCAGGACGGCCCGGAACGGGGTGGGGTGCAGGCCGCCCTGGTGCTGGGCAGCGCCGTGGTGCCCTTACCGGCCGCGGTGCGGGAGTCGTTCCGCGTGGCGGGGCTTTCGCATGCGCTGGCAGCCTCCGGCTTTCACCTCACGGTGCTGCTGGGCGCGGTGATGGCCGTGGGCCGGCGGCTGCCGCGCCTGCCCCGTTGCCTGCTGGCGGCCGGCGCCATGCTGCTGTTCCTGCTGCTGGCCGGCCCCCAGCCCTCGGTGGTGCGGGCGGTGCTGATGGGGGCCGTGGCCTTTGCCGTGCTGGAGAGCGGCCAGCGCAGCCGCCCGCTGGGTGTCCTGTTGGCCTCGGTGCTGCTGATGCTGCTGGCCCAGCCCGGCTGGTTGCTCGATATCGGCTTCCAGCTGTCGGTGGCCGCCTGCGCCGGCCTGATGCTCACGGCCCGGGATCTGGAGCAGGCCCTGGCTCATCGCCTGCCGGGCTGGGCCGCTGCAGGGGTGGCAGTACCACTGGCCGCCTCGCTCTGGACCCTGCCGCTGCAGCTGCTGCATTTCGGCACGGTGCCGCTCTGGGCCGTGCCCGCCAACCTGGCGGTGGCGCCGCTGCTCACCCCGCTCACGCTCGGGTCGATGGCGGCGGCCGTGGTGGCCGTCACGGTGCCGCCGCTGCTGCCGCTGTTCGCCTGGCCCCTCGGGCAGCTCACGGCCCTGCTGCTCTGGCTGGCCCAGGCCTTCGCCGCCCTGCCGATGGCGCAGTGGCAGGTGGGACGGTCCCAGCCGCTGCTGGTGGCCCTGTTCACGCTGGGGCTGCTGCCCTGGTTGGTGCCAGCACTGGGGCGGCGGCTGCGGGGCTGGGCCCGCCCGCTGGGCCTGGGCGCCATGGCGCTCACCATGGGCGTGCACCTGGCGGCGCTGGCGGGGGATCAGCTGCTGGTGGTGCACCAATGGGGCGGCGATCTGCTGATCGCGCGCCATCAGGGCCGGGCCGCCCTGCTCAGCAGCCGCGCCGATGGGATGAGCTGCGCCAGCGCCGCCCGGCTGGCGGTGGGCCTGGGGGTGCAGCGCTTCGACTGGATCCAGCTGCTGGATCCGGTGGCCACAGCGGATCGGGATTGCTGGCGGGGGCTGAGTGCCCTGGTGCTGGATGCCGGGGACGGCAGTACCTCGCTGCAACCCGGGCAGCGGCTGGAGAGCCGCGGGTTGCGTCTGGCGCCGCTCACCGCCAGCAGCGCCGCCCATGTGCTCACGGTGGGCCGCCACCCCTGGTTGCTGCTGCCCGACCGCCAATCGGTGTGGGCCTGGCAGCAGCAGTTGGCGGAGGGCCATCCAGCGCTGCCGCCTCATCTGGCCGGCCTCTGGCTTGGGTTTGCGCCACAGCACGCTGAACGACAGGCCCTGGAGGTGGTGGGGACAGCCAGGCGCTGGGTGAGCGGTGCCTGGCCGTCCCCACCGGCGGGCTGGAGGGCCAGCGGTTCCAGTGGTTTCCTCGCTGGGGCTGCCGGCTGACCGCTTCGTAAGCTGGGTCGATGCAGACCGCGGCTCCCACCGGAGTGGCAGCTCTGCATTCCCTGGATCCCTGCCTCTTCCGGCGCCTTCGTTGGCATGGGGAGGGCCATCGGTTCCCTGGAACCACCTGGAGAGGTGGCTGAGTGGTCGAAAGCGAACGACTCGAAATCGTTTGAAGGGAAACCTTCCGTGGGTTCGAATCCCACCCTCTCCGTTCTATCCCTCGGCTCAGGGTTGCCATGCCTCCCCGGCGGCATCAAGCGGGGTCAATGCGTAGCGCGCGGGACTAATGATTCTCACTTGTGCATGGCACGATGGCGTTGTCTCGCCTCATGGTCGAATCCTGATCTTCCCTGCTGCTGCATGGTGATGAGGCACCCAGAACGTGCACCTCTGCCTGAACGTCCTCGCACCTGAAAGCCTGCAGGCTTGCGTGCCGCGTTTAGCTTTTTCTCATTCAGGAGAACCACGGCTTCTGGCTTGCTTTGGGACGTTTCTCGGGCACAATTGAACCCATCACACAGCGGAGCGCTTGTTCCTCTCTGTGCCTCGAAGCCTGAGCAGAGCGCACACCGTTCTGGGCAATGTCCTGGGCAGCATCAGCAAGGGCTGGTCGGGATTGTCCGTTGAGGATTCGCGCACGATCACTACCGATGCCTTCGGGCTTGTTGCCACCGGCGCCTGTGTGTTGGTGGTGTCCACCATCCTTTTCATGGATGGCCAGGCACAGCAGGCGCAACGCAGTTGGCATGCGGAAAGCAATCTGTTGCAGTTGCGCGTGCAATGGCACAAGCTCATGGCCAAGGAATGGGGCCGAAACGATCAGATCAACGCCGCTGTTGCTGGTGGTCCGGCGGATGCCCTGAAGGAAAGGCTGGCCGGTTCAGAGATTCTCCAAGGCGGCCAGAACATGCTGATCGCCGATGCGGATGGCCGGATCCTGTTCGATTCGTTGTCAGGCCCCAGGGGAGAGGCCATGGGTCCGGCGGCCCGTCAGGAGTTGCAGCGGTGCGTTGCCCAGAAGCTCAGCAGGGTGATCGCGCTCCGTCGCTTTGAGCCTGCCACCGCCTATGGCTGGATCTGTCTGGATGCTCACGTGTTTGCGATCGGAGCAGTTGCGGGTGTGCTCGATCAAGGCGCGCAGAACTCGCCAAAGGGCTGGTTCTTCCACTTCGGACAGGTGATGGTCAACGATGACGACCCGAACCTTCGCGGCGCCTTCGGCAAGATCCGCGACAACCTTTCCGTCGCGGTCGACGCGGTGCCACTGCTGGGCTCCGGGGTTGAGGGGCTGCGTATCTCCTCTGCCCCAGTGTTTCCGATCAGCGATCTTGAGCCGTCCTCCGCGCCGTGGCGCCTCCAACAGACCGTCCCCTGGAGGCAGTTGCTGGTGGGCTATGGGCTGGATGTGCTCGTCCCCTGGTTCACCCTCTGCCTCGGGCTCGGTGTGGTGGGTCTGTTGCGTCTGAGATCCCTGCGCCGCAGCTCCCACGGCACGCGGCGGGGGCTGCTCACAGCCCCGCGTGCCTTCCGTGTCGCGCGGCCGAAGGGCCTGCCGCACGCCCTGCAGCCCAGCTCGGATCTTGCCGATGCCCTGCCCCTGCTGCCCGCGCTGGTGAAAGCCCACCCCCTGCCCCTGCTGGTGGTGCTCTCCCCTCTGATTCGCGCCTTCGACGGCTCTGTGCCCAGCGGTCTGGAGGCACTGAACCGCACCCTGGTGCTGCTGGAAGAAGGGTTCAGCGTCGCATTTCCGGCAGCGCTGCTGTGCAGGAGCCAGGAGCTCGCCCTGGTGGCGGTGGTGCCGCTGCCGGAAGCGCTGGACCGCCACCTGGCAGCCACCCGGGAGGAGCTGGTGGCGCAGGTGCAGGCCATCATCGATCGGGCGACCGACAACGTCCACGCGGTCATCCGGGCGGATGTGAATTCCAACCTGACGTGGCTGAAGCCTGATCGCATCGCAGAACAGATTCTGGATCTCATTTCCATGAATCGACAGATGAAGCATCACTTTCCGCCAGCTTTCCTGGATGCGGATGCTGCTGAGCAGCCCGCTTTGCTGCGATACCAGAGCAGCCAGGATTTTAAAGTTGTGCAGTTGGCAGAGAGTTTCATTGACCACCATTACAGGTTGGAGAATGTGATTCTTTTTGATGGCAATCAGCAGCGCATTGCCTATCGCGAAATGCTTTTCTCGCCCTCCAGGAATCAGCACCCCGATGTGCCGCTCCAGGATTTGATTCGTTCGCTGGAGCGAACGTCGGCCATTCATCTGATCGATCGCTCCATGTTGCGCAAGGCCCTCTCCTTCAGCGCTGAAGCTGTCAAGGATGTGCCCCTGACGGGAGAGTGCCAGTTGCCCGTTGAATCTCGGCAGCGTGGTGAGGTGGGGCTGGTGCGTATGTCAGGGCCGGAGGCTCAGCCTTTGCCGCTGATCGCTACCAACCTTTCTGCGCTCACTATCCAATCGGAGCTGCACCGCAACGGAATCCTCGACATCCTTGAGGCCGCCCCTGCCCCAGTCCGTCAGACCATCGTGATGGAAATCACGGAAACGGCGTTGTTGGGTGAGGAGTCTGTGTGGCTGGATTTCTTCTGCCGCCTCCGCCGCTTGGGGGTGCGGGTGGCGATCGACGACTTCGGTTGTGGCTATGCCGCCCTCTCCTATCTGTTCCGCTACCCGGCCGACTTCATCAAGGTGGACCTGCACTATGCCCGGCTCACCTGCGACCGGCGCGTGAATGCCATGGTGGAGTTTCTGCTGAGTTTTGAGGTGGGCTATCCCACCCGCGTGATCATGGAAGGAATCGAAACGCAGAGCCAGCTCAGCCACTGGCGGCAGAAAGGTGTCACCCATTTTCAGGGCTACCTGTTCGCCTCACCACCACAGAGTTGACATGCGCTGGTTTGTGAAGCTGGAAGAGGGCACGGTGGATCGCCGCCATTTCGACCAGCACCTTCAGGCGCATCTCGCCTGGGTGCGGGAACTGAAGGTCCGTGGCCACTGCCCCAGCACCGGCTATTGGCAGGAGTGCAAAGGCCAACCTGGGGCAGGAGGCATGTTGCTGTTCCAGGCGGGTAGCTGGGAGGAAGCGGAAGCCATCGTGCGAAGCGATCCACTCATTCAGGCCGGCAGCGTGAGCTGGATCCTGCACGAGTGGCATGTGGTGGCTGGAGCTCTGGGGGCCGCCGGGGATCCCGGATTCAGCTGACCGCTGCCGGAACCAGGCCAGGCTCTGTCGCCATAGGGGCTCAGAATCGGGCCAAGGCGGAGATCTTCACGAGCTTTTCTTTCTCGATGCCTTCAAGTTCACCCACATGGAGAAGCCCATCTTTCACGAGGGTGGCAAACATGAAGATAAGGGAGGAATCTCTGAGGTCAAACTTGCCATCCATCTCGTGACGTTTAGCACTCAGAAAATCATGCAAGCTCCACACGTCGTTGGGACTGGCTGCCTGCTCCACGCGATTCTGGAGAGTGGCGATCAACGCAGCCACTTCGCGTTGATAGGCCAACTCCACTGCTTTCTGGGCTGCTTCTTTTTCCTCGGGCGTCCAGCCGGAGTGGCTCACTTCCACCTTTCTTCAGAATTGACTTTGTGTTATTGAGACCCTAACACATCAAAAATCCGACTGAGAGGCACTCGGCGGAGGCTACTTTGCTCGTAGGTGCTAGGTAAAATTACTCACCCTGTAGCCGTGGGTGACCGTTGTGCGACCAGTATCTGCGATGCAGGCGAGGCAGCTCGTACCAGGCAGCCTCTGGATGTTGATGATGCTCCCAGTGAAAGCCGAAGTGATAACAACTCACCAGGGAGATCAATGCAGGCAGCTGCAGGCTTTCCACCCTGTGAGTGAGACCATCACCCGCCTGGCCGTGGCGGTGAGGAAGATAGGTGCCGAACACAAACAACTGCACGGAACTGAGCACCAATGGCACGACCCAGAACACAACGATATTGAGTTGAATTGCTGGAGCTGCTGATGGCATCACTGCTGCAGTACAGATCCAGGCAGCCGCCAGGCTGACAATCTGGGGCATTGAAAGGTATCCCCGCATGAAGTGCAGGTACCAACTGACAGGATGGGAACGGATACCGTCGTGGAAGTCGGGATCGCCTGGGCTCCCGGGAGCCTGGTGATGCTGGCGGTGCTTCCTGAGGCAGTCGCCGTAGGGAAGGCAGGCGTAGAGCGTCAGCGCCAAACGGCCCAGGCGGTGGTTCAAGCGTGGGCGCGCCGGTATCAGGCTGCCGTGCATGGCGTCGTGGGCGACGATGAACAGCCCGGTCTGCAGAAAGGTGCGCACCAGAATCTCGGTGCCCACCCCAGCCGCCGCGATCCAGGTGTGCGGCAGGCGCCAGTGTGCCAGCTCCTGGGCTGGAGTGTGGCGGCCCGTGGCCAGCAGGGCAGTGAGATCTACCTGCAGCAGCAGCAAGAGGCTGGCCAGCCAGGCGACCACGATCAGTGCCGCCAGGGCGAGCCCCACCCACGACCGCTGCTCGGCGCCCATGGACGGCGGGACCGAAACCGAGGCATCGGTTCCCATGACGATCGGCCGAAACAAGCGCACTTGAGGATCCTCGCTGGTTGTTGTGAGGCCAGCGCGCCGTTGCGATGAGGCTTGATGGTGTGATGTGACAAGCCGGTTGGCCTGTCCGTTGGTGCGGCGGCCGCTTTGGAGCAGCAGCTGCTCTCAGGTGCTTCCGGATGGAAGCTGCAGCGCGTTCAACACGGCACGTGCGTTTGTACCACCACCCCTCTGCTTGGAGGCAGTTCCATGGCGGCGGTGATGGCCACCTTGGAAAGGCACCGGCCTGAAAGCTTCAGCCCCCGTGGTGTAGCCAGGGGCATTTCAGAGAGCGCAGGCTTGGCAGCGTGGACCGAGGCTGTTTCTGGCCTGATCAAGGACCGATGCACCGATGAACAGCCTCCGGGCAGGGCCCAGGAGGCTGTTCGGTGGTATCAGGCGGAGTGCTCCGCGACGGGCTCAGCGGATGAAATTGAGCAGCTCTTTGGGGGAGGCCAGCAGATCGATCGCCACGAAGAAGATTTTCCCCTGAGGATCGATCAGGAAGCGCCAGGCCACGTTCATACCCACGCCGGCGCCGAACCAGGGGGTCTGCACCCGACCCGTCACCTTGATCTGGGTGTAACCATCGGCAGCGGGCTCAGTGACGCCTTGCTCAGGCAGCAGCTTGAGGTTCTGGCAATCTTCCTTGAAGAAGCGCAGCACAGCTGCCTTGCCCACGATGGGCCTTTGGAAGGGGGGCTGAAGAGCACCGTCGGGAAGGAACAGCTCAATCAACGCGTCGAAATCGTTGGCATTGAGCAGGTTCATGTAGGAGAGCACGGTGGTGTTGCTCACTCCCTTGATGCTCACTTCGCTGCGCTGGGCGGGCTCGGTGGGGGGCACCACCGGCTCGGCGATCCGCTCGGCATCTTCGATCTTGTTCGGGTCGAAGCCCATATCGACCACGGCGTTGCGCAGCACGGTGATCTGCTGACCGCCTTCCAGACCCTTGATGGCATTGAGGATGGCGGCGGCGTTCGCCGACAGCTGATACCCCTGGGGAATCGGGGCCACGGTGCCCTGCTCCATCCATTCGCCGAGGCGATACCAGAAGCCAAGCTTGATGTTCGGCGACCAGATCGAATAGGTGCGGGAGATCGGAGTATCCACGCGGTTGGCCAGATCGCACATCACCTGCGACTGATCCTGGAAGCTGAGTTGACGGATCTGGTTGAGGGTGGGCTCGGCGAACTGCATCCGAGCGGCGCCGGGAGCCGCAATGGTGATTGTTTTTCCCATTTCCAGATAGGCGTACCAGATCAGAGCGAGCTGATCTTCAGCGCTCAGTTGGTTGAAGCGCGCAATCGTGGCTGGCACGACATCCGCTGAAAGCGTTGTTGGAAAAATGCCGCGAGCGTCTTCAAGCGTGATGGCCATGGGAATCCTTCGCTGCAGGGATTGTGACTATCGTAACAGTCTTCCTCGCTCTCCCTTTTTCCTCCCAAACAGCTGCGGCGCAAGGGGTGTGAGCCGACGCCGCGCCTGAGGCCTGCTCCGTGTTGGCGACGCCTGTGGCCCCGCGCGCGACACGCCGCTTCGCACCCCCAGGCTCCACCGCTGGGCAGATCTGCGCTCGCGTTTGTGGGCTGGGTTCGTCCAGAGTTGGAACAATCCGTGGTTCGGCGATGCTTCCCAACCCCTTCTGCCCGCTCAGGGGTGCTGCCGTGCTGAGCCTCAAGGCCACGGTGCTGCTGTTGCTCACCCTGTTGATCAAGGCGCGCATCCAGATCCGTTTCTTTTCTGCCCTCGGCGTGCTGTTGCTGCTTCTGCAGACGCTCGCCTTTCTGGCCGCTGGCGGGCTGCTCAGCCTGGCGGGGCTGGGCGTGATGGCCACGGGCCGGCGGCGCTGAGCCGGGCACGACCGGCGGGGACCGGCGCCAGGCCAGGAGCTTTTGGAAACGGAGAGGGTGGGATTCGAACCCACGGAGGCTTTCGCCTCGCTGGTTTTCAAGACCAGAGCCATCAACCACTCGACCACCTCTCCAGGTGCCCCGCGGGGGTGGTCAGATTTTCTCATGCCCGCCCTGCCCCCGCCCCGCCGGCCGGTTGAGTCCACCACCTGCCTTGCACCACTCAACGGCCTGGCCAGGGCAGTGGCCGCAGCTGGGCGGGCAGATAGAGCGGATGCATGGGGCAGCCCTGGCGGCTGAGCCGGAGGCAGTGCAACGCCGGCAGCAGGCTGCGGACAGCCTGATCACGACTGGCAAAGCGGCCCTTCACGCCCCAGGCCGCCACCACCAGAGCGGCGCCTTCGGCTTGCTGCTGCAGCCAGCGGTCGTTGGCGGGACCCACCGGATCGGTGGCCGTCAGCATGCTGCGGGGATCGGTGGCGCGAAAGGCGAACAGGTTGCCAAGCCTTAGCCCCCCATAGCCCCAGCTGCGCGCGAAGGCCACACAGCGCCGCACCGTGGGATCGTCGCTGTGACCATCGGCGCTGCTGGGGTTGAGGCCCACGATGAGCACCACCGGCGCGGCCGACCAGCGGCGCCCGAGCGCATACCGGTAGCTCCGGCACGGACTGAACACGGCCCAGCGCTGCATCACCGCCGGCCGCCCTTCAGAGGCTGGCCTTGCGGCCGATCACCGCAAAAAAGGGATCTCCCTTGCCGCCCAGCCAGCCCAGCGGCCCCTGGGCAGGGGTGTCTTCGGCGATCACCGCTTCCACCGTCCAGCTCTGGGCGGCCAGCACCCGGGCCACGATCTCCAGGTGGTCCCGGTCGCTGCCGTCGGTCCACACCTGGGGGGCCTTCTGGAAGAACATCCGGTTCGAGAAGGCCACGATCACCTGCCCGGCCGGACGCATCACCCGCAGCAACTCGGCGGCAATCGCTTCCGGCTGCTGCAGATATTGCCAACCGGCCACGATCAGCACCGCATCCACGCTGGCATCGGCCAGGGGCAGCACCTGGTCGCGGTTGAGGTTCTGCACCCAGTGACGATCCAGCCGGGGATTCGCTTCCAGCTCCCGGGCATTGAGGCCATGGCCGATCACCTCGTCGTAGGTGAGGCCTTCGGGCAGGTGGCTCACCCAGCTGCTCATCAGATCCAGCACCACCGCGCAAGGGGGAATGCGCTCGCGGTAGAGCGCCGTGAGCCTGCTGCGGAAGCTGGCATCGAGATGCTGAACGAAACGGGGCTCCGCATAGAACAAGGCGTCGTCGGAGCCATCGAGCTTCGCCCGCTGGGCTGCGCTCAACACCTGCTGAACCATGGCGATGTCCGCCTGCTGTGAATGGCTGGCGCAGCCTGGCAGCGGCGCCTTCCTGCCGCGAGCGGCCACGCCATCCTGGCGGCGGTGTGTTGCTCACAATCCGGTGACTTCCAGTTCCCAAGCGGGCCCGATCGAGAATTCGCTGGTGCTGGCGGCTGACGATCCCAAGCAGCTCGCCGGTTTCTATGGGCTGTTGCTCGACAGCACACCCCAGCCGGGGCTGAGCGCGCGGCACTGGTGCCTGCCGCTGCCCTCCGGCGGCCGGCTGGAGATCTACGCCCCGTCGTCACGGCGGCCCAGGCCGCGGCAGCACGGCCGGCTGGGGATCTGCGCGACACGGGCGGCCGGAGCACAGCCAGCCCTGCAGGTGCTGCACGACTGGCGGCTGCAGCTGCTGGCCCGGGGGGCCGCTGAACTGGAGCCGGCGCGGCTGGAGCCGTTCGGAGCGGAAGCCTGGATGGTCGATCCAGAGGGCAACCCGTTTCTGCTGCTGGTGCAAGGAGGCACATGCTGAGCTCGATCTTCAGCCTCTGAAGCAACAGAGAATCAGCACGTCCGTTCCTGCAACGTGCCCTGATTGGCCACGGCGCTGTTGTACCAAATGCGCTTCCCAAGCGCGTGCGCCATCACTCAGCAGCGCCATCCCCGCTTGAGCAGCGCCTTCCCTTGGTTGTTGCAATCTGCAGCGCTTTCGCTGCAGGCGTGTGTTGCGGCTCGGTGCGTGGGCCGTTTGCTGAGCGATGGCTACGGTTGCCATGGATCTTCCTGGCTGTAGGCCCCATGATTGAAACCATCGATGATCTGCCGGAAGGCACACTTGGTTTTCAGTTCAGAGGAAAGATCACGGCCGATGATTACAATCTTGTGCTCACTCCGGCGTTGGATCGAGCACTGGAGGAGCACGACCGCATCAAGGCGCTGGCCTGCCTCGGAGACGATTTTCAAGGCTTCAGCCTGGGGGCCGCCTGGGAAGACACCAAAGAGGGATTGCGGCACTGGGACGGCTTTGAGCGGCTGGCTGTGGTCACCGATGTGGCCTGGATGCGGCACGGCCTGCCGGCCATCGCCGTGGCCCTGCCCTACCCCGTGCGGGTGTTCGGCAATGCCGAGTCTGAGGAGGCGCGCCGCTGGCTGAGCGAGGCCCTCGGCCTCATTCAGGTGTCCCGTGACGCCGATGTGGTGACGGTGCGGTTGATCGGCTCGCTGGATGCCGGTGCCTACGCCCACGCTGAGGAGGAGATCGCGGCGGCTTTCGCCGGCCTCGACGGCGTGCGGCTGCTGCTCGAGTTGAGCGCCTTTGACGGCTGGGCTGGGCTGGCGGCGCTGAGCCGCCACCTGGGGCTGATCCGCGACCATCACCGGGCGATCCGGCGTGTGGCCCTGGTGGGCAACAAGGTGTGGCAGAAGCTGGCCGAAAAGGCCACCTCCCGCTTCATCACCGCCGAAACCCGCTTCTTCGCTTCCACGGATGCCGCCTTGGCGGAGGTGTGGATCCGGCAGTGACCGGCGCAAGCATGAACAGATGTACAGAGCGATGGACGGTTTCGGCCCACCGTTCCATGATTCATTTGTTGGGATTCGGAGGCACCATTTGGCAGATACTCCCCCTGAACATCAATCAGGAGTGCGCTGACGTTTCGGACCCTGCTCCAACAGTCTCGCAGGACATTGTGGCTTTATGGTTGCTCTTTGCAGCCACCCAATGCATCGTTTCAGGTGCCCATGGGTATGGATGAAGCCATTCCGTTGATCACCATGGCCCCAGGTGCCAGCGGCAGCAACTCCGTCCCACAACTTCATCTTTTGCGAATCGATTGATTCGCCCTTGGTTCATCTCACTCACCCGTGTTGAGATCACGCCTGTCCTTGACCCTGGCCTGATCGTCACACCCCAGAGGAGCGAAGCCCGGTGGCCTTGCCATCGGGCTTTCTCATGGCTGTGCACCACCCCAGGCCAGTGCCACTTCAGGCTTCCTCGCCGTTGCCCCTGCAGCCGTCCGCTGTGTGCTGCCGCCGCAGGGACCGCAGCACGGGCTCCAGCCTCAGGCGGTTGTAGCGCTGCAGCCACAGGCAGGGCAGGTTGAACAGGGTGGCGAAGCCGAGGCTGATCCACGCACCCAGCGGCGGCAACCACAGGGCCGTGAGCAGCCAGAAGGGCCAGAGCGCCAGGTGCACCAGCTCGGCGCGCCGGGTTTCCGCCACCAGCCGTTGCAGGGTGGCGGCATCCCGCCGTACCAGGGTGTTTTTGCGCACTCCACCCGGCAAGGCGTCGCCGGCATCGGGCAGCAGGGATTTCCAGCGCCGGATTCCCAGCCGGCGCTCGTAGCCCTGGGTCGTTTCCGGCCAGGGTCGCCGAGCGGTGAGCCAGGTGTCCCGCTCAAGGGCCGCCAGCGGCAGCCGCTGAGCGAGCCAGCCGATCAGCAGCGACCACAGCAACCAGCCCAACGCACAGGCGAGGGCCGCTAGCGCGTTGGAAAACGCCTGCCTTTCCATTCGATCGTGCCGCGCTCAAGATTCAGAATGGCCAAAAGGAACACCGCCAGGAAGAACAGCACCGGCAGCGGAAAGATCAGGCAGATCCAGCCGAAATCACCCACCCGCCGGGTGATCACCAGCAGCTGCAGGGCGAACGCCAGGTAGAGCACCAGGTTGGGTGCCAGGGAGGCATCCCCCACCATCGGCCAGCCCAGCAAGGCCGCCGGCAGGCACCAGGCCGCCCAGAACAGACCGGACAGCCACAGCAACACCGCCAGCATCCACAGCCAGCGCACCTCACCGGCGGCGGTGGCGAAGTTCTTGGCGAAGCCCACCACCATGTCGTGGAGGCCGCCGGGGTACATGCGGTATTCGATCAGCCCATCGCCGATGTAGGCGCTCACCGGCAGCCCGGCCTTTTCGTAGAGATGGCCCATGAACCAGTCTTCGACCACCTTGCCTGCCACCGCCTCATGGCCGCCGACCCGGTCGTAGTCGGCCCGGCTGGTGGCCATCGCCGGACCGAACGCCACCCCGCACCCCGGCCCCATCGGCACCGCCATCAACCCCACCAGGTTGAACAGCATCGACAGCTGTTCGTAGGGCTTTTCGGTGCGGTGGAACGGTTGCACCGACACCAGCCCGCCCAGAGCCTGACGGGTGGCCAGGAGCCGCTCCAGGAACTCGGGCCGCGGCTCGGTGTCGGCGTCGAGGAACACCAGGATCTCGCCCGTGCTGGCGCGCACGCCATGGTGCAGGGCCCAGGTCTTGCCGCACCAGCCCTCGGCCAGCGGCGGCGGTTGCATCACCTTCACACCGGCGGACCGGGCGATGGCTGCCGTGCGATCGCTGGAGTGATCGTCGACCACAATCACCTCCAACCCCTTGAGGGTCTGAGCCTGCAGGGCTGGCAGCAGGTTGGGCAGGGTTCGCTCCTCGTCCCGGGCGGGGATCAGCACGGAAATCGTCTGCTCGCCCTGCAGCCGGCGCTCGGGAAGCCGCGTGAGCCGCTGGCAGAGGGCCCAGCCCAGCAACCAGCGCACCACAAGAGAAATCGCCACCAGGTCCAACGGTCGGCTCCGGCGGTATCTCTCCAGGCTAGGTAGGCCGCCCCATGGTGAGAACAGCGTGGCAGGGTTGACCTGCTTACCAGGCGAGTTCTGGCAGCTCCCGGAACACTTTGCGCACGCCCGCACTCCACTCGCCGCTCAGCTGCTTGAAGTAGCTATCTCCTTCCGCGAAGCGGCGGCGCTGCTGGATCGCCAGGCTGTCCCGCTCGTAGAGCAGCAGGTCGATCGGCATCCCTACCGACAGATTGCTGCGCATGGTGGAGTCGAACGACACCAGCACGCATTTGGCCGCTTCCGCCAGGGTGGTGTCGCGGTCGATCACCCGGTCGATGATCGGTTTGCCGTACTTCGCCTCGCCGGTCTGCAGGAACGGGGTGCCTTCGCTGGCCTCGATGAAGTTGCCTTCGGCGTACATGCGGAACAGGCGTGGTGCTTCCCCCTTGATCTGCCCGCCCACCAGGAAGGAGGCATTGAAGCCGCCGGCCGCCCCCTTGAGGAAAGGGCCATCGCGCTCTTCGATCGCCCGCACCGCATCGGAAACGAGGCCCATGACATCGAACATGGTGCGGGCCGTCCACACGTTGGGCGTGCCGTCGTCGGCGTCAGCGCGCTGACGCAGCAGGCTGATCACCGCCTGGGTGCCGGCCAGGCTGCCGGAGCTGAGCAGCACCAGCACCCGATCGCCGCGCCGCTCGAACACCGTCATCTTGCAGAAGCTGGCGAAATCATCCAGGCCTGCATTGGTGCGTGAATCGGAGGCGAACACCATGCCGCTCTCCAGCAGCACCGCCACGCAGTAAGTCATGCCGCCCATACCTCGAACGACTCCAGCACCGACGGCCCGAAGCTGGTGGTGAGGGCCACATCCGCCGCATCCCTGCCCCGGGCGATCAGGATCCGCCCGATCCGCGGGGTGTTGTTGCGTGGGTCAAACACGTGCCAGCCCTGGCCGAGATAGGCCTCGAACCAGGCCGAGAAATCCATGGCGGTATGGGGCGGTGGCACCTCGATGTCACTCAGGTAACCGGTGCAGTATCGCGCCGGGATGTTCATGGAGCGGCAGAGGGCAATGGCCAGATGGGCGAAATCACGGCAGACCCCCACGCGGCTTTCGAAGGTCTGCAGGGCCGATTTTGTCGGGCTCGAGCGGTTGTAATCGAAGCGCACGTGCTGATGCACGAAATCGCAGATCGCCTGCACCCGCCCCCAGCCTTCGGGCGCCTGGCCGAACTGGGACCAGGCGAAGTCCGTGAGTAGGTCGCTCTCGCAGAAGCGGCTGGCCAGCAGGAACAGCAAGGCGTGATCCGGCAGTAGTTCCACCGGCTGCTGCTCCAGCCAGGGCAGCACCGGATCCGGCAGGCCACTGTCGGCCACCAGGCCACGGCCCCGCAGGCGCATCGGCCCGGCGGGGGCCAGCAGCCGGTTGCAGTGGTTCCCGTAGGTGTCCACGTACGACTGGCAGGGCACCTGCGGCGATAACTGCAGCGGGTCCGCTTCCAGCAGATCGCCGGCGCGGGAGTCATGCACCCCCAGGATCACGATCATCGGCGTGGGCCGCTGGCAGCGCAGCAGCAGATCAAACCCCACGCGAATCTGCAGCGGCTGAGTCGGTGGCGTCGGTTCCGCTGGGATTGGTTCCGCTGGCGGCGGGGTGGGGCGTTCAGGTCTTTCCATGTCCCAGCTTAAGAACGTCTGCTCTCAGGGAAGCGGCGGGAATCCCTCTGTCAGCGCATCCAGCAGCACGGCGGCGAGCCGCTCCACCCACTCGCGCTGCCCGGCGTCGCTGGCCAGCAGGTCCTGGCGGATTTCCAGTTCCACATGCGGAATCCGGCGCTGCTCGCCATGCACGACCACTGTGTAATCGCTGGCGTCGCAGACCGCGTAGGGCTCGTTGTTGCCCACGCACAGCCCCTGCTCCCGCTCCAGCCGCTCGCGCACCCGTCCGGCCAGGCGGCCATCGCGGCCGTGCAGCACGCCCACATGCCAGGGACGCACGTCGCCGGCATGCACTGGCGTGAAGCTGTGCAGCGCCACCAGCACGCTGGGCCGGGCCCGTTGCTGGCGGGCCTCCAGCTCGGCGCCGATGCGCCGGTGGTAGGGCTGGAAGAGCTCCTCCAGCCGCTGCTGCCGCTCGTCTGCGGAGAGGTCGGCGTTGGCGGGGATGGGGGTGTGCTCGCTGAGGCACACGATCGAATCGGGCGCCTCCGGAGGGCGGTTGGCGTCGATCACCAGCCGTGAGTAGTTGTGCAGGATCAGAAAGGCGTCGAGCCGCGCCGACAGCCCCAGCCCCAGCTGGGCCACCCCCAGATCCCAGGCAACGTGCGTGTCAAGCACCGTGTCGCTGAGGTTGAGGCGGTTCAGGCGACGCGGAATGGCACGGCCGGCGTGGTCGGCCGTGAGCAGCACCGCCGAGCGGCCGGTGGGGCGCACGACGCGGAACACCGGCGGATCCGCCGCCTCGAGCAGCGGGTTCAGTGGCAAGGTCTGGCCGTCAATGGGGTGCCCCAGACGGGCCTGTCCGCCCCGTGGCCGCCGCCTGGGAATAGATCAGCACGCTGTAGGGCGCCAGTGCCACGGCGGCTGACCAGGGAAGCCCGTCTCTGCTCTGCGCCACTGCTTCAACGTCACCGCAGAGGTGATCATCGAACAGATCGCTGTAGCCCTGCCAGTTGCTGTTGAAGCGCAGCTCCCAGGTGCCTGCTCCAGGGAAGCCCACGGTGTAGTTGTCCTGGAAGCCGTTGAGGAGGTTGGCGATCACCACCACATCATCTCCCGCACCACCTTGATCCCAGCGGTGAAACGCGATCACGTTGCGCTCCTCATTCAGGTGAAACACCTGGGTGAACTGCCCACACAGCCCACGTGACACACCCTCACGGTTGAGACGAAGGCGGATCAGATCCCGGTACATCCGCACAATCCCCCGGAACTCATCCCGTTGGTCCCAGTCGATGGGCACCGAATCACGAAACCAGCCCCCCTCCAGAAACTCCTGCCCCTGAAAGAGCATGGGAATGCCCGGCGAGGTCAGCACCAGGGCTGCTGCCATGGTGGAGCGCTTCTGGGCAAACCAACCCGTGGGATCGTCGGGGTTGACATCCTGCGGTACACGTGACTGCCCGTTGGCCACATCATCGTGGGATTCGCTGTAGATCACGCGCTCAAAGGCGTCGTCGTTGTAGCGGTAAAGGATGGCCTCTCGAATGCTGTGCAAGGAACGGCTTTCATCCTGCGTTGTGATCATCGCCTGGCGAATCGCTCGCACGAAATGCGGATCCCACTGCGAACCGAAGCCAGCGCCTCCAGCGCCTACATCCTTGGTGATCCAGGCGTTGCTTTCCAGATCTTCGCCGATGGTCAGGAAGCCGGGTTGAAGCTGAGCGGTGGTTTCATTGATGGCCTGCAACAGGCTCCAACCGTCCGGAAGATCTTCGGTGCCCGCATCATCGATGCTTCGGATGAACAGCGTGCTGTCGAGGCGCAGGCCATCGAGGTGGTACTCCGTGATCCACATGCGCACGTTGTCGAGGATGTATTGACGCACTTCCCCGCGGCCGTAATCGGGACGGGTTGCCCCCCAGGGCGTGAGCGCGCGGTGGTCGTTGTAGAAGTAGATGCCTCCTTGATCGTTTTCGCACCAGCCATCAAATCGCCAGAGATCCAGGTCGCTGGGGCCGAAATGGTTGTAAACAACATCAAGGATCACTGCGATGCCAGCCGCATGGGATTCCTTGATGAACTGCTTGAAGCCCAGGGATCCGCCGTAATCCGAATCCACTGCAAAGATGTTGGATGGGTTGTAGCCCCAGGAGCGCATCCCTGCGAACTGGCTCACTGGCATGATCTGAATGGCATTGATGCCAAGTCGCTTCAGGTGCTCCAGCCGAGCTGTGATCGACATGAATTTGCCTGGGCCGCTCGATTCGTCATTGAAGGTGCCAACATGCAGCTCGTAGATGACGAGCTCGTTCCAGCCGCGCATGGAGAAGCTGTCTTCTCCCCAGTGGAAGCTGGGATCATGAATCACCCCATTCCCTGCGGAGTTGGTCACCTCATGGGCATAGGGATCGATGCGGGAAACTGTGTCTTTGCCGGTATCAATGGCGTATTTGTATTGATCAGCAATCCCTGCATTCGCCACCTTGGCGTACCAATAGCCTCCCTCCTCCGCTTGCATTGGAGTCACGCGGCTGTCCCAATCGTTGAAGGTGCCGATCACGGCCACCCCCCTGGCATTGGGCGCCCATACGCGGAACGCCACGCCATCCGCGCAAAGAATGGTTCCCATGCCTGTGACGGCTTGCTGCTGCCCCATGACTGGCTCCCGATGTTTCCACTCTTTCACAAGGAAGAGGCTTCAGATCGCTTGCTTGAGCGTTCGAATTGGAACGACAGAATGACTGGTAAGTGAGCGTTTCAGGCGCTGCAATCACGTGTAGTCCGATGCGATATGCAGCGGATTTACCTCGCTTCAACACGTGGAAAGTGGCATGGCTCTGTCAGCAGCAGTCAGCACAAGGAAGGATCAGGAGCAACCATCCGCGGGTCTCACCCTGATCCTGCATCGGCAGGAAATCCAGAGCAAGCCTCCGCAGGGAGCACGGAGCAAGGATCAGCAGACATCGTCCGTAGCAGGACCCGTCAGCATCATCCGCAAAAAGATTCACCGGCATCATTGCCTTCACGCATCAGAAGCCGGATCCCTGTACGCCTCTGAGTATTCACACCGGGAAAGGCTCTGCAGAACCCCATCAGATGACCCCTTCAGCAAGCCCATGCCCGTGATGGGCTCCTGAGCGCCGTTTAGCTTTCCTACGACCGCAGGGGCCACCGGTGAACGCGAATCGTTCCTCACCCTCCGGCGCTCCGAGCGACCACGACCGCCACCCCAACCCCAACCAATCTCACGGCCGTTCCCACGGCCACCAGCACGGCGGCAGCCCTGCCGGCGCCTTCAAGTGGAGCGTGCTGCTCAACACCGTGCTGACCAGCCTGCAATTGGTGATCGGCCTGAGCTTCGGCTCCCTGGCCCTGGTCGGTGACGCCCTGCACAACCTCGGAGATGTGGTGGGTCTGGCGCTCGGCTGGGGGGCGGAGCGGCTGAGCCAGCGGCCGGCGAGCGGACGCTTCACCTTCGGCTATGGCCGCACCACCCATATGGCCTCGCTGGCGAACGGGCTGTTGATCCTGGTGGCCGGTGGCGTGGTGGTGGTGGAAGCCATCGAGCGGCTGTCTACGCCCGTGGCGCTGCATCCTGCGCCAGTGGCCTGGGCGGCGGCGGCCGGTGTGGTCATCAACCTGCTCTCGGCGCGCCTGTTCGGCCAGCACCATCACCACGACCTCAACCAGCGCGCAGCTGTGCTGCATCTGCTCACCGATGCGGCCGTGTCCGTTGCCGTGCTGGTCAGCACCCTGCTGGTCGGTCTCACCCAGTGGGCCTGGCTGGATCCCCTGACCGCCATCGGGGTCGGCATCGTGGTGATGATCAGCGCCCTTTCTCTGTTGCGTGAGGCGATTGCCGTGAGCCTCGATGCCGCGCCGCGTGGCACCGACCTGGCGGCGATCCGCGCGGCGCTGCTGGAGTTGCCGGATGTGGTCGACGTACGCGATCTGCACGTCTGGGGGGTCAGCACCTCCCGGCTGGCACTCACAGCCCATCTGGTGCGCCACGACCATGCATCCACCGATGATGGCCGCGCTCTGTTGACAGAAGCCCGCCAGCGGTTACTGGCGTTGGGAATCCGGCAGAGCACGCTGCAGCTGGAAGTCAGCCACGACGACTGCGCCGCTTCCCCTTGAGCGCCGTTCGTGCAGCCGGTGCTGGCTTGACGACGTCGGACTGTTGCGCGGCCACTTGCCGCCACCGCTGCTTGCGGCAACGCTGAAGCAAATGCAGCGGGCGCCATGAGCTGGAGCGAACTGGAGCGATTGGTGGCCGAAGCGGAGCAGGATCCGGCGCTGCGATCACCGCTGCGTCACTGCCGCTCCCTGAAGGAATTCCTGCTGGTGGCCCGCAAGCTTGGCTACGCCGTCACCCGCCACGATCTGCGCCTTGCCCGCGAGGAACATCGCCGGCAGCCTGCCGGCCCGGCAGCCCTCAAGGCCTGAGTAGTTCCAGTCCAGTCCAGAACAGTTCCAGCCCAGAACAGACCCACCGGCCTCGGCGTTGAGCGCGGTTTTGGCGGCGGATTCGCTCCCTCAGCGCGTGGGCACCCATGAGAACGTCCGGCAGGATCAAGCGTGGTGGGGAGAAGCCGCATGGAACGCATCCCGGCAGCAGCGCCCGAGCGGCTGCTGTTTCTCCCCGGAGCCTCCGGCAACATCTGCTTCTGGCATCCCGTCGCTGAACGGTTGAGCGCGGCTGGCCTGCCGCACCGCCACCTGGGCTGGCCAGGCTTCGGTGGCACGCCCCGCGACCCCGCCATCAACGGCTGGTGGGATCTGCTGCAACAGGTGCTGGCCCAGCTGGATGGTCCCTGCGCGCTGATCGCCCAATCCATGGGCGGGGTGCTGGCGGTTCAGGCCGCCTTGCAGCGGCCTCGCCAAGTGACCCATCTGGTGCTCGCTGCCACCTCCGGCGGCCTGCCGATGGCCTGCCATGGCGCACTCGATTGGCGTCCGGGCTTCCGCGCCAGCCACCCCGACCTGCCAGCCTGGTTCAGCGAGGCTGCGGTTGACCTCACTGGCCAGCTGTCCCAGCTGCGCCTGCCCGTGCTGCTGCTCTGGGGCGATGCCGATCCGATCAGTCCCGTGGGTGTGGGCGAGGCGCTGGCGCAGGCGATCCCCCGCAGCCGCTTGCACGTGATCCCCGGGGGAGATCACGATCTGGCGATGACCCACGCCGCCGTGGTGGCTCCGTTGATCACCGCCCATCTGCAGCTCCAGCCATGAGCAAATCCACCATCACCTACTGGAATCCCTTGTTGCCGGCGGAGCAGCACCGCTGGCGCTGGATCGAAGGACTGGAAGGCCAGGTGCAGGAGCTGATCCTCAGCCACGACCCCAGCAGCGGCGAGATCACCCGCCTCACCCGCTTTCTGCCGGGAGCCGACACCACCCCCTTCGGCGCCAAGGCCCACACGTTTCCCGAGGAGATCTTCATCGTGAGTGGCCGCCTTCACGACGCCGCCTTCGGGATCTGGCTGGAGGCGGGCCATTACGCCAGCCGTCCTCCGGGGGAACTGCACGGCCCCTTCCGCAGTGACGAGGGGTGCGTGGTGCTGGATGTGTCCTTTCCGCAGCGCAACGAGGAAGCGCACCATCTTCCTTGTTCAGGGTCTGTGGATTCGCCGCGTCCATCGGCTTCGGGCCGGAACCTTCCCACAGCCGCACCGTGATCCATTCGATCGGATGCTGGTGGCCCAGGCAGAGACTGAGCGGCTGATGCTGCTCATGGCCAATCCCGCCCCTGGCGGACGTTCCCTACCCATCCCGACCTGACGGCCTTCCCTTCCCTCCGGCGACGCCGCGCCGCAGGATCACCCCCTTACACATCTGCGCTACGAGCACTCCTTCGCGGCTGCCGAGACTTATCCCCTCGTCTCTGACACGAACACTCTGGCGTTCGCGACGCGACACCAACGACTGAACGTCAAGAACAAAGCCAAAAGCCAGAGCCAATGGAGGTGGGGAAGCCCGATTGATCGACGCCGCCGAACGTCATCCTGCCAATCATGGTGACACCAATCCTGGCGGCGGAAATCGTGATCCTGACTGATCGTCCCACTGGCGCCCTGGATGACGCCCATCGTCACCCTGACTGATCGTCACACTGACGAATTGCTGCTCAGATCAATGGTGAGCCTGAACATTCGTCAGAGATAAAGAGGTGCCGCCAAAATTGCGGCGAGTTGAATGATCAAGAGAAAGCCGGTGATCGGACTTGAACCGACGACCTACTGATTACGAATCAGTTGCTCTACCACTGAGCTACACCGGCAGTCCATGGAAACTAGCATCGAGCCCTACCCCAGCGCCTGCCGATGCCACCCACCCCGCCCAGGCCGCTCGATCCCGAACTGCGGGCCCGGTTGCTGGAGGAAGCACGCACGCCCTGGCGCGGGCTGCGCCGAGGCCTGTGGTTTGCCTTCAGCGCATCTGCGGCGATCGGCCTGGCCACCATGGCGATGCGGGTCTCGGCGGGGGGAGAGCTGGCCTCAGGAGACCTGATCATCCAGAGCGGAGCCCTGCTCCTCTTCGGCGTTCTGCTCTGGCGCGATCGCTGAGTCCACCTCGCTGGCCGTGATGGAAGTGGTGGTGGGTGAGGAGCTGGAGCTGGTGGCTGGAGCAGGAATCGCGAGGGGCTGGGCGGGCAGCAGCTCGGCCAGCAGCAGTGGCTCGGGCAGCAGCAGCGGCAGACCCAGGCAGAGGCGCTCCCTGGCGGTGGCCTCCAGGCTGAGGCCACCTGGCGCCGCGCCTGCAACCACCGCTTCTGGCCGGCTCAGCAGCCAGGCGGATTGACACAGCTGCTGCCACTGCCACAGGCAGACGGCCAGCAGGGGGATCGTGAGTAGCAGCGTCACCAGCCTGGAGCTGCCCGCCAGTGGTGACACGGCCATGGCCAGCCCGGCACGATCGTCCATCAGCCAGACCAGTGCCAGCAGCAACGCCGTGCCGGCCGCCCCCACCACCTTCACCGCCAGGGGTGCCTGCAAGGCACTCAGGCGCCGCTGCAACTCCCGTCGCCCCTGCAAGGGGATCTGCACCAAGAGCAGCGACCACACATCGGGTGGCTGGCGCCAGAACAGCACCGCCGGCAGCAACGCTCCCAGCGACCAGCACAGCACCCGCTCCAGGCCGGGCAGCGGGCCTGGGTCAGCCCCGGCCAACAACAGGAAGGCCAGCAGCAATTCGGCGGGAAGTGCTGCCAGGCCGAGCAGTTGAATCCACAGCAGAGGCTCGCTGCGGGGAATCATGGTCAGTTGGTGCTGAGGGTGCGGCGCTGGGTGACGAGCTTGTAAGCCTCCACCCGGTCGCCGTCCTGCCAGTTGGCGAATCGATCACACCCGATGCCGCACTCGAAGCCGGTGGCCACGTCCTTGACGTCGTCCTTGTTGCGACGCAGGGAGTCGAGGTCGCCCTCGAACACGATCTGCTTGCCGCGGTGGACGCGCACCTTGCAGTTGCGTTGCAGCTTGCCGTTGGTGACATAGCAACCCGCAACGGCGCTCTTGCCGATGCTGAACACCGCGCGCACTTCCGCTTCGCCGAGCGTTTCCTCCACCATCTCCGGCTCCAGCAGGCCTTCCATGGCCAGCTGGATGTCCTCGAGCAGCTTGTAGATCACGTCGTAGTCGCGCACATCGACGCCGGTGGCATCGGCGGCGCGCTTGGCGCCTGGTGCCATCGAGGTGTTGAAGCCCACGATCACCGCACCGGAGGCGGCAGCGAGGTCCACGTCGGTTTCGGTGATCTCGCCCGGTGCCGAGAGCAGCACCCGCACCTGTACCTCGCCCTGGGGCAGCTGTTCGAGCGATCCGAGAATCGCCTCCACACTGCCCTGGACATCGGCCTTGAGGATCAAGTTGAGCTCCTTGAGGTCGCCCTCGCTCGCCTGACCCGACATGGAGGCCAGCGACACCCGCCGTGAGGCCATCTGCTGGGCCAGGCGGGTGGCTCGGGCTTCGGTGGCCCGTTCCCCCACCACCGAGCGGGCTGTCTTCTCATCGGGGTAGACCTCGAACTCGTCACCGGCGGTGGGCACTTCGCTGAAGCCGAGGGCTTCAACGGCCGAGGACGGACCCGCCGTCTTCACCCGCTTGCCGGTGTCGTCGACCATGGCGCGCACCTTGCCGAGCACAGGGCCGGCGGCCACCACGTCGCCGGCGCGGAGGGTGCCGTTCTGGATCAGCAGGGTGGCCACCGGGCCCTTGGCCTTGTCGAGGTGGGCTTCGATCACGGTGCCCTTGGCCATCCGGTCAGGGTTGGCCTGGAGGTCTTCCACCTCCGACACCAGCAGGATCATCTCCAGCAGCTTGTCGATGTTCTCCCGCTTGATGGCGCTCACCGGCACCATCACCGTGTCGCCGCCCCAGTCTTCGGCCACCAGTTGCTGGGCGGAGAGCTCCTGCTTGACGCGGTCGGGCTGGGCGCCTTCCTTGTCGATCTTGTTGATCGCCACCACGATCGGCACTTCGGCGGCACGGGCGTGGCTGATCGCCTCGAGGGTCTGGGGGCGCACGCCGTCATCGGCAGCCACCACCAGCACGGCCACGTCGGTGACCTTGGTGCCGCGGGCACGCATGGCGGTGAACGCCTCGTGGCCCGGGGTATCGAGGAAGGTGATGCGGCGCTCTTCGCCGGCGTGGGGAATCGTGACCTGATAGGCCCCGATGTGCTGGGTGATCCCGCCGGCTTCGCCGGCGGCCACGCGGGTCTTGCGGATGGCGTCGAGCAGGCTGGTTTTGCCGTGGTCGACGTGGCCCATCACGGTGACCACGGGCGGACGGCGGATCAGGTGCTGGAGATCGCTCTCCTCGATCATGTCCACCGTCTTCTTGGCGGCTTCCTGGACGTCGTCTTCGAGCACGGGAACGCCGAACTCCTCAGACACGGTTTCGATCGTGGAGAGATCGAGGGTCTGGGTGACCGTGGCAATGATGCCCTTGAAGAAGAGCGACTTGATGATCTCGGAGCTCTCCACGCCCAGGCGATCGGCGAGCTCCTGCACCGTGAGGTTGCCCTCCGGCACGATCAGCATTTCCGGCCGGGTGGCCTTGGCCTCGCGGGCGGCGCGCAGTTCCATGGCCCGGCGCCGCTGGCGCTGGCGGGTGGTTTCCTTCTTGCGCTTGCGCATCGCCACCACCGGCTTGGCCGCCGGGGCGCTCTGGCGCGTGCGTGGTTTGGCAGGGCGGGCCAGGCTGGCCTGAAGCACCTGGGCCTCATGCTCGCCGGCGAAACCGCCGGTTTCCGCCGTGAGCGCATCATCGTTTTCGCCGATGATGTGCACCTTCTGGCGCAGCTTCTGCGGCGATTTGCTGCGCAGTGCTTCGAGCTTGGCGCTGTCGTCCCATTCCGGGCGACGGGCCTTCCCGGCCGGCTGGGGTGTGCGGAAGCCAGGGCGCCGTGGCGCGGCCGGTGGGGTGGCCGTGGGCCGTGGGCCGGCATCGGCAGGGCTGGCGATCTCGCCGCGTTCAGGCCGGCGCGGGGGCGGGGCAGTGGGGCGGGTGCCGGGTTTCTGCAGCTGCATGAGCTCGCCGGGCGCCACCGGCTTGCGCATGCCCTGAGGCATGCCGCCGGCCCGGATCGGCGGGCCCGGCTTGCCGGGAGCACCAGGACCAGCGGCGTCGCGGCGGATTGGCTTGCCCACCAGCTCCAGGGGGCTGCGGGCCTGCACCGGCCGGGGGCTCGGCGCTGGTGTGCGCTGCGGGGCGCCAGCCGGGCGCTGGCTGAGGGCTGGCCGCCCCGAAGGCGGAGCCGGCCGGTTGCTCGTGCCGGCGGAGGGGCTGGGTGCGGCCGGGCGTGGTTGGGGCTGACCGGGTGCCACCCGACCGATCACCTGGGGCTTGCCGCCACCGTCGGCGCGGGTCGGCGCGCTGGGGCGCTGCGGCGGCGCCGGACGGCTCGACGGGGCATTGCCGCGGGGCACGGGCCGGGGGCTGGTGCTGGGCCGGGGGCTGGTGGCGGGTGCGGCGACCGGACGTGGGCTGGTGGGCGTGCTGGCCGCAGGCGCTTCGGGTTTGCGTGCCGGCATGGCCGGGGCCTTGCTCACCGGGGTGGCAGGGCGCGCGGGAGGGGCCACCGGCCGTGAGGGTGCCGGCTTGGCGGCAGCCGAAGGGGCGGCAGCTGAAGGGGGCGCGGCAGGGGGCCGGGAGGGAGGCGCTGAGCCGGCGGCCGGCGCACGTGTGGGCAGCGGCGCCGTGGGCCTGGCTGGCGGCGGAGTGGTGGAGGGGGGCTTCTGAGCCGCAGGTTGCGCGGCAGATTGCACCAGAACAGGTTTCACCGGCGCTGGCGGGGAAACCGCAGGGCGGGCCGGCTGGGCAACGATGACCGGAGGAGCTGGCGGCCGGGCCGGGGGGGGTTCAGGTGCGGCAACGGATGAGGCGGCCGCGGTGGCCGGCGGCGTTATAGGAGCCGCTTTCTTCACGGCCAGGATCGCTTTGCCAGGCTCCGCCAGCGGCGGTGTCGCGGGCTTCGGGGCGGTCATGGAGGGCGGCGTGGGTCGGGAGATGCCGCTGCCGTTGGGGCGGATCAGCTTCCGGATGCGGGCAGCTTCGTCATCGCTGATCGAGCTGCTGTGGCTGCGGGCGGCAATGGACAGCTTTTCGGCAGCGTCGAGCACGTCCTTGTTGTCCAGGCCCAGGTCCTTGGACAACTCATAGATTCTCACTTTGCCGCTGCTGGTCATTCAGGTCTCCGATCGGTCGGGGCCGCAGGTGCCGCCGGGCCCCACACGCGGTGCAGCCATCAATCATCTTGCCTCAGAGGCTGCTGCCGGAGAGCGGTTCAGCCGCTGTTCAAGCGCGGCATAGGTGGATTCCGCCACCGCGCAGCGCAGGGCGCGTTGCACCCGCTTTCGCCGCTTCGCCTCGTCAAAGCAGGCCCGGGTGGGGCACAGATAGGCCGAGCGGCCCATGCCCTGATCCAGGGCGATGCCGCCACCCGCCAGGCGGATGACCCGCAGGAACTGGTCCCGGTCGGCCAGCAGGCGGCAGCTCACACAACGCCGCAGGGTGGGGGATGTCGCCATCGGGTGACCCTCAGCCGTTGAGCGGCTCAGCTTCCGCATCGGGTTCGCCTTCGGGCTCCAGGTCAGCTGCCGCTTCCGCGTCGGCCTCAGTTTCAGCGTCTTCCCCAGGCTCGGCTTCGCCTTCATAGACAGGCTCTTCGTCTTCTTCCTGGAGGTCGAGCTCGTCTTCGGGCAGGGGATAGAGCTCCCGCAGGCGCGCATCCTCCTCCGCGCGGTTGGCCTGCTCCACCGCCAGGCGGGCTTCCGCCTCGGCCTGCTGGCGCTCGTCTTCCTCGCGCAGGGCGATCAGCTCGGCGGCGCGGGCGTCCTCGCTCACCTGGTCGTATTCGGCCGCGTTCTTGATGTCGATCTTCCAGCCGGTGAGGCGTGCGGCGAGGCGCACGTTCTGGCCTTCCCGGCCGATCGCCAGGCTGAGCATGTCCTGCGGCACAAGGACGTGGGCGTGATGCCCTTCCGGATCCACCAGGCGCACCATCTCCACCCGTGCCGGGCTGAGCGAATTGGCGATGTACTGGGCCGGATCGGGAGACCAGCGGATCACGTCGATTTTCTCGCCCCGCAGCTCGTTCACCACCTGCTGAATGCGGGAGCCGCGGGCACCGATGCAGGCCCCCACGGGGTCCACTTCGCGCTCCACGCTGTCCACTGCCACCTTGGTGCGTGGCCCCACGGCCCGTGACGGGGGGTTGGCTTCCCGCGCCACCGCCACGATGCGCACGGAACCTTCCTGGATTTCCGGTACTTCGTTTTCGAAGAGGTACACCACAAGGCCGGCGTTCGCCCGGGAGACGAACAGCTGCGGCCCGCGGCGCGCCACCTCGCTCACCTCCTTGAGGAACACCTTGAAGGTGGCATTGGCGCGGTAGTTGTCGTTGGGAAGCTGGTCGCGACGAGGCAGCTCCGCCTCCACCTCCGGCCGGCCAAGCCCGGAGCTCACCGCCATGATCACCGACTGGCGCTCGAAGCGGATCACCCGGGCGGTGAGCACGGGATCCTCCAGATCGGCGAACTCCTCCTGGATCATGCGGCGCTGCTGGTCGCGCAGTTTCTGGGCCAGCACCTGCTTGGTGGTGGAGGCGGCCATGCGGCCGAAATCGTCCTTCTCGGGGGTGACATCGAGCACCACGGTGTCGCCGATCTGGGCGTCTTCCGCCACCTGCTGCACCTCGGCGAGGGCGATCTGGTGGTCTTCACTCTCCACCTCCTCGACGATGATCTTGCTGGCGAGCACGCGGTAGCCCTCCTCATCAAGATCGAGGGCCACATCAAAATTGCTGAAGTAGTCCTCCTCGAACGGGTCCTCGCTGATGCCGAGATAGAGGGTGCGGCGGTAACGCTCGTAGCCCTTCAGCAGCGCCTCGCGCAGGGCCGCTTCCACCACCTGGGTGGGCAGCTTCTTCTCATCGCTGATGTCCTCGATCAGGTTCTGCAGACCGGGGAGAAGAACGAGCGCCATGGGATGGGAAGAGGGGTTGGAACAACAATCGGGTTGGGAAGCGGCGCGCCGCTCAGGCTGAGGGCGGAGTCACTCGCTCGGCCGGGTGAGGCTGACGGTCAGCACGTCTTGGCGGGGAATCCGCTGGCGGCGGCCACGGACGTTGAGGTGCAGGAAGGCGTCGTCGCGCTCCAGCAACAGCCCGGCACGGGTGCATTCAGCTCCGCTGGAATCCCGGAACCGCACCTCGATCGGGAAACCCCGAAAGCTGTGGAAGTCACGGTCTTCAACCAGCGTGTCGCTGAGACCAGGACTGCTGATTTCGAGAACATAGGCCTCGCTCAGCAGCTCTTCGGCCTCCATCGCCTCAGCCAGGGCACCACTGAAGGCGGCGCAATCGTCGAGGGTCACATCGCCGCCATCACCAGTGCGGATCTGCACCAGAACGATGCAGGGATGGCGATGGGTCTGGATCTGCGCCTCCACCACGCGAAATCCGGTTGTGTCAGCCACCCGGCGCGCGAGGGATTCCAGTGCGGGAAGAAGGGGGTGGGGCACCGGGGCGGGTCAGGAGCAGTGGAGCGAGCCCGACCGGCTCCTGCAGAGAACTGCCCCGGACGCTGGAGCAAGCTCGTGCGCCTGGGTATGCCCGCCGGGCACTTCGTCATCCTAGAGGTCGGTGCTCCAGCACCGCCCAGCGGCCAGGCGACGCCTCACTCCGTGGTGCCCAGGCTGGTGCTCGGAGCGCCGCCGAACAGGCCGAGGCTGGGGGCCTCCCCGTAAAAGTCGTCCACCCCCGCTTCACCGCGCAGGGCCGCGTCCTGGTTGATGCAGCGCTGCGGCTCCTTCACGTATTGACAGACCCTCGCCCAGAGCTTGGCGCGGGTGCCGGGAGCGCCCTGGCTGAAGAGCACCTGGTCATTGCCACCGACCATCCCCTGGATCTCCACCTGACAAAGTGCGCAGCGCACGCGGGTGCCGGGGGGGATCGAAGCCATGGCATGGCGGCGGTTGGAGGCAACTTAGGCTGCTATCTGCGGGCCCGGGCCCCACTGTTGCGACGTCGAAAAGGTGCGACGTCAAAAAGTTCCCGTTGCCAGCTGTGCGCCTCCTTCAGCTCAGTGACCCCCATCTGCTGGCCGATCCGCACGGCTGGCTTCATGGCTTTCAGCCGAACGCGTCGCTGGCCAGTGCGCTGGAGCAGGCCCTTGCGCCGGGCGAAGCTCCCTTCGATCTGCTGCTGATCAGCGGCGACCTCTGCCAGGACGAGTCGTGGGGTGGCTATGTGCGGTTGGGGCAGCTGCTGAGCGCCCGAGGCTGGCCGGTGGCGCTGCTGCCCGGCAACCACGACCACCCGGCCCTGTTGCGGGCAGCGTTGGGCCGGCAGGCCGTGATCGCACCGGCCGCCGTCGATCTGGGCGAATGGCGGCTGCTGCTGATCGACACCCACCTGGCTGGCCGCGTCGATGGTGGGCTCGGCCCGGATCAGCTGCGCTGGCTGCAAGCGCAACTGCAAGCGGCCGACCGCCCCCTGCTGGTGGCCCTGCACCATCCGCCGGTGCCCATCGGCCACGGCGTCATGGATGGGATCGCCCTGCGGCACCCTGCTGCCCTGCTTGAGCTGCTGGCGGCCTGCCCCTGGCTCAGGGCGGTCACCTTCGGGCACATCCATCAGCACTGGCGGGGGGTGCTGCCCGGCCGGCCCGACGTGCAGCTGCTGGGGTGTCCTTCCACCCACCGCCAGTTCGAGGCGGTGCAGGCCTGCCCGCTGGGCCGTGCCTGCGATCCCGGCGGGCGCGTCTGGAAGCTGGCCCCGGACGGCCGCTGGCAGCAGCAACTGCGGCGCTGGCCTGCTGCTGCTGCAACCGCCGCTGCTACCGCCACCCCCACCGCCACTGCCTCCCCCGGCTCGGCGCCAGCGGGTGAAGCGTCACCCCCCTAGCGTCAGTGGCCTCACGTCTCGGGCCCGTGTCCTCCGACTCCAGCGTGCTCCGTACCCTGTGGCTGCGCCTGTTGGCCTTGCCGCTGGCCTTGCTGCTGATCACGGCGGGCCCGGGATCCGCCCTGGCCGTCGCCCCCCCCTCACCGGCGGCGCCAGCGGCCACCGTCCCGGTCCCAGCTACGTCCAACACGGCTGCAGCCAGCACAGCCGGAGCCGATACGGCCGCGCCTCCCAGTGCCCCGCCCCCAGCGGCCGCGACGGTTCCACCTCACAGCTTCGTGTCGCAGGCCGCCCGGCGGGTGGGGGAATCGGTGGTGCGGATCGACACCGAGCGCAGTGTGGCGCGCCAGGCCTTCGACCCCGCCTTGCTCGATCCATTGCTGCGTGATCTCTTCGGTGACCCCTCCAGCAGCACCCGGGAGCGGGGTCAGGGCTCCGGCGTGGTGATCGACGCCTCCGGGTTGGTGCTCACCAACGCCCATGTGGTGGATAGGGCCGATCTGGTGGAGGTCACCCTCGCTGACGGCCGCCAGCTGGATGGCCGGGTGGTGGGCGCCGATCCGGTCACCGACCTGGCGGTGGTGCGCATCGACGCCTCGCCCGATCTGGTTGCCGCTCCCCTTGGTGATTCCGAGGCCCTGGAAGTGGGTGACTGGGCCATCGCCCTGGGCAGCCCCTACGGACTGGAGCGCACGGTCACACTCGGCATCGTCAGCAGCCTGCACCGCAACATCACCAGCCTTGGCTTCGCCGACAAGCGGCTTGATCTGATCCAGACCGACGCCGCCATCAATCCCGGCAATTCCGGGGGGCCACTGATCAATGCCAGCGGAGAGGTGATCGGCATCAATACCTTGGTGCGCTCCGGTCCCGGTGCGGGTCTGGGCTTCGCGATCCCGATCAACCTGGCCCGGCGGGTGTCCGACCAGCTGCGCACCGGTGGCCAGGTGGTGCATCCCTACCTGGGCCTCCAGCTGGTGCCGCTCACTGCACGCCGCGCCCGTGACAACAACCGTGATCCCGATGCGATTCTCCAGCTGCCGGAGCGCGATGGCGCGCTGGTGCAGCGCGTGCTGCCCGACAGCCCGGCCGAAACCGCCGGCCTGCGCCGCGGCGACCTGGTGGTGGCGGCGGCCGATCGGCCGGTGCGGGATCCAGCCAGCCTGCTGGAGCAGGTGGAGGCTTCCAAGGTCGGTGAAAGCCTGCCGCTGAAAGTGGTGCGAGGTGCCCGCGAACTGCAGCTCTCGATCCGTCCCGGCGCCCTGCCCCACCCCGCCTGAGCCTGCCCGCGCCCTTGCTACGGTCACGGCCTTTGGCGCGCCTTCGATGTCAGATCTGCAGGACCGCATGAAGCAGGCGGTGGCTGCTGCGGCCGTTGACCAGATCCGGGATGGCATGGTGCTGGGTCTGGGCTCAGGCTCCACGGCCGCCTTGATGATCAAGGAGCTGGGCGCCAAGCTCAGCCGTGGCGAACTCACCAACATCGTGGGCGTGACCACGTCGTTTCAAGGCGAAGTGCTGGCTGCGGAGCTCGGCATCCCGCTGCAGAGCCTCAACGCGGTGGAGCGGATCGACCTGGCGATCGACGGTGCCGATGAAGTCGACCCCAACTTCCAGCTGATCAAGGGCGGCGGTGCCTGCCACGTGCAGGAAAAGCTGGTGGCGCGCCGTGCCCAGCGCTTCGTTGTGGTGGTGGATTCCACCAAGCTCGTGGAACGACTCAATCTGGGTTTTCTTCTGCCGGTGGAGGTGCTGCCCGCCGCCTGGCGTCAGGTGAAGTCGGAGCTGGAGGTGATCGGCGCGGAGGTGGAGCTGCGCATGGCCGTGCGCAAGGCCGGCCCGGTGGTGACCGACCAGGGCAATCTCGTGCTCGACCTGAAGTTCCCCGGCGGGATCGGCGACCCGGTTTCGCTGGAGCAGGAGATCAACAACATCCCCGGCGTGCTGGAAAACGGTCTGTTCGTCAACCTGGCCGACCAGGTGCTGGTGGGTCAGATCACCGACGGCGTGCCCGAGGTGAAAGACCTGCCGAAGCGCTGACCGGCGTCAGCGGTTGTGGCGGCGTGACAAGAGCGGTTGCGGCGGGCTTCAGTTCAGCCGCAGCCGCACCGATTCCGCATGGCTGTGCAGGCCTTCACTGTCCGCCAGGGCGATCACGGCGGGGCCGGTGGCCTCCAGGGCCTGGCGGTTGAACTGGATCAGGCTGGTGTGGCGCAGAAAGGTTTCCACGCTGAGGGCGCCGGCGAAGCGGGCCGTGCCTGAAGTGGGCAGGGTGTGGTTGGGGCCGGCCAGATAGTCGCCCACCGCCTCAGGGCTCCAGGGGCCGAGGAAGATCGCTCCGGCATGACGGATGTGGTCGGCCAGTGGGGCTGGCCGCTCCACCAGCAGCTCAAGGTGTTCCGGGGCGAAGCGGTCGCTGAGCCGAGCCGCCTCTTCCAGCGATGCGCAGATGCCGATCAGCCCCCAGTCGCGCAGGGCGGTGGCCGCCAGTTCCGCCCGGGGGTGGTTGCGCAGCTGGGCCTCCACCTCATGCTGCACGGCCTTGGCCACGGCGGCACTGGTGGTGAGCAGGATTGCCGCCGCCATCGGGTCGTGCTCCGCCTGCGCCAGCAGATCGGCCGCCACATGGGTGGGATTGGCGCTCTGGTCGGCGATCACCAGGACCTCGCTCGGGCCGGCGAGGGAATCGATCGCCACCCGGCCGTACACCGCCTTCTTGGCCAGGGTCACGTAAAGGTTGCCCGGGCCGGTGATCACATCCACGCGCGGGATCGAATCCGTGCCGTAGGCGAGCGCCCCGATCGCCTGGGCCCCTCCGACGCGGTAGATCTCACGGATGCCGGCCAGGTGGGCCGCTGCCAGCACGATCGGGTTGGGCCAGCCGTCGGGACCCGGTGGGGTCACCATCACCAGGCGCTGAACGCCCGCCACAGTGGCGGGGACCGCATTCATCAGCACGGTGCTGGGGTAAGAGGCCCGGCCGCCAGGCACATACAGCCCGGCCCGATCCACCGGGCTCCAGCGCCGGCCCAGGCGCTCGCCATGCACGCCGCTGACGCTGATGTCGCGGGGCAGCTGGCGCTGGTGGAAATCGAGGATGCGGCGATGGGCCAGCTCCAGGGCACTGCGCAGGTCTGCGGGGCAGGTGCGCCAGGCTTCGGCGAGCGTTTCCGCCGGAATGCGCAGGGGGTCGGGCCGCACACCATCGAAGCGTTCGGTGAGATCCAGCAGCGCTTGATCCCCTTCCAGGCGCACCCGCTCGAGGATCGCGTCCACCTGCCGTGCGGCCTCGCTCATCTCGGCGCTGCCGGTGCGCTGGGCGATCTCCTCCAGCCGGCTGCCGATCGCCTCCGGTTCCTGGAGCACCTGCATCGCCAGAGCTGCTGGTGCGTTGGTCACCGGGGGCCTCGTGCGTGTCGGTTCAAGCTAGATCCCCGCCCCTGGGCAGGTCGGCAGGGTTGAAGGTAGGATCAGCGACTGCCGATTCAGCGCCGAACCCGCCTGTGGCCAATAACAAATCCTCGAAGAAGCGCATCCTGGTTGCCGAGCGCAACTGGCTCAAGAACCGCTCCTATAAGTCGGCTGTGCGCACGCTCATGAAGCGCTGCCTCACCGCCGTCTCCAGCTACGAGCAGCAGCCTGGCGATGAGGCCAAGGAAGCGGTTCGCAGCTCCATGAATGCGGCCTTCAGCAAGATCGACAAGGCCGTCAAGCGCGGCGTTCTTCACCGCAACACCGGCGCCAACCAGAAGTCCCGGCTCAGCCACGCCGTGAAACAGGCGATCGAACCGGCAACCGCCCCCAAGGCCTGATCGCCCGCCGGGGTTTCTCTCCTTTGTTCATCAACGCAGCTCACTGCTTGAGCTTGCAGGCACTGCAGCCCCGGCAGATGTCCTACAGGTGCCACCCCCTCCAAGATGCCCTCCCCTGCAGGGCTCCTTGCAGTTCAGGGCACTACCTCGTCTCCACCTCTCTGTCCGGTCTACGCCGCTGCCCTTCCACGCCGCCGTCATGACAGGCCAGTCCGCGCCAGCGCTCACCACGCCAGCACTGATCGACAGCCACTGCCATCTGGTGTTTCGCAACTTCGAGCACGATCTCGAGGAAGTGATTCAGCGTTGGCGCCAGGCCGGGGTGGTCTCCCTGCTGCACGCCTGCGTCGAACCTGCCGAGATTCCGGCGATTCGCGCCCTCGCCGATCGCATCCCTGAGCTGCGCTACTCCGTGGGGGTTCATCCGCTCGACACCGAGCATTGGCAGGACGACACCCCCGCGGTGCTGCGCGCTGCCGCTCAGGCCGATGGGCGGGTGGTGGCGATCGGGGAGCTGGGCCTTGACAGCTTCCGCGCCACCAATCTTCAGGTGCAGCTTGACATCCTGCGTCCGCAGCTGGACCTGGCCGTGGAGCTTGATCTCCCGGTGATCATCCACTGCCGCGATGCGGCCGAACCCATGCTGGCCGAGCTGCGAGCCCGGCAGAGCGAAGGACGCTGCCCCCGCGGGGTGATGCACTGCTGGGGCGGAACCCCTGAAGAAATGGAAGGGTTTCTGGAGCTGGGGCTGCTGATCAGCTTCAGCGGCACCGTCACCTTCGCCAAAGCCGAAGCCACCCACGCCTGTGCCCGCCAGGTGCCGGCCGACCGCTATCTGGTGGAAACCGATTGCCCGTTCCTCGCACCGGTCCCCCGTCGGGGCAAGCGCAATGAACCCTCCTTTGTGGCCTCCGTGGCCGAGAGGATGGCTGTGTTGCGCGGGGAAACCCTCACAGAAGTGGCGGCTTGCAGCACCGCCAATGCGGTAGGTCTTTTTCGACTTCCTGTGACATCCATTCCTCAATGTGTATGATGTTTTATTGGTCTGGCAGCGCGAGCGCTCCATTGTCGACGTCAGCAGTCTTGAACAGAGCTCCATAGGCCGGATTCAGGCGGGCCGCCCCTTCCGGCTCCACCCGCCTGATCCGCCCGCTTCCAGCGCGCAGGCGGCTCATTCCCCCTTGCCTTGAGCCCCAGGGCATTTCAAGCCGCTGACGCCCCCGTTCCAGGTCACTCCTCCCCCTCCGTACTGCAGGTCCCCGCATGAGCAGCGCGATCCAGGTCGCCAAGACCGCCACTTACCTACCCGATCTCGTGGAGGTACAGAGGGCGAGCTTCAAATGGTTCCTGGAGAAAGGCCTGATCGAGGAGCTCGACAGCTTCTCCCCGATCACCGACTACACGGGAAAGCTTGAGCTGCATTTCGTCGGCGATCAATACCGGCTGAAGCGCCCCCGCCATGACGTGGAAGACGCCAAGCGTCGTGACGCCACGTTCGCCTCGCAGATGTATGTCACCTGCCGGTTGGTCAACAAGGAAACCGGTGAGATCAAGGAACAGGAGGTCTTTATCGGTGAGCTGCCGCTGATGACCGAGCGCGGCACCTTCATCATCAACGGCGCTGAGCGCGTGATCGTCAACCAGATCGTGCGCAGCCCCGGCGTCTACTTCAAGGAAGAGCCCGACCCCAAGACCGGCCGCAAGACCTACAACGCCAGTGTCATCCCCAACCGCGGTGCCTGGCTGAAGTTTGAAACCGATAAGAACGAGCTCATGCACGTCCGGGTCGACAAGACCCGCAAGATCAACGCTCACGTGCTGATGCGGGCCATGGGCCTCTCAGACGTCGACGTGCTCGACAAACTGCGGCACCCCGACTATTACCGCAAGACGATCGAAACAGCCACCAACGTCGAGCTGATCACCTCCCAGGATCAGGCTCTGCTGGAGCTCTACAAGAAGCTGCGTCCAGGCGAGCCCCCGTCGGTAAGCGGTGGCCAGCAGTTGCTGGATTCCCGCTTCTTCGATGCCAAGCGCTACGACCTCGGCCGGGTCGGCCGTTACAAGATCAACAAGAAGCTCCGGCTCACGGTTCCCGACGAAACCCGGGTGCTCACCAAGGAGGAGTTGCTCTCCACCCTTGACTACCTGATCGGCCTGCAGCTGGGACAGCCCGGCTACGAAGTCGACGACATCGATCACCTCGGCAATCGCCGTGTCCGCTCGGTGGGCGAGCTGCTCCAGAACCAGGTGCGCGTCGGCCTCAACCGGCTGGAGCGGATCATCAAGGAGCGCATGACCGTCGGTGAGACCGAGTCGCTCACCCCGGCTCAGCTGGTGAACCCCAAGCCCCTGGTGGCGGCGATCAAGGAGTTCTTCGGCTCCAGTCAGCTCAGCCAGTTCATGGACCAGACCAATCCTCTGGCCGAGCTCACCCACAAACGCCGCATCAGCGCCCTCGGCCCTGGGGGCCTCACGCGGGAGCGCGCCGGCTTTGCCGTGCGTGACATTCACCCCTCCCACTACGGCCGCATCTGCCCGATCGAAACTCCGGAAGGGCCGAACGCCGGTCTGATCGGCTCGCTCGCCACCCACGCGCGGGTCAACGAATACGGCTTCATCGAAACTCCCTTCTGGCGCGTTGAGGATGGCATCGTCCTGAAGCAGGGCAACCCGATCTATCTCTCCGCCGACCTCGAAGACGAGTGTCGCGTTGCTCCTGGCGACGTGGCCACCGACGCCGAGGGACGCATTCAGGCCGAACTGGTTCCGGTCCGCTACCGCCAGGATTTCGAAACCGTTCCACCCACCCAGGTGGACTACGTCCAGCTGTCGCCGGTGCAGGTGATTTCGGTGGCCACCTCCTTGATCCCCTTCCTGGAGCACGACGACGCCAACCGTGCCCTGATGGGCTCGAACATGCAGCGTCAGGCGGTCCCCCTGCTCCGGCCCGAGCGGCCGCTGGTGGGCACTGGTCTTGAAACCCAGGTCGCGCGCGACTCCGGCATGGTGCCGATCACCCGTGTCAACGGTGTGGTCACCTTCGTGGATGCCACGGCGATCGTGATCCGCGATGTCGACGGTGTCGACCATCCCCACCTGCTGCAGAAGTACCAGCGCTCCAACCAGGACACCTGCTTGAACCAGCGCCCGATCGTCAAGCAGGGCGATGCGGTGATCGCCGGCCAGGTGCTGGCGAATGGATCTGCCTGCGAGGGCGGTGAGATTGCCCTGGGCCAGAACGTGCTGATCGCCTACATGCCCTGGGAGGGCTACAACTACGAAGACGCCATCCTGGTGAGCGAACGGCTCGTGCAGGACGACCTCTACACCTCGGTGCACATCGAGAAGTACGAGATCGAAGCCCGCCAGACCAAGCTCGGACCCGAGGAGATCACGCGGGAAATCCCCAATGTGGCGGAAGAGAGCCTCGGTAATCTCGATGAAATGGGCATCATCCGTATCGGCGCTTATGTCGAATCGGGTGACATCCTCGTCGGCAAGGTCACACCCAAAGGGGAATCCGATCAGCCGCCGGAAGAGAAGCTGCTGCGTGCGATCTTCGGTGAGAAGGCTCGCGATGTTCGCGACAACTCTCTGCGGGTGCCCAACACCGAACGGGGCCGCGTTGTGGACGTGCGCATCTACACCCGCGAGCAGGGCGATGAACTGCCGCCGGGCGCGAACATGGTGGTGCGCGTCTATGTGGCCCAGCGCCGCAAGATTCAGGTGGGCGACAAGATGGCCGGTCGCCACGGCAACAAGGGCATCATCAGCCGCATTCTTCCCCGCGAAGACATGCCCTACCTGCCCGATGGTTCCCCCATCGACATCGTGCTGAACCCGCTGGGTGTGCCCTCCCGGATGAACGTCGGCCAGGTGTTCGAGTGCCTGATGGGCTGGGCTTCCTCCCACCTGGGCTGCCGTGTGAAGGTGGTGCCCTTCGATGAGATGCACGGGGATGAAACCTCCAAGAACACCGTGCAGAAGTACCTCGAAGAAGCTGCCAATCAACCCGGCAAAGACTGGGTCTATGACCCCGAGAACCCCGGCAAGATCCAGCTGATCGACGGTCGCACCGGCGAGAAGTTCGACCAACCGGTCACCGTGGGCTATGCCCACATCCTCAAGCTGGTGCACCTTGTCGACGACAAGATCCACGCCCGCTCCACCGGCCCTTACTCGCTCGTCACCCAGCAGCCTCTCGGCGGCAAAGCCCAACAGGGCGGCCAGCGGCTTGGGGAAATGGAGGTCTGGGCCCTGGAGGCCTACGGCGCTGCTTACACGCTGCAGGAGCTGCTCACCGTCAAGTCCGACGACATGCAGGGCCGCAACGAGGCGCTCAACGCCATCGTCAAGGGCAAGCCCATCCCTCGCCCCGGCACACCTGAGTCGTTCAAGGTGCTGATGCGCGAGCTCCAGTCCCTGGGTCTGGACATCGCGGTGTACACCGACGAAGGCGTCGAGGTTGACCTCATGCAGGACGTCAATCCTCGCCGCAGCACCCCCAACCGGCCCACCTACGAGTCGCTCGGCGTCGCGGATTTCGACGACGACTGAAGATCCACGCTTGATCCGTTCCGTACTCCTTGACGTCCGCGCGACACCCCGGCCATGACCAACAGCAACCTCCGCACCGAAAACCACTTCGATTACGTCAAGATCACGCTCGCTTCCCCCGAGCGGATCATGCAGTGGGGGCAACGCACCCTGCCGAACGGTCAGGTGGTCGGTGAAGTCACCAAGCCTGAGACGATCAACTACCGCACGCTCAAGCCCGAGATGGACGGGCTGTTCTGCGAAAAGATCTTCGGCCCTTCCAAGGATTGGGAGTGCCATTGCGGCAAGTACAAGCGGGTGCGCCACCGCGGCATCGTCTGTGAGCGCTGCGGGGTGGAGGTCACCGAGAGCCGGGTGCGTCGTCACCGCATGGGCTTCATCAAGCTGGCGGCTCCGGTGTCGCACGTTTGGTATCTGAAGGGGATCCCCAGCTACGTGGCGATCCTGCTGGACATGCCCCTGCGGGATGTGGAGCAGATCGTTTATTTCAACTGCTACGTGGTGCTCGAAAAGGGCGACCACAAGGACCTCACCTACAAGCAACTGCTCACGGAAGATGAGTGGCTGGAGATCGAGGATCAGATCTACGCCGAGGACTCGGAGATCGAGAACGAGCCCATCGTGGGCATCGGTGCGGAAGCTCTCAAGCAGCTGCTTGTCGATCTCAACCTCACCGAGATCGCTGAACAGCTCCGCGAAGACATCGCCGGCAGCAAGGGTCAGAAGCGGGCCAAGCTGATCAAGCGCCTGCGGGTGATCGACAACTTCATCGCCACCAATGCCCGGCCGGAGTGGATGGTGCTTGATGCCATCCCCGTGATTCCGCCGGATCTGCGCCCGATGGTGCAGCTCGACGGTGGCCGTTTCGCCACCTCCGACCTCAACGATCTCTACCGCCGGGTCATCAACCGCAACAACCGCCTGGCGCGGCTGCAGGAGATCCTGGCTCCCGAGATCATCGTCCGCAACGAAAAGCGGATGCTGCAGGAGGCTGTCGATGCCCTGATCGATAACGGCCGCAGGGGCCGCACCGTGGTGGGCGCCAACAACAGGCCGCTCAAGTCCCTCAGCGACATCATTGAGGGCAAACAGGGGCGCTTCCGCCAGAACCTGCTGGGCAAACGGGTCGACTATTCCGGCCGGTCCGTGATCGTGGTGGGCCCCAAGCTGAAGATGCATCAGTGCGGTCTGCCCAAGGAGATGGCGATCGAGCTGTTCCAGCCGTTCGTGATCCACCGGCTGATCCGTCAGAACATCGTCAATAACATCAAGGCGGCCAAGAAGCTGATTCAGCGCGCCGACGACGAAGTGATGCAGGTGCTTCAGGAGGTGATTGAAGGTCACCCGATCCTGCTGAACCGGGCCCCCACGCTGCACCGTCTCGGCATTCAGGCGTTCGAGCCCAAGCTGGTGGATGGTCGCGCCATCCAGCTGCACCCGCTGGTGTGCCCTGCGTTCAACGCCGACTTCGACGGTGACCAGATGGCCGTGCACGTGCCACTGGCGATCGAAGCTCAGACGGAGGCTCGCATGTTGATGCTGGCCAGCAACAACATTCTTTCGCCGGCCACCGGCGAGCCGATCATCACCCCCTCCCAGGACATGGTGCTGGGCATCTACTACCTCACGGCTCTCGATCGCAATGAGGCGAAGCCGGCCTTCGGTGACAGGAGCCGTACCTTCGCTGGCCTGGCAGATGTGCTCAATGCCTTCGATGAGAAGCACCTCGCCCTGCACAACTGGGTGTGGGTTCGCTTCTCCGGTGAGATCGACGACGAGGACGAAAGTGATGTTCCCCTCAAGCAGGAAACGCTCAGCGATGGCACCCGCATCGAGCAATGGAAATACCGCCGCGACCGCTTCGATGAAGACGGTGCTCTCATCAGCCGCTACCTGCTCACCACTGTCGGCCGCGTCGTGATGAACGTCACCATCATCGATGCGGTGGCCGCCGTCTGAAGGCTCAGTTCCGCCCGAGTTGTTTCTGCCCTCCTCCACCCGCCTTCCTCCGCGCCCCCCCATGACCAGCACACCTTCCACCTCCACGTCCGATCAGGGTCGCCGCAACGCTCCCCTGACCAAAGAAGCCCCCCGCTTCATCAACAAGGAGATCAACAAGAAGGCGTTGCGCAACCTGGTGGCGTGGGCCTATAAGCACCACGGCACAGCGGCCACCGCCTCGATGGCGGATGAGCTGAAGGACCTTGGCTTCCACTACGCCACCCAGGCGGCCGTTTCAATCTCGGTGGAAGATCTGCGGATTCCGGTGCAGAAGGTGCGCCTCCTCGAGGAAGCCGAGCAGCAGATCACCGATACCGAAGAGCGCTATCGGCTCGGCGAAATCACTGAGGTGGAGCGCCATACCAAGGTGATCGACACCTGGACTGAAACCAACGAGCGTCTGGTCGAGGAAGTCAAGAAGAACTTCAACGACAACGACCCGCTCAACTCCGTCTGGATGATGGCCAACTCCGGCGCCCGGGGCAACATGTCCCAGGTGCGGCAGTTGGTGGGCATGCGCGGCCTGATGGCCAACCCTCAGGGGGAGATCATCGACCTGCCGATCCGCACCAACTTCCGCGAAGGGCTCACGGTCACCGAGTACGTGATCTCGTCCTACGGCGCCCGCAAGGGTCTGGTGGACACGGCTCTGCGTACCGCCGACTCCGGCTACCTCACCCGCCGTCTGGTGGACGTGGCCCAGGACGTGATCGTGCGGGAAGACGACTGCGGCACTACCCGTGGCATCCCCATTCAGGCCGATGAAAAAGGCCGTTTCCAGGCCAAGCTGGTCGGCCGCCTGGCTGCGGAGCCTGTGGTGGCTTCCTCCGGCGAGGTGCTGGTCGAGCGTGATGGCGAAATCGATAAGCCGATCACGGCGCTGATCGAAGCCGCCGGTGTGCGCACCGTGCTGGTGCGCTCTCCGCTCACCTGTGAGGCCGCCCGTTCGGTTTGCCGCAAGTGCTACGGCTGGGCTCTGGCCCACAACCAGCTGGTGGACCTGGGTGAAGCCGTCGGCATCATCGCTGCTCAGTCGATCGGTGAGCCCGGCACCCAGCTCACCATGCGCACCTTCCACACCGGTGGTGTGTCCACGGCCGAAACCGGCGTGGTGCGCTCGCTGCTGGAAGGGGTGGCGGAATTCGGCCCCAAGGCCCGGGTGCGTCAGCACCGCACGCCCCATGGCGTGGAGGCTCAGATCGCCGAAACCGATTTCACCCTTTCGGTGATTCCGAGCGCCAAGGGCAAGGTGCAGAAGGTGGATGTCACTGGCGGCTCCATCCTGTTCGTCTCCAACGGCCAATCGATCCCGGCCGACACGGTCCTGGCCCAGATCTCGGCCGGCACGTCCGTCAAGAAGAGCGTGGAGAAGGGAACCAAAGACGTGATCTGTGACCTGGCCGGGCAGGTGCGCTATGAGGATGTGATCCAACCTCGGGAAGTCACCGACCGCCAGGGCAACATCACCCTCAAGGCTCAGCGCCTGGGCCGGATGTGGGTGCTGGCCGGCGATGTGTACAACCTTCCTCCCAATGCCCAGCCCGTGGTGGCCGGCAACAAGCCCGTCACCACCGGCGATGTGCTCGCCGAGAGCCGGCTCGTCAGTGAGCACGGTGGCGCTGTGCGCCTGCGGGAATCGGCGGGCGATTCGCGTGAAGTGCAGATCGTCACCGCCAGCCTCACCCTCAAGGATTGCAAGCTGGTGCATGAATCCACCCATTCGGGGGAAACCTGGCACCTGGAAGGCAAAGACAATTCCCGCTACGTGGTGCGCACCCACCCTGGCAGCAAGATCGGCACCGGCGAAGTGATTGCCGAGCTGGCCGATGACCGCTTCCGCACCCAGACGGGCGGCATGGTGAAGTACGCCCCCGGCCTCTCGATCAAAAAGGCCCGGTCGGCCAAGAACGGCTACGAGGTGTCCAAAGGCGGCACCCTGCTGTGGATTCCCACCGAAACCCATGAGATCAACAAGGACATCTCCCTGTTGATGATTGAGGACGGCCAGTGGATTGAAGCCGGCACTGAAGTCGTCAAGGACATCTTCAGCCAGATCGCTGGCATCGTCACCGTCACCCAGAAGAACGACATCCTTCGCGAGATCATCGTTCGCTCCGGCACTCTCCACCTCGTCTCGGACAGCAAGGTGCTGGGCCGCTACGCCGATGAAGGCAAGCTGCACAATCCTGGGGAGGAAATCGCTCCGGGCCTTGTCACCGAGGCGATGGTGTATGTCGAGGCAGTGGATACTCCCGAAGGAGGGGCGCTGCTGCTGCGTCCAGTTGAGGAATACACCATTCCCGATCAGGCCCACCTGCCTGAACTGGGCACGATCAAGCAGAACGGCGGACCGTCGCTCGGTCTCAAAGCCACCCAGCGTCTCACCTACAAAGACGGTGATGTGATCAAGTCGGTGGAGGGCGTGGAACTGCTGCGCACCCAGCTGATTCTTGAAACCTTCGACACCACCCCCCAGATGACGGTGGATGTGGAAGTGGTGCCCGACAAACGTGCCAAGACGATCGAACGCCTGCAGCTGGTGATTCTCGAAACCCTGCTCGTGCGCCGCGACACCCTCTCCGACGCCAGCCACGGCTCCACCCACACCAAGCTCCAGGTGGAGGACGGCATGGCCGTCAAGAGCGGCGACGTGGTCGCCACCACCCAGATCCTCTGCAAGGAGAACGGCCTGGTTCAGCTGCCTGACCCGGTGGATGGGGAGCCCGTCCGCCGTCTGATCGTCGAGCGTGCTCACGACACCAAAGACGTCGACTGCGGCTCGGCCGCCATCGCTGTCACGGTCGGTCAGCGCCTCGTCGATGGTGAGCTCCTCGCCGAAGGCATCCGCGCCGACTGCTGCGGTCAGGTGGAGGCGATCAGCGGCAGCACGATCACGATCCGTCTCGGCCGCCCCTACATGGTGTCCCCCGATTCGGTCCTGCACGTCCGCGACGGTGAACTGGTGCAGCGCGGTGATGCTCTGGCGCTGCTGGTGTTTGAGCGCCAGAAAACGGGTGACATCGTTCAGGGTCTGCCCCGCATCGAAGAACTGCTCGAAGCCCGCCGTCCACGTGAATCAGCGGTGCTCTCGCGCAGGTCGGGCACGGTGCAGATCAAGCAGGGAGAAGACGACGACACTGTGACGGTGACGGTGATCGAATCCGACGATGCCCAGACCGACTATCAGCTCTCCCATGGCCGCAATGCCATGGTCAACGACGCGCAGCAGGTGAGTGCCGGTGAGATGCTCACCGACGGCCCGATCAACCCACACGAACTGCTCGAGTGCTACTTCGAGGATCTGCGTTCCCGCAAGCCTTCGATGGAAGCGGCTCAGGAAGCCATCTCCAAGCTTCAGTTCCGCATGGTGCAGGAAGTGCAGAACGTGTACAAATCCCAGGGCGTCACCATCGACGACAAGCACATCGAAGTCATCGTCCGTCAGATGACCAGCAAGGTGCGCATCGAAGATGCCGGTGACACCACCCTGCTGCCGGGCGAACTGATCGAACTGCGCCAGGTGGAGCAGGTGAACCAGGCGATGGCGATCACCGGTGGCGCTCCCGCGGAGTTCACACCAGTGCTGCTGGGTATCACCAAGGCGTCGCTCAACACCGACAGCTTCATCTCTGCCGCCAGCTTCCAGGAAACCACCAGGGTGCTGACCGAAGCAGCGATCGAAGGCAAGAGCGACTGGCTGCGCGGGCTCAAGGAGAACGTCATCATTGGTCGGCTCATCCCCGCCGGTACTGGTTTCGGTGGTTTCGAGGAAGAGCTGCGCAGCGAAGCCGGCCCCCATCCCGACATCCTTGATGAGGAGTCCGGCGGTTACCGCCGCGTGGCCAACCTGCGTCCCGATTACACCGTGGAGATGCCGGCAGCCACGGCTGTCGCCGCCCCCGCGGTGCTCGATGACCCCTCCGAGGACGAGCTCGATGCGGTGCGCAGCAAGCGGGGCATCGAAGCCACGGCCAGCACCTTTGCCGCCTTCGCCCGGCCCAGTGTCGAGGAAGGTCTGGAAGAGGAGCTGATTCCTGATCCGGCCGCCGTGGAAGGATTGCTGGAAGAAGGTCTCCTGAGCGACGACTGATCCATGGTTCTCCAACCCCCGATCGTCCCGCAGCGCCGCCTGCCGCGCTTCGGCTTCCACCACCACACCGAGCTGTTGAACGGCCGCCTCGCCATGCTTGGCTTCATCGTTCTGCTGGCCGTGGAGTGGAAGCTGGGTCATGGCCTGCTGGTGTGGCCCTGACGGCTCCTCCCACAGTTCCCTTGCTGGGCCTCAAGCTTGAGGCCCTGGAAGCCTGGGCGGTGGCCCAGGGCCAGCCCGCCTTCCGCGGCCGCCAACTCCACGAGTGGATCTACGCGAAGGGCGCCCGGCGCTTTGCCGATGTCACCGTGCTGCCGAAGCTCTGGCGTGAGCGGCTCGGCGGCAATCCCGACGTCGAGCAGGCCGATCCGATCGGCCGTTCGCGCGAATTGATTCGCAGCGTGGCCAGCGACGGCACCACCAAACTGTTGTTGGCCACCGCCGATGGGCTGAGCCTCGAAACCGTCGGCATCCCCAGCCGGGACCGGCTCACGGTCTGCGTCTCCAGCCAGGTGGGCTGCCCGATGGCCTGCCGCTTCTGCGCCACAGGCAAGGCTGGCCTTGATCGCTCCTTGGCGGTGCATGAAATCGTTGATCAGGTGCTCACGGTGCGCGAGGTGATGGGGGAGCGCCCCAGCCATGTGGTGTTCATGGGCATGGGTGAGCCGCTGCTCAACATCGAGGCCGTGCTCGGCGCGATCGACTGCCTGTGCACTGATCTCGGCATGGCCCAGCGCCAGATCACCCTGAGCACCGTTGGGGTCGCCCAGACCTTGCCGCAGCTGGCCGAGCGGGCCCTCGAACGGCTCGGCCGCGCCCAGTTCACCCTGGCGGTAAGCCTGCATGCACCTGATCAGTCGCTGCGGGAGCAGCTGATCCCCACGGCCCGCGCCTACCCACTCGAACGGCTGTTGGACGATTGCCGCCGCTACGTGGCTCTGACCGGTCGGCGTGTGAGCTTCGAGTACATCCTCCTGGGCGGGCTCAACGACCACCCGCGTCAGGCGGTGGCCCTGGCCCAGCTGCTGCGCGGTTTCCAGAGCCACGTGAATCTGATCCCTTACAACCCGATTGAGGAAGAGGAGTTCCAACGCCCCAGCCTGGAGCGGGTCGAGGCCTTCCGGCGTGCCCTCCAGGACCGCCATGTGGCCGTGAGCGTCAGGGCCAGTCGGGGGTTGGATCAGGACGCCGCCTGCGGGCAACTGCGGCGACGGTTGGCACCGACCGGCTGAGGCCTTTCCCCTGAGGCCACTCCGCTGTGGCGCGCGGATGAGACAGGCGCGCCGCCGTTGTACGGCATGCCAGCGCGTCTTTTGCAGACGGCCTCACCCAGGCACTCTGAAGCCGCTGGATCAGGGCCGCTCTCACCCCCAGCAAACAACGACCGTGGGTCACCCGTCAGGTGGCATCGCGGGAGGGATCGAACGCCCCGCGGGCTTCCGCTTCGCTCCAGGGCGTGAGCTGAAGCATCAGCAGGAAGGCCGGCAGCGCTGCCGCCACGGTGAACAGGAAGAACGGTCCCCATCCCGCCCGCTCGGCCACGAGCCCGGCGGGTGCCGCCAGCACCGAGCGGCTCATGGCGTAGACGCCGGAGAACAGGGCGTACTGGGTGGCGGAGAAGCGCGGGTTGCAGAGGCTCATCAGCAGGGCCACGAACACCGCGCCCACCATCCCGCCGGAGAGATTCTCCAGGCTCACCACCGTGATCAGCCCTGCCAGCCCGCCGCCGAACTGGGCGAGTGCCCAGTAGCTGAGATTGCCGAGCGCCCCGGCGACGGCGAACAGCCACAGGGAGCGGTTCATGCCCAGCCGGCTGAACAGCACGCCCCCCAGCACCGTGCCCGCCATCGTGGCGGCCACCGCCCAGCCGCCTTGCACCAGGCCGATGTCGGCGGGGCTGAAGCCCTGGCTGGTCAGGAACGGGATCGCCATGGCGCTCAGCAGGCCATCCGGCCAGCGGTAGAGCAGCACCAGCAGCAGCAGTTGCCAGGAGCGGTTCGGGCCGCTGCGCCGCAGGAATTCCCGGGCTGGGCCCAGCACCGCCTGGCGCAGGCTGGTGACCGGATGGTCGATGGCGGGCAGCCGCGGTGCCGTCAGGGTGAACGGCAGCATGGCGGCGATCAGCACCGCCGAGCCGAGAAAGGCCGCCGGCCAGCCGAAGCGCCCGGCCAGCAGGAATCCCCCTGCCCCCACTGCCAGCATCGCCGCCCGGTAGCCCAGCGAGGCGGCGGCCGCACCGGGCCCCCGCTCCAGTTCCGACAGCAGGTCGGTCCGGTAAGCATCCACGGCGATGTCCTGGGTGGCGCTGCAGATCGCCAGCACCAGCGCCATCACGCCGATGGCGGCGAGGCTGGTGGCGTCGGTGCTCGGCCGCAGCAGTGCCATCGCGGCGGTGACCACCACCAGCACCAGCTGCAGCAGCACCAACCAGCCCCGGCGCCGGTCGGGCCAGGGGATCGGCCAGCGATCCAGCAGCGGCGCCCAGAACAGCTTCAAGGTGTAGGGCAATTCGGCCAGGGGAATCAGGCCGATCAACCCCAGCGGAACCTGGCTGGCGCTCAGCCAGCCCTGCAGCAGGCGGCTGCCCACCATGTATGGAGCACCGCTGGCCACACCGGCGGCCGCCACGGCCACAAGCCGGCGCCAGGACGGAACGGTTGGGGCAGGGCTGGAAACAGGCGGCAAGGGTCCCGTTCACGACTGGGCGAACCCTATGCCTTCAGAATGCCAACACCACCAGGACTTTCAGTGTCGTTCTTTCGCTCCACCCTGCTGCCGGCCGGAATCGTGCTGCTCTTCGGCCTGGCCCTGTTCGCCGTGAGTGCGAGGATCTGGCTTCCCGGCGACATGGCAGCGCCTGCGCCGATTGGATGAGGAGGGGCAGTCTGGTGCCCATGGAAGACGAAGCCAGCAGCGAATCCGTGCCGCCGTTCTCAAGGAGCCCGGCGGAACTGGCGTTCGATCCGGAGCTGCTGGCCGGTGAGCTGGCTCAGGAACTGGCTCTCGATCCGCTTGATGCCATCGACACGCTCGAGCCTGGCCAGGGCGACATCGCCGCTGAGTGCGATCTGGGCCTGGAGCTGCTGGCCGGCAGCCACGACCAGTGCATGCAGGGGCTGCGCATCTTCTGCGAACACCGCGATCCCCGCGCCGTGCCACGGCTGCTGCCGTTGCTGGCTTCCACCTGCCCGATCCTGCGGATGAGCACGGTGTACGCCCTCGGGCGCAACCCCGATCCGCGGGCGGTGGAGCCCTTGCTGGCCCTCCTTCAGGACGATGCCAACGGTTACGTGCGCAAGGCGGTGGCCTGGAGCCTGGGCAATTACCCGGAAGCGCCGGTGCTCAACCCCTTGATCCGGGCGCTTCAGCTCGACATCGCCGCCGTGCGTCTGTGGGCAGCCGGGTCGCTGGCTGACGCCGGCAGCACGGGAGCGGCCAAGGCGGATCAGGCGGCTGCCCAGCTGCTGCTGAGTCTGCGGATCGACAGCGAGCCGGTGGTGCGCAGCAACAGCGCCTGGTCACTCGGCCGCCTGTACGACCATCTCGTCCCCCCACGCCAGTCGGAGCTGGTGGGTGTGCTTGTGGACGTGTTGCTGAACGACAACGACGCCACCGTGCGCGACGAGGCCCGCGTGGCCTTGGAGCAACTGGAGGATCCCTCCGTGCTGGAACGGTTGCAGACACTGGTCGATGAGGGCCTGCTGAACTGAAGCGCCGCACGGTTTGATCGATCCGGCTAGCATCCGGCCACGCTTTCTGCCGCAGGATGGCTCAGCACACCATCCGATTTCGCATCCGGCCCGACGGCACCGTCGAGGAGCTGGTCCAGGGATTTCGTGGTGAGGGCTGCCAGCAGCTGACCGAGCGGATCGAATCCAGCCTCGGCAGCGTTCAGCAACGCAGCAGCACGGCGGAAGCCTTCCAGAGCCAGATCCAGACCTCCTCGGCGGCTTTGCCGGTCGAGCAGCGTTCCGCCTGAACCCTTCACCGTTCGCCCCCTGTTTCGATGTCGCACTTCAGCACCGTCAAGACCGAGCTCCGCGACCGTGAGGCCCTTCTCGGCGCCCTGCGTGATCTCGGCCATGAGCCCGATCCGAGCGAGCGTCCGGTGCGCGGCTATCGCGGCCAGACCGTCCTCGCCGACCTTTGCGTGGCGCAAAGCGGTGGCGGCGACATCGGCTTCCGCTGGAATGCCACCAGCAACAGCTACGAGCTGGTGACCGACCTCGATCTGTGGAAGCAGCCCGTGCCTGTGGAGCGCTTCCTGGCCCAGGTCACCCAGCGCTACGCACTCCGTTCCATTCTTGCCGCTTCGGCAGCGGAAGGCTTCCAGGTCACGGAGCAGACCCAGGCCGTCGACGGCAGCATCGAGTTGGTCGTGTCCCGCTGGGACGCCTGAGTCCGTGCCGCCTGACCGGCCCGAGTCCGCCACGGCAGCCACCGGCTCTGCTGCAGTCCCGGGCGCTGCTGCAGCTGCTGATCCTTCGCTGGCTTTCACGGCCGCGGCCACGGCACGCCCTGTGCCCACCGGGCGTGAACCGCTGCTGGGCGGGCGTCTGCGTCAGCGGGCCGTCTGGGTCGACGAGGCCGTTTGCATCGGCTGCCGTTACTGTGCCCACGTGGCCGGCAACACCTTTCTGGTGGAGCCCCTGTGGGGACGCTCACGTGCGATCCGTCAGGACGGTGATAGCACCGAGACGATTCAAGAAGCGATCGATACCTGCCCGGTCGACTGCATTCACTGGGTGGCCTACGAGGAGATCCCGGCGCTGGAGGAGCAACTGCGCCAGCAGGAGCTTCACCCTCTGGGCCTGCCCTGCGCGGCACGGGTCAAGCGCACCCTGCCGCGGCCCTGAATCTCCCCACCCGTCCCGCAGCAGCACCGGTGATGCCGCCCATCCCCACGCGCCGTTTCGGCCGCACCGGTCTGCCCATGCCGGTGCTTTCCCTCGGCGGCATGCGCTACCAGCAGAGCTGGAGCGACCTTCCCGGCGACCAGATCACCCCGGCCAGCCAGGCGAATGTGGCGGCCACCCTGAAGCGGGCCCGCGCCCATGGCCTGCATCACATCGAAACGGCGCGCCACTACGGCACCTCTGAACGGCAGCTGGGCTGGCTGCTGGGGCCCACGCCGGATCCGCAGCGCATCCTCCAGACCAAGGTGCCGCCGCACGAGGATCCCGCCGCCTTCGAGGCCGAGCTGGAACTCAGCTGTGCGCGGCTCCAGGTGGAGCGGCTCGATCTGCTGGCCATCCATGGCGTCAACCTGCCGGAGCACCTGCAGCAGACCCTGCGCCCGGGCGGCTGCCTGGAGGTGGTGCGCCGCTGGCAGCGCGACGGCAGGCTCGGCTCTGTCGGCTTCTCCACCCATGCTCCGCTGCCGCTGATCCTGGAGGCGATCGAAAGTGATGCCTTCGATTACATCAACCTGCACTGGTATTTCATCCGCCAGCAGAACAGCGCGGCGATCGAGGCCGCCCGCCGCCAAGACATGGGCGTGTTCCTGATCAGCCCCACCGACAAGGGGGGGCACCTGCACAGCCCCTCGGAGCGGCTGTGTGAGCTGTGCGCGCCACTGCATCCGATCGTGTTCAACGATCTTTTCTGCCTCGCCAACGCCGACGTGCACACACTCAGCGTCGGAGCGGCCTGCCCCCAGGACCTCGACCTGCACCTGGAGGCTGTGCAGCGGCTCCCCGAGGCTGATCAGCTGCTGCCGCCGGTGCTGGAGCGGCTGGAACAAGCGCGGCTCGACGCGCTCGGCGCTGCCTGGCTGGCCAGCTGGCAGGAGGGGCTGCCCGACTGGAGCGACACCCCCGGTGGCATCAACGTGCCGGTGCTGCTCTGGCTGTACAACCTGCTGGAAGCCTGGGACCTCGAGAGCTTCGGCCGCGCTCGCTACGGCCTGCTGGGGCAGGGGGGGCACTGGTTCCCCGGTGCCAATGCCGATGCCCTCGATGCCGAGGTGAGCGAGGCGGCGTTGTTGGCGGCTCTCAGGGCCAGCCCCTGGGCCGCCCAGATCCCCGAGCTGCTGCGCCGACTGCGCCGTCGGCTCGGAGGTACCCCGCACCAGCGGCTGATGGCCGGGGAGGCGGCCGCCTAGCCCAGCGGCAGCTTGGCGGGCACGCCCACGGGACGGGGGTAGAGCCTGGGGCACGGTCCAGTGGAAGCCACCACCACGGCATGGCGCACACCACGGCCTGACGGCAGCTCCTGCCGCTCCACCCGCCGCAGCTCCGCCCTCAGGGGCAGCACGGCCCGCTCCATGGCCTGCTGGTCTTCGGAGCCCCACTGGCCCCGGTAGAGCAGCGCCTGGCCCCCGGGCCTGAGCAGCGGCACCAGATATTCGGCCACCACCGGCGCCGCGGCTACGGCGCGGGCCAGGGCCCAGTCGAAGCGGCCGCGGCAATCACGGCTGTGGCCCGTGAGCTCCGCCCGCTCGCACCGCACCACCACCCGCTCCCCCAGATCCAGCGCGGCGGCCATCGCCTGCACGGCCGCCGCCTTGCGGCCCACCGAATCCACCAGGGTGAGCCGCGCCTGGGGCAGGGCGATCGCCAGCACCAGGCCGGGGAAGCCGCCGCCGGTGCCCACGTCCACCAGCTGCAGCGGCGCCGCCGGGCTACATAGCAGGGAGCGCCAGGGCCAGAGGCTGTCGAACACCTGGGCGATCCAGTAGTCGTCGCCCTCCACCAGCCGGGTGAGGTTGAGGCGGCCATTCCACTGGCGCAGCTCCTGCTGCAGCGCTTCGAGTGCGCCCAACTGCGCCGCGTCGGGTTGCCAGCCGAGTGCGGGCCAGATCGAGGTCAGGTCTCTGGCCTGTACCGGGGGGCTGAGGGGATCGAGCGGAGCGTTCATTCCCTAGGAGGTCACCATCCGCGCCGGCAGAACCGACTGAGATCTCTAGGATCTCGCAGACCCGGTGCGGGCTTGGTGGCTGCAGGCGAACGTCCAGGAGGGGGGCAGACCCACTACCAGTTGCTGCGTCTGTCGACCACGGCGACGGCTCAGGAGCTGCGCCTGGCGTTCCGCACCTTGAGCAAGCTGTACCACCCCGACACCACCACTCTGCCGGCTGCAGAAGCAGAGCAGCAGTTTCAGCGCCTGCAGGCGGCCTACACCACCCTCAGCGACCCCGACAGTCGCCACGCCTACGACCGGCAGCTGCGGCTGCTGCAGCTGCAGAAAGCCGCAGCGCTCCAGAAGGCCACGGCCGCCCCCGCCGCCCCCGGCCTGGGGGTTCCCGCTGGGCAGCGCGCCCTCTCCGCACGCCGGGCGCTTTCGGGCGGTGAGTGGTTCGCGCTGGTGCTGCTCGGTGCCGCCCTGGTGTGCAGCCTGGTGCTGGGGCTCGGTCTGGCCTGGTGGCGGGGAGTTGATCTGCTGGTGTTGCCCGTGTCCGTGCAGACTGCCCCTCCATCCGGCGATACCGCTGGGGATGAACGCCCTGCCTCCGCTTCAGACGCCCCTCTACAACCATCCGTTGCCGGCCCTGGAGCAATGGCTGCGGCAGCTGGGAGCGAGCCCCAGCCGCAGTGACCGCAGCTCCTGGGATCTTCATCAGCCGCACTGGAGTGCCTTGATCGAGTTCGCGGTCGAGGACATCCGCGTGACCTGGCACCAGGACGGGCGCAGCACGGTGCGGCTGTTTCCCTATGGCCTCACCCGCGCCGATGTGGAATCAGCGATCCTGGCCGGGCCCTGAGCCGCGCTCACAGGGCGGCCAGACCCTCCTGGATCACGGCGTAGCAGTGGGCCAGCTGGTCGTCAGTGAGGCACAGGGGCGGCAGCAGATAGACCACCTGCCCCAGGGGCCTGATGAACACGCCCTGTTCCAGCGCCAGGCGCTGCAGCACCCGCCCGCTGCGGTTCAGGTAGCCGGGGTCGGCCACCTTGAGGTCGAAGGCGGCGATGGTGCCGCACAGGCGCGGCCGCTCCACGCGCGGATCGGCGGCGAGCGCTTCGAGATGCGGCCGGTGCCGCGCTTCGAAGCCCGCATACCGCTCCGGAGCTCCGGCCAGCAGAGCCAGGCTGGCGTTGGCCGCGGCGCAGCCCAGTGGGTTGGCCGTGAAGCTGTGGCCGTGGAAGAAGGTGTGGGTGGGGTCCCCGCTGATGAACCCCTGGTAAAGCTGCTCGCTGGCCAGGGTCACCCCCATCGGCAGGAAGCCTCCGGTGAGGCCTTTAGAAAGCGCCACCAGGTCGGGGCGGATCCCCGCCTTGCGGCAGGCGAACAGCGCGCCGGTGCGGCCGAAGCCGGTCATCACCTCGTCGGCGATCAGCAGGGCGCCCGCCTGGCGCACCCGCTGCTCCACCGCCTGGAGAAAGCCGGGACGCACCATCGCCATGCCGCTGGCCCCCTGCACGAGCGGCTCCAGGATCACCGCCGCCGTGGGACGCTTCAGCAGGCTTTCGAGCGCCTGCAACGCTGCCTCTTCCTTCTCTGCCACCAGCGGATCGTGCCACCAGGTGGAGGGCCAGGGGGCCCGCGCCACCGGGCAGAGCAGCGGGTCGAAGGGCGCCGAAAACAGGGACCGCTCCCCCATCGCCATCGCCCCGAAGGTGTCGCCGTGGTAGGCCCCGTCAAAGGCGATCCACTGCGGGCGGTCCTCGCCACGATTCAGCCACCACTGCCAGGCGATCTTCAGGGCCACCTCCACGGCCGTGGAGCCGTCATCGGAGAAGAACAGCCGCTCCAGCCCGCTGGCGGCGCTGAGGCTTGTGGCCAGCTGCTCGGCCTGGGGATGGCTGAAGTTGGCGAAGATCACCTGCTCAAGCTCCGCCACCTGGCTGGCCACCGCTGCCGCGATCGTGGGCTCGGCATGCCCGTGCAAGGTCACCCACCAGCTACTGATCGCGTCGATCAACTGGCGGCCGTCATCGAGTTCCAGCAGGGCGCCCCGGCCGCGCATAGCCCGCAGCGGCGGCTCGCTCGTGGCCACCTGGGTGGTCGGATGCCAGAGATGGGGATGCCAGCTCATCGGGCAGGAACGGCGGCCTTCACCGGCAGCGGCGGGCTTCGCGCTCACCTTCGGCGGCCAGGGGGCCGCAGTTCACCCACCGCACCACCGAGATCTCGATGTCGGTGAAGATCACCAGCACGGCGGTGCAGATCGCTGCCACCACAGTGCTGACCAGCGCGTGCTTTCGGGTCATGCGCCAAGGTTACGGGGCGCCGAGGGCGCTGCTGAGGCCGCTGCTGAGGCCGCTGGTCTCCCAGGCCTCGGCCAGCGCGGCGGCGCCCAGCAGCGGCAGCGGCGGCAGGCAGCCCAGCAGCGGCGCACCGCTCAGCTCGCGCAAGGTGCCGGGATTGTCGGCATGCGGGGGGCCGTTGAGCACGAGGCCCAGCAGGGGGATCTGGCGACTCCGCAGCGCCTCGACCGACAGCAGCGTGTGGTTGAGGGTGCCCAGTCCGCTGCGGGCCACCAGCACCACCGGCAACCCCCAGCGCTGGATCTGATCGATCTGCATCAGGTCACGGCGCAGGGGCACCAGCAGCCCGCCGGCCGTTTCCACCACCAACGGTCCGTCCACGGCGGGAAGATCCAGCCGCTCCCGCTCGAGATGCTCCCCTTCCAGCTCGGCAGCCCAGTGGGGCGAGACCGGCGCGGCGAAGCGGTAGGCCTCCGGCAGTAATCGCTGCTCGATCTGCGCGGCGGTCAGCCCCAGCATCCGGCCCACCCGGTCACGGTCGCCGCCGTCCTCGAGCCCGCACTGCACCGGCTTCCAGTAGTGGGCGCCCAGCCCCAGGGTCAGCAGGGCGCTGACCACCGTCTTGCCCACGTCGGTGTCCGTGCCGCAGACGATCAGTTGCTGCTTCATGAACGTGCTGCCTCGTTCAGATGCTGCTGGTGCATGAGCTTGCTGCCTCCTGCCGGGGTTGCTTCATGACGCCACAGTGCCAGCCTGGCGCCACGGGCTGGGAGCGGGCCGCTGACCGATCAGCACCAGCACCTCCCAGGTGAGGAGCTTGCGCGGCCGGCCGGCTGGGCTCAGGGCGGGCTCCGCCGGCCAGGCGGCCTCCAGCCGGCGCCACTGGCCGGGTGTGAGTGGCGCCGCAGGCGTGCTGCCGGCACCGAGCGCCTGGATCTGCCGCAGAAAGGTGAGCGCCGTCGGCGCGAAGCGGCTGAAGCGCAGGCGCCGCTGTGCCTTGAGCTTCAGGTGGCGCTGGGCGCCACGCACCAAGGCGCCGGCATCGGGCAGCGGCAGGGCGCTGCAGGGCCCCCGCGCCCCCGCCGCCGCCTGGAGCCACTGGGGGAAGCTGCCGGCCGTGGGCACCGCCAGCACCAGCCAGCCGCCCGGGGCCAGGCGGCGGCACCAGTGCTCCAGCTGATCCTGCGGGCACTCGAGCCACTGCAACGCAAAGCTCGACACCAGCAACGAGGCGTTCTCCAGCTGGGGCGGCAGGCCGGTGTTGAGGTCCCACAGCAGCGATTCCCCCCCGTCCCTTGCCCCTTGGTGCAGCAGCTCGGCGCAGAGGTCGAGGCGCAGGGGCTGAAGTGACGGCCGCAGTTGCTGCACCGCCCTGCTCAGCAGGCCGCTACCGGCGCCGAGGTCGGCGCAGGGGCCGGCAACCAACGGCAGCTCGCGGCAGTGGCGGGCCAGCCGCCAGGCCACCGCCCGCTGCAGGCTGGCCCGTTGCTCATAGGTACCGGCGTGGCGGCCGAACGCCTTGCGCACCTGCTCCTGCAGGGTCATGGCGCCTCCAGCCAGCTGAGCACCGGCTCGATCAGGGGCGCGCGCAGCAGGCTGTGGCCCGCTCCGGCGATCTGCCAGATGGTGGCCGCGGGCACGGCCCGGCGCAGGGCGGCCCGGCTGGCGGCGGCGACAATCCGGTCATCCTCGGCTTCCACCAGCAGCACCCGGGCTGCGAGTGGAAACGCTGCCGGCAGCCTGTCGACCCGCCCCAGCAGGTCCAGATCGCTGCGCAGGCGCTCGATGCCCGCTGCCGTCAGTGGCTCGCTCCCCGGGCCCGGTGGCAGCAGGTCGGCGGGATCGGGTGCTGCCGCCTGGCGAAGGAAGTCCGCCAGCAGGTCCGCGGCCTGCCCGCCGGCCAGCCGCGCTTCCATGCCGGCCAGGGCAGCGCGCAGGGGGCGGCCTTCCCTCCCTGACGGCACGAAGGCCGCGAAGCTCGCCAGCAGCACCACCGCATCGGCGGAGGCCAGCACGGCTGGAGGCAATAAGTGCAGCCCGAGTGAATGGACAAGCACACCGCGCCTGCCGGGGGGCGATCCGTTCTCCCAGGCGGGGATCCGGGGCAGCAGCGGTCCGTAGCCCCGTTCGCCGCAGTGCCAGCTCCAGCCGCGTGGCTCGGCAGCCGCCCGCCACGGCTCCCAGGCCCGGCTGTCGCCGGCCCAGCCATGCATCGCCAGCAGTTGCCCGCTCATCGGCCGCCACCGGCCACCGGCGTGCCGAGGGCGGCCAGCAACCGCGCCAGCGTGCCGGTGGGCAGGCTGCGGCTCAGCACCAGCCGCAAGCGGGAGGTGCCCTCAGGCACCGTGGGCGGGCGGATCGCCACGCTGAGCAGACCGGCCCGCTCCAGCTGCGCTTGCAGCGCCAGGGCGGCCCCGTCATTGCCCACCAGCAGCGGCAGCACCGGCCCGGTCCCTTCCGGTCGCTGCCAGCCGGCTGCGGCCAGGCCGCAGCGCCAGCGCTCCGCCCGGTTCAGCAGGGCCTGCCCCAGTCCGGGATCCTGCTGCAGCAGCTCCAGGGCCGCCAGGGCAGCCGCCGCTAGGCAGGGCGCTAGGGCCGTGGAGTAGCGGAAAGCGCCTGAGCTCTGCAGCAGCCAGTCGGCCAGGGGGGCATCAGCCGCCAGAAAGGCGCCGCCGCTGCCGAAGGCCTTGCCGAAGGTGCCGCTCACCAGGCTCACCCCTGCCAGGCCATGGGCCAGGCCCCGTCCGCCCGGCCCCAACACGCCGAGCCCGTGCGCTTCATCCACCAACAGCCGCGCCCTCTGCTGCCGGCAGATGCGGGCGATGGCCGCCAGATCCGGGCTGGTGCCCTCCATGCTGAACAGGCTCTCGGTGATCACCAGCGTCTGGCGCTGAGGCTCCGCTGTCCGTTGCTGGATCAGCCGCCGTTCAAGGTCGGCGCTGTCGTTGTGGCGGAACCGCAGCAGGCGGGCGCCGCTGGCCTGCACCCCCAGCAGCAGCGAGTGATGGATCAGCCGGTCCGCCAGCACCACCCCGTGCCGCCCTGTGAGGGCGAGCACGGCCGCCAGATTGGCCTGAAATCCGCTGGGGAACAGCAGCACCTGCCCACGCCCGAGCCAGTTGGCGAGGGTTTCGGCCAGCAGGGTGTGCACCGGCCGGGTGCCTGTCACCAGCGGAGAGGCGCCGGAGCCGGTGCCGTCTCTGGCGATGGCGTCGCAGGCTGCCTGCTGCAGAAGGGGGTGATGGCTGAAGCCCAGATAGTCGTTGCTGGCCAGGTCCAGCAGTGGCGCTGCCGCCTCACCGGCGCCCACCACGGCCTTCAGCCCGCCGCCGGCCGTGGTGGCAAAGCTGCGCAGCCGCCGGCGCCGGTCGGGGGGGACGCGGCTGAGGGATGGCCACAGGGAGCTGAGGGGATCGGCAGAATCACCGGCCGGGAGCACGTTCACCACCCACTGGGGGCCACGGGGCCCACCAGTCTGCCCAGCCGCGCCGGGGCTCATAGAATCTCTGCATGCTCACTGCCGGTACCGACGCTCCGTCCGCTGCGACGACGGTTCCCCCCGCGGTGCCTGTTCCGGAGCCCCACCACGAGCCGAAGCCTGTGTCTCCGGTGGAGGAGCTGTTCCCGTTCCCGCTCGATACCTTCCAGCTGGAAGCGATCGACGCCCTCAACCAGGGGCATTCGGTGGTGGTGAGTGCCCCCACTGGCTCCGGTAAAACCCTGGTGGGCGAATACGCCATCCATCGGGCGCTGGCCCACGGGCAGCGCGTTTTCTACACGACGCCGCTCAAGGCCCTCTCCAATCAGAAGCTGCGCGATTTCCGCAAGCAGTTCGGCGAGGAGCGCGTCGGCCTGATGACCGGCGATCTGAGTGTGAACCGGGAAGCGGCGATCGTGGTGATGACCACGGAGATCTTCCGCAACATGCTCTATGCGGAGGTGGATCGGGGCGACGATCCGCTCGCTGACGTGGAGGCGGTGGTGCTTGATGAGTGCCACTACATGAATGACAGCCAGCGCGGCACGGTCTGGGAGGAGTCGATTATCCACTGCCCACCGGCGGTCCAGCTGGTGGCCTTGTCGGCCACGGTGGCCAACGCCGGCCAGCTCACTGACTGGATCGAGCGGGTGCACGGTCCGACCACGCTTGTGATGAGCGACCACCGGCCCGTGCCGCTGGCCTTCAGCTTCTGCAGCGCCAAGGGCCTCCATCCGCTGCTCAACGACGAGGGCACCGGGCTCCACCCGAACTGCAAGGTGTGGCGTGCCCCCAAGGGCGATCGCCGCAAGGGCAAAACACCCCGGCCGCCCCAGCCGGAGCCGGCGCCGCTGCCTTTCGTGGTGGCCCAGCTGGCCGAGCGCGAGATGCTTCCGGCCATCTACTTCATTTTCAGCCGCCGCGGCTGCGACAAGGCCGTGCGGGATCTGGGCCGCAGCAATCTGCTCAACGCGCAGGAGGCGGAGGTGGTGCGCCGTCGTCTCGACGCCTTTGTGGCCGTCACCCCGGAGGCCGTGCGGGAGGGGGGCCATGCCGAAGCCCTGCTGCGCGGCATCGCCGCCCATCACGCCGGCGTGCTGCCGGCCTGGAAGGAGCTGATCGAGGAATTGTTCCAGCAGGGTCTGGTGAAGGTGGTCTTCGCCACCGAAACCCTGGCGGCGGGCATCAACATGCCGGCGCGCACCACGGTGATTTCTGCGCTCTCCAAGCGCACCGAGCGGGGTCATCGACCTCTGATGGGCAGCGAATTCCTGCAGATGGCGGGCCGGGCCGGCCGCCGTGGCCTCGATGTGCAGGGCTATGTGGTCACGGTGCAGAGCCGTTTCGAGGGGGTGCGTGAGGCGGGGGCGCTGGCCACCAGCCCTGCGGATCCCTTGGTGAGCCAGTTCACGCCCAGCTACGGCATGGTGCTCAACCTGCTGCAGCGCTACGACCTGGCCAAAGCCCGGCAGCTGGTTGAGCGAAGCTTCGGCCGCTATCTCGCCAACATCGACCTCTTAGAAGACGAGGCCCGCATCGCTGAACTGCGCCAGCAGCTGGAGCAGCTCACGGGTCTCGGCGACGACGTCCCCTGGGAGGCCTTTGAGGCCTATGAGAAACAACGCGACCACCTGCGCGAGGAGCGCCGGCTGCTGCGGATCCTGCAGCAGCAGGCCGAGGAGACCCTCGCCCACGAGCTCACATTGGCGCTGCAGTTCGCCAGCGAAGGGACGCTCGTGAGCCTGAAGTGCCCGCAGCTCAGGGGCCGGGTCACCCCGGCGGTGATCGTGGAGAAACCCATGGGGCCCGGTCAGTTTCCGCTGCTGCTCTGCCTCACTGACGACAACATCTGGATCCTGGTGCCCTGCAATGCGGTCGTGAGCCTGCATGCGGAGCTCAGCTGCCTGCAGGTGACCACGATCGCGGCCCCGGAGCTGCGCCACGTTGGCGAGCTTCGTCATGGCGATCAGCACAGTGGCGGTCTGGCGCTGGCGGTGGGCTCGATGGCCCGCCGCCACGACATGACCACACCCCAGTACGACTTGGCCGGTGAGGTGCGCGATCAGGCCCTGCGGGTGCAGCAGCTGGAGGCGGAGCTTGAGCGTCACCCTGCTCACGCCTGGGGTGACCGCCGCCAGCTCAAGAAGCAGCGGCGGCGCATGGAGGAGCTGGACGCGGAGATCGAGGAGCGGCAGCGGCTGCTTCATCACCGCTCCAACCGTCACTGGGACACCTTCCTGTCCTTGATCGAGATCCTGCGCTTCTTCGGCGCGCTGGCGGGGCCGGATGGTCTGGTGCCCACGGAGGTGGGCCGCACCGTTGCGGCCCTGCGCGGCGACAACGAGCTCTGGCTCGGGCTGTCACTGATGAGCGGCCATCTCGATGAACTCAGTCCGGCCGAACTGGCCGCCGTGTTCGAAGCGATCAGCACCGAGGTGAACCGCCCCGATCTCTGGAGTGCCTACGACCCGCCACCGCTGGCGGAGGAAGCTCTGCGCGACCTTGGTGGCCTGCGGCGGGAATTGTTGCGCCAGCAGGAGAAGGCGGCTGTGGTGGTTCCGGCCTGGTGGGAGCCGGAGCTGATGGGCCTCGTGCATGCCTGGGCGTCCGGTACCAGCTGGGTCGATGTGATGGCCAACACCTCGCTGGACGAGGGCGATGTGGTGCGCATCCTGCGCCGCACGGTGGATCTGCTCGCCCAGGTGCCGTACGCCGAAGCCCTCAGTGAACTACTGAGAACAACGGCGCGAAAGGCATTGAATGCCATCAACCGCTTCCCGGTGTGTGAGCTTCAGGATCTACCCGGCGCCACTGCCTCTGCAGCCCCCAATCCAGCCATCACCATTCCAGCAGCACCCTCTCCCCCATCGCTTGCAGATGAATGAACTAAAGGGGTGGAATAGTAGACTGGGTGGGTAAGACTTCCATTCATCTCGATCAACGACAATAACAAACTTCTGTGGGATCAGCTTCGTGACCATCGCCCACACGTGCTTAGGGAGAGCCTGCAAATTCCAGGCACTCGTTTAAACTCCCCTTGTTATTGCAGATGAGAGCTGGGTTCAATCGGTGGCAATAGCTCCAGACCGCTTCTTGGAAGTCTGCGCCTACGGTAACTCTGATCAGATTACTGCCAAGACGCGCACGCTTCCTGAGGCCGATGGCTTGGCGAAGCCTCTGTCGCGAGATGTGTCTGGCGGAGATGGATCTGGTGGCGTATCTGAAAACGTCCATCAATCTGAGCGACCCACAGGACTCCTCTCTGCCAGTAGAGATGACACCTCTCCACACGGATGATCCCGCCGCACCGGCAAAGCGTGGTCAGGATTTCCCAGGAGCTGTGCATTCATGTGGTCAGCCCCTACAAATGGAGGAAGTGACGTGGACCCCGAAAACCGGTCCAGGGTGAATGAGATCCTCAGCCGGCCAGATTGGGCCGGGGATTCGACCATGAAACGCACCAGGCACACAGCCGAGCAGATCATCCGCAAGCTCAAAACGGCGTAGCAACTGATCGCCCAGGGCAAGACCGTCGCGGAGGTCTGCCGCGTCATCGAGGTGACGCAGCCGACGTACCACCGCTGGAGACAGCAGTACGGGGGATGCAGGCCGAGGAAGCCAGACGGCTGACTCAGCTGGAGAAGGAGAACGCCCGGCTCTAGCCGGAGCCTTCTCGAAGAGAAGCAGTAGGGCCTTGTTGTGCCATGAGGGGCACCTTGCGGTGCGGCGGGAAACTTCTGAGCCCGGAACGTCGGCGCTGGGCCGTTGAGGTCTCGCGCGCACACTTCCGGGTTTCGGAGCGGCTGGCCTGCCGTGTGGTGGGCCAGCACCGCAGCACCCATCGCCATGGGGGCAAGGTGATCGAACTGGAGGAGGTCAAGCTGCGGCATCGCTTGCGGCAGATCGCGGCTGACCACATTCGCTGGGGCCGCCGCATGGCCTACCGCCTCCTGCGGCGGAAGGGCTGGACAGTGAACCAGAAGCGGGTGCAACGGTTCTGGCGGGAGGAAGGCCTGCAGCGGCCCATTCCCAGGACACGGAAGCGGGCACGGCCTGCCGACGGCTCGGTGAGGCGTTACCGGGCGGAACATCCCCACCAGGTATGGGCCATGGACTTCCAGTTCGACGCCACCGCCGATGGCCGTCGGCTCAAAATCCTGAACGTGATCGACGAGTACAGCCGCCTCTGCCTGGCCATCCGGGTAGGCAGGCGCTGCAAGGCCAAGGACGTAGTGGCGGTGCTGAAGGAGCTCACCGGCCTCTACCAGGCACCAGCGTTTATCCGGTCAGATAACGGCCCGGAATTCATCTCCCAGGCCTTACCTGGCTGGTGCGAGACCAGCGGAACAACCACGGCCACCATCGAGCCAGGATCCCCGTTGCAGGACGGGTTTGCGGAGTCGTATGAGCTCCGCTCGACTTCGTCTACAGGCCACACTCGGCCCTCCAGGGGCGTACGCCCCTGGAGGCAGCTCAACAGGGAGCTGCCGCATGACCACAACCATCCACTCTCATCAGGCCTGAACCGATAAGGGGGGCACGTCGGGGTCCATGCCCAGGCAGATGGCAAAACTCTTGATCTTCCAGCTTTCGTAGAAAACCCCCCTCTCGTCACTGATCAGCTTTGGCGTGAACAGCAGTGGACCTTCGATCGCGAACGAGTCCACATTGATGAGTGACCATCCTTGGGGTTTCCTTTGGTTGGCTGCAATGACATGCCGTCGTTGAGGTAGAGCAGATTTAGATCTGTGATTTCCAGTTCGCCACGTGAGGAGGGAGACTCTTGGCTCCTTCAACCACAGTGTTGTCAAAAGAATAGAGCCCCGTCAGCGCCTAGCGCGGCTTTGGTTTTGCCGGCTTCTCTTCAATGGAGCGCACTTTACCGTTGGCTTCAAACTCCACAATCCCATAGCGTTCAGGGTCGCTAACTGGATAGGCAAACACGGTGGCTTCAGGTTCTCCGACCCCTGCGCACAACAGTTGTGGCACTAGGTCGTGTCCGTGGAAGAGATTGTCCCCGAGCACCAACGCGGCATGCGAGTTGCCCAGAAAGTGCTCGCCGATTAAAAAAAGCCTGCGCTAACCCACCAGGGCTGGGTTGAATGGCGTATTCAATCGTGATTCCTCATTGTTTTCAATTGTCCAGCAACCTTCGAAAAGCTTCTTGGTCGTTGGGGGTGGTGATGACAAGGATTTCAGTGATTCCTCCCAGCATTAAGGTGCTGAGTGGGTAGTAGATCATAGGCTTGTCGTAAACAGGCATCAGTTGTTTGCTGATGGCTGTGGTCAGCGGCGCCAAGCGAGCTCCACTTCCACCGGCAAGAATGATTCCTTTTCTGTTTGGATGAAGTGGAGCTTGTTGATGTGTTGATGTAGTTGATTGAGATTTGCTCGTGTTCTACAGTGTCATTGTTGTATTTAAGCATGCTTTATGTGTGTTGCGTCGATGGAAATCAACGCATGGTTGTTTCGGGGGATTCGCCATGGGGGCTGCTGCGTGATCTTTAATGGAAGCATAAGCTGTGCTTGCCACAGAGTGTCAATGACCGCAGCAGCGTGTAGAGCGATAAGGGCCAGAGTCAAGCTTGTGGTGTCAACTGCCAGCTGGTGATGGCAGGATCTCTCGGGATTCCAGTTCGCGCATCACCAGATCTACGCACTGGTTCACATCTAATGTTCCGGTTTCCACTCGCAGTTCCGGGGCAGCCGGCGCCTCATAGGGGCTGGAGATTCCCGTGAACTCTTTGATTTCACCGGCACGTGCTTTGGCATAAAGCCCCTTCGGGTCCCGATTTTCGCAGGCCTGCAGGTCGGCGGCACAGTGAATCTCGATGAAATCTCCCTCACCGACAAGCCCCCGGGCTTTGTCGCGATCGGCGCGGAAGGGGGAGACGAACGCCGTAAGAACAATCACGCCCGCGTCAAGGAACAGCTTTGCTACTTCTCCGATCCGCCGGATGTTCTCCTCCCGGTCGTGATCCGAGAAGCCCAGGTCTTTGCAGAGGCCGTGGCGGATGTTGTCGCCGTCCAGTACGTAACTGCTGAGCCCGCGGGTGAACAACTCCGCATTCACCGCATTGGCAAGGGTGCTCTTGCCGCTGCCCGAGAGCCCGGTGAACCAGAGGATGGCACTGTTGTGACCTTGCCTCTCCGCCTGGCTGCTGCGATCCACCGAAGCCTGATGCCAGACGATGTTGCTGGATTTGATCACGTTGCTGGCTTCACCGCTTGCATTCACAGGCATGGAAGGATCGGCAGGGTACAGGAGTGGAGAGCACCGCCAGTTCAGAGCGCTGCCGCCGGATCAATGCGGGCCATGGCTGCTGCCGCGGCATCGCAGAGAACCTGGTGGGCAGGTCCGTGGCTGGCAATCAGGCAACCGGCCTGGCGGAAGTCCCCAGTGTTGTACAGCAAAGGCCGCCCATCGGCGTGAGTGAAGGCGCCACCTGCTGCCAGCAGCACCGCTTCGGGAGCCGCCATGTCCCAGTCCTTCGGAGCTGTCTTGCCGGACAGGGAGATGTAGAGGTCGGTTTCGCCGCGCAGGATCGACGCCACCTTCCCCCCCACACTCCCGCGCGCGATGCCGCTGGCGATCGGCAGTGAGGTCATCAGCTGTTCCAGCCGGTCGTCGCGGTGGCTGCGGCTGGTGACTGGAATCAGGCTCGACAGTGCTGTGCGCCCGCTCAGGGAAGGGGCATGACGTTCCCCGTCCGGCGCTTCCTTCCAGGCGGCGGGCGGCTCGATCCCGTCGGGGTCGAGCCAGCCGAACCAGAGCTCATCGAGCTCTGGCAGCAGAACCACCCCGAGGGCAGGCCGCTGCTGGTGCACCAGGGCCAGATGCACGGCGTATTCGCCGGTGCCCTGAAGGAAGTCCTTGGTGCCATCGAGGGGGTCGAGGATCCAGAGCCAGTCGTTGGCGATGGCCTGATCGGCGGGCCACTGACCCGTGGTCTCCTCGCTGAGGATGGCCCAGGAGGCTGCTGGGAAGGCGCTCTGAAGCCCCTTGATCAGATGCTCGTTGACGGCAAGATCGGCTGCCGTGACTGGCCCTTTGGGATCCTCATCCACCGAGAGGATCGGCGGATAGCCGAACGGAGGGATGTCACCGCGGGCATAGGCCCGCAGGATGGCCGCCGCCTCCCAGCACAGCCGCCGTACGGCAGTGAGAACCGTGGCGACTTGATGGCCGGCGAGCGTGCTGTCTGCGAAGTAGAGCTCCTTCATGGTTTCTGGGGCTTGGCCAGCGGCAGCAGGCATTTGTCGGAGTCGCAGCCGGCTGGACCCGCCTCCACCAGTTCGCCGTTGTCGTAGCGCTGCAGGGAGGCGAAGAAATCGAATTCGCGGCGCCGCGCCGCCACCTCCTCCTGTAGGCGCTGGTAAGTGGCCTGGTCGATCGGCTCGAACGGCAGGCGGGGGAAGGTGGCGTTGGCATCGAAGCGGGCCAGAAGCGCCGCCGAGATGTACCCCTTGCCTTGATCGATCGCTGCGTGAATGGCTTCAGCGAGAGGTTCGATTTCGTTTTCGCGGAACTCGACCGTGGCTGAGGTGTTGTGGGCGGTGTAGTGCTGTTGGACCTGCATGTAGAAGTCAAACTGGGCCAGCGCCGAGAAGCTGTTGATCTCCACGGCGTCGGCGCCGGGCAGGTTGGCCCAGCTCACTTCGGTGGGGATTTCCACCAGCCACTCGGTGCAGCGGGGATCAAACGGATCATCCAGCAGGCGGCCCTGTTCATCCTTGTCGCTCTGGCTCGGCACGATCGTGTAGCCGTAATCCATGCAGGCGAGTGCCACCGGATCGTTCTTGCGGAAGGTGATGCGGCGGATGAAGCGCTGGGCCTTGGGCGGATGCCAGCCGGGGCTGGCGCCGGTGAGCAGGCTCTTGGTGCCGGCGGGCTGCACCGTGGTGCAGCGGTTCGGGCGGCGCAGACCATGGCGGTCGCAGTAGTCCCACACGGCCTCGTTCACCGCCGTCTTCCAGCGCGATAGGTAGGCGGCTTCCTGTTGCTTGAACGCCAGCCCGGCCTCGCTGTCCGGACGGCCCTCCTCCCACCAATTGAGCCAGGGGGTGCCGAAGGCATGCACGAAGAAATCGAACAGGCCCGTGAAGCTCACACCCACGATCGGATCCCAGGCACGGCTCTGGCGGTAACGCTCCACCTCAAAGCGGTGGTTCAGCAGGCAGGCCACCGCCAGACCGGCGGCGCGGAAGGCATCCGCCTGGCCCTCGTGGTCGGCGGGGTCGATCTGGTTGAGGTGAATCTCCGCCAGGTTGCAGTGGAAATCGGCGCCGAGGATCTCGCCGCAGGGGTTGAGGCCGTAGCGGCTGAGGCGGTGCTCAAGTTCGGCGTCCGTGATCTGCGGATGGTTCAGCTGCAGCCAGCGGCCCGCTTCCTCACGGCCCTGATCGCAGTAGATGGTGATGAACTCGCTGCGCAGTTCAGGGGTGGACAGCAGGTCGGCATTCGAGCGGGCGATCGCCTCGGGGGCGAACTGGATGGCGCCTTCGCCGCTCTGGAACTGCTTGAGCACCGCCTCCCGCACCACCTCGCGGCTGGGGCGGGTATGGAACACGCGTGTGTGGTTGGCCATGCGCAGCGCATCGCGCTCGGGGTCGATGCGCCAGTTGCCTTCCGCGTCCTGCTGCCAGAGGTTCTCCTTGGCGCCGGCCGCGGAGGCGTCGTCTGCGCAGAATTGCCGCATGCCCGCACTGCGGCGGATGTTGCCGGCCACGATCGTGACGGCCGCCTCATCGATCAGCAGGCAGCATTCCACTGAGCTGAGCTGGCGGCCATGGGCCTTGTTGAGGATCTCGGCGACGCGCCCGTAGAGGTCTTTGAGCTTCACCGGGTTGGCCATGCCGCCGAACCCCTTGAGCGTTTCGCCCACAGGACGCACATCGGAGAGGTCAACGCTGACCGTCACCTCACCGTCGAAGCGGACATCGCTGCTGAGCTCCAGCAGGAGCTGGTAGCTGTCCACCCAGCCGCGGCGGGTGTCGCCCACCTTGATCGCCACGTCGTGGCCCGTAATCGTGTGGGTGGTGTGCTCCTGGCGCTGGCCGGCGGGAGTGGCGCCGATGTCGGTGACGGAGGTGATCCGCAGGCGGTTGCGCACCGCAGGCAAGCGATCGATCAGCCGAGGCTCGATGATGGCGCCCGTGCCGCAGCCCATCATCGCCAGGTCCATCATCAGACCGAAGGCTTCCCAGTCGATCAGGTTGGTGGAGGTGCAGTTGTAGGCGCCGGAGAAGTTCTGGGGCTGCTCGATCCAGTCGGTGCCACCGATCCACAGCCAACGCCCTGAGGGCAGAGCCTGCTGCCGTTTATGCATCCGGCGCAACAGGGCCACTTCCTCGGCGTTGAGGTTGCCGAGCCTGCGCAGCCCTTCGAGGTTGCGCTCGCTCACCTCCTGCCAGCTTTCGCGTCCGTTCGGAGTCTTGCGGCTGTAGGTGCGGTAGAAGACCGGGTTCGCCGCCGGCGCCGTGACGGGGAAATCCGCAGCGGCGGCTTCTGGCAGGCCAGCCAGCCGGGTGAGCTCGGCTGCGGTGGCAGGCGTGGCGGAGAGGGTCACGGAAACAGGGGCAGCGTGGCGCGTGGAGAAACCTTAACCCCACCTGTGGGGTGCGCAAGGTTCATCCTGCACCAGCGGCAGTGTCTGTGCGGCTCTCCAGGGGCTGACCGCCCCACCAGCGCCGGCTGCCGCCCCGCCAGGCCTGCGCCAGGCTGGCGGCGCTGCGGTGGTGGCCATGGAGCGGATCTGCGAGCCCGAGCTGATGGACGACGCCGAGCAGGCGCGCGCCTATGCCGACGCCGACTTCGCTGCCGGTGACCGCGCCCTGCTCAAGCGCACCGTGGACCTGTTCGGGCCACAGCTGGGGCCGCGGATCATCGATCTGGGTTGCGGACCCGGCAACATCAGCTTCCTGCTGGCGGAGCGTTATCCCACGGCCCGGGTGCTGGGCCTCGATGGCGCCCCCGCCATGCTGGCGATCGCCGCCGCGCGCCTGCAGGCCACGCCGGACCGCTGGCCAGGGCTGAGCTTTAAGCACCTGTTGCTGACGCCGGGGGGTGCCCTGCCGCAGGAGGGCCGCTGGACGGCGGTGGTCAGCAACAGCCTTCTGCACCATCTGCACGATCCGCTGGTGCTGTGGCAGGCGGTGCGCCGGCTGGCGGCCCCCGGAGCGGCCATCTGCATCAAGGATCTGCGCCGTCCGTCGGATCCTGCGGCCCTGGAAGAGCTGGTGCAGCGCCATGCCGCCGGTGCTCCGCCCGTGCTGCGGCGTGATTACGCCCAGTCGCTGCGGGCGGCCTTTCGCCGCGTGGAGGTGGAGGCGCAGCTCCAGCAGGCGGGGATCAAGGGGTTGGCGGTGCGGGAGCTCGACGACCGCTACCTGGAGGTCTGGGGACGATTGGCCTGAACGGCGGGGAGCCACCGGCTGCCGCTAAACCAAAGGGGCTCCGTCGTTGCTGCACTTCTCTCCGTGCTGCCCCACGCCCGCCGTTGGCGCCGGCCCTGGGGGCCTGCCCTGGCGCTGGCCCCAGCCACCGGCGCCGCCACCGCGGCTGTTCTTGCCATCGCGGTAGCCGCCATGGGCCTTGTGCCACTGGCGAGCGCACCGGTGGTGGCACAGGCTCTGCGCCCCCCCGCCTGGTTGCAGGCGCCTCCGGCCAGCATCGGTCCGATCCAGCCCACCTGGGAAGCGCTGCTGTTCGCCCGGCTCGATGCCGGTGATCAGGCCTGGTTGCCCCGCCCGCAACGGTTGCCCGATGGCCGACTCCGCTATGTGTACCGGCAGCGCCGTGGTGAAAGAGATCTCACCATGGCCCAGATCCACGACCTGCTGCGCAATCCGCCCCGCTATACCGCCGAGCGGTCCGCCATCACTTCCCTGCTCGCCCAGCTGTGGGGCCTGGGGGTGCGGGTGGAGCTGACCACCCCGCGGGTGGCGGCGGCGGCCGGCGAATGGGTGCCCCGTGAGGCGGTGATCCGGATCCGGCCGGATGTGCCCGACCGCGGCACCCTTGATTTCGCCGCTGTGCTCAACCACGAGGCCATCCATGTGGCCCAGAGCTGCCGAGCAGGCGGCCTCAGGCGGCCGCCCACCCCCCTGGGCCTGCCGGTACGCCTGTCGCCGGAAGCGCGGGAACTGCTCGCCCAGCCTCTCTACGCCCGCATCCCCCCCCTGGTGCGCCAGCTGGAGCTGGAGGCCTTCAGTCATCAGCGGGATCTGGCCCTCGGTGCCCACCTGCTGCGCAGCCTCTGCCGGCCGGACAGCCGCCTCGGCCTGGCAGGCTGAGACCATGACCAGCGCCTCCCCCCCACCCGTTTCCCCCAGCGACGACATGGCCGGGGTTGCCCTGGCTGAAGCGGTGGCGAAGCGGCGCAACTTCGCGATCATTTCCCACCCGGACGCGGGCAAGACCACCCTCACCGAGAAGCTGCTGCTCTACGGGGGGGCGATTCAGCAGGCCGGTGCGGTGAAGGCCAAGGGAGAGCAGCGCAAGGTCACCTCCGACTGGATGGAGATCGAGAAACAACGCGGCATCTCGATCACCTCCACCGTGCTGCAGTTCGACTACGCCGGCAGCACGGTGAACCTGCTCGACACGCCAGGCCACCAGGATTTCTCGGAAGACACCTACCGCACCCTCGCCGCTGCCGACAACGCAGTGATGCTGGAAGACGCCGCCAAGGGCCTCGAACCACAGACCCGCAAGTTGTTCGAGGTCTGCCGGCTGCGCAAGGTGCCGATCTTCACCTTCATCAACAAGATGGACCGGCCGGGCCGCGAGCCGCTCGAGCTGATCGATGAGATTGAAAGTGAGCTGGGCCTCACCTGCTGGCCGGTGAACTGGCCGATCGGCAGCGGTGATCGTTTCCGTGGCGTGATCGATCGCCGCAGCAAGGACGTGATCCTGTTCGAGCGGGCGGAGCGGGGCCGCCAGTCGGCGGAGAAGCGCCTGGCGGCAGGCAGCCCCGAGCTGGCTCGGCTGGTGGAACCGGAACTGCTGGCGGCGGCGCTGGAGGAACTGGAGCTGCTCGATGGTGCCGGCGCCGAGCTCGATCTGGAGCTGGTGCATGCCGGCGAACTGAGCCCGGTGTTCTTCGGTTCGGCGATGACCAACTTCGGCGTGCGTCCCTTCCTGGATGCCTTCCTGGAGCTGGCGCAGCGGCCGGTGGCGCGGCTGAGCAGCGACGGCCCGGTGGATCCGCTGCGGCCGGAGTTCAGCGGCTTCGTGTTCAAGCTGCAGGCCAACATGGACCCGCGCCACCGCGACCGCATTGCCTTCGTGCGGGTCTGCAGCGGCCACTTCGAGAAGGACATGAGCGTGCGGCATGCCCGCAGCGGCCGCACCATCCGCCTCTCTCGTCCCCAGAAGCTGTTCGGGCAGGACCGTGAGGTGGTGGAGGACGCCTATCCCGGTGATGTGATCGGCCTGAACAATCCCGGCATGTTCGCCATCGGCGACACCCTCTATGCCGGCAGCAAGGTGGAATACGAAGGTATTCCCTGCTTCAGCCCTGAACTGTTCGCCTGGCTGCGCAACCCCAACCCATCGGCGTTCAAGAGCTTCCGCAAGGGGGTGAACGAGCTGCGGGAGGAGGGAGCCGTGCAGATCCTCTATGACACCGATGCCAGCAAGCGCGACCCGATCCTGGCGGCCGTGGGCCAGCTGCAGATGGAGGTGGTGCAATACCGGCTTCAGAACGAATATGGAGTCGAAACGCGCCTTGAGCCCCTCGGCTTCAGCGTGGCCCGCTGGGTGGTGGGCGGTTGGGCCGCGCTGGAGGCGGTGGGGCGCATCTTCAATTGCAAGACCGTGCGCGACGCCTGGGACCGGCCGGTGCTGCTGTTCAAGAACGAGTGGAATCTCAACCAGCTGCTGGAAGACCACCCCGCCTTCGAGCTCAGCGCCGTGGCGCCGGTGGTGAGCGGCGTGGAGCCGATCGCCCTCTGAGCATTTGCTGATGCGGGTGCCCACGGCGCTGCTCCCGGCCCGCCAGAATCTTTGCAACGAAAGATCACAGCCATGGCCGAGCCCTTCTGGCTGGTTCGCCCCCGCCACGACGGAGGCTCCGACTACGTGCGCTTCCTCCCCAGCCAGGAAGCCGTCGAGGTGCGCGAAGGCAGTCACCTCCCGCCCCAGATGCCTTTACTGAAGCGGCGCCAGTGGTTGCCGCTCAAAGAGGCAGAAGCCTGCCGCCGGCATCTTCAGCAGGAAGGCGGTTTCCACTCCAGCGAACCTTTGTTCTGAAGCACTGGTTCGGTGGCAGCGGAGGCCTCCGGATGGGGCGCGCCTCGATACGCTCGTACCACGACCCTGCTCACCGCACCGGAGGCCATGACCAACGGTTCTGCCCTGCCCCCCGGCGCGACCGGCGGCCCCAGCGATGGTTCCAGCCCCTACGAACGGCTCGGCATCGCTTCTGATGCCAGCTTCGACGAAGTTCAGGGAGCGCGTCAGCAGTGCCTTGATGCGGTAGGAGACGACCCCCAGGCCCGCGCCCGCGTGGAAGCCGCCTACGACGCCGTACTGATGGAACGGCTGCGGGAGCGGCAACAGGGCCGGGTCAGCAGCGCCGCCCTCAGTGCCTCGAAGCGGGAAGAGGTGAAGCCGGCCGTGATCGCCCGGGCCCCCTCCAGGCCTGCCCTGCCGGCCATGCCTTCCTTGCCCCAGCTCTCTGGCGGCAAACTCACGCGGCCGAAGTTCTCGATGCCCCGCCTGGCCCTGGCCGAGGGCCGTGAGCGCTGGGTGCCCCTGGCCGGGCAGGGGGCGATCCTGCTGCTGCTCCTGGTGTCCCCCCCGTCCTCCGACACGGTGCTGCTCGCCCTCTCCACCCTGCTCACGGTGGTGAACCTGCAGCGGCGCAACGGCCGGTTTCTGGCGGCGGTGGGCTGGAGCTTCGCTCTGCTGGGCCTCGGCCTGCTGATGGGCGGCGTGCTCGCCCAACTGGTAGATCCGGCCTTGCCGCTCGGGCTGCCGCTGGCGGGCGAACAGCTCCAGAGCCTGCCGGCACTGATCCTGCTGTTGCTGGGTGCCCTGCTGCTGGCCTGACGGCTGCCGAAGGTTTGTGTCGCCCTGGTTGAGTCTGGTGGGGTCACGCCAGTGATGCCCCTAGGGCACGCTCACAGCTCGTGCAGGCTTCCATGCCTGCCGGGTGCAGACTTTGCCTCCGCACGCTCAGTTGAGGGCTGTGAGCCTGCAGTTCGCTTCCGGCTCAGGCGCCTGTGGCCTTCAGACAGCCGCCAGCTCCTCGATCAGTTCCCGCAGCTCGGGCGCCTCCACGCCGTACACCTCGTTGCAGAAATGGCAGGTGAGCTCGGCGCGGCCGTCTTCGCGCAGGATCGTGTCGAGCTCGTCACGCCCCAGCAGCCGCAAGGCATTGACGCTGCGCCTGCGGGTGCAGGGGCAGTGGAAGGTGACGTTCTGGCTGGCCTCCGCATCCTCCAGGAGCTGGGGATCGAGGTCCGGGAAGATGTCTTCCAGCAGGCGTTGCAGATCGCCGCTGCAGTCGGCGAGCCGCTGGCTGAACCCCTGAATCTCGCGGCAGCGCTCCTCCAGCAGGGCCACCAGCGCCGGTTCCCGGGCCGCCTTGGGCAGCACCTGTACCAGCACCCCACCGGCGCAACGCACACCGCTGCTGTCGATCTGCTCACCGACGAACACCGCCGACGGGGTCTGCTCGGAATGGAGCAGGTAAGAGGCCACGTCATCACCGATGCCGCCGCTCACCAGCTCCACCGTGCTGCTGAACGGCTCGCCCTTGCCCTGGTCGCGCACCACGTGCAGATAGCCGGTGCCCGTGGCCTTGCGGAAGTCGAAGCGGTGCAGGCCCTCGGGCGTTTCCACCAGATCGAGCTCCAGGCCCGGCGCCCCCACGTAGCCGCGCACGGTGCCGTCCCGGCCCGCATCCACCATCAGGCCGCGCAGCGGTCCGTCCGACTGGATGCGCAGGTTCACCCGTCCGTGGGCCACCTTCATCGAACTGGCCAGCAGCAGACCGGCGGTCATCGCCCGGCCCAGCACGGCGGTGGTGAGGTACGAGAGGCCGTGGCGACGACGGGCGTAGCGCGTGGTGACGGTCGTGAGGGCCGCCACCATGCGGATGCCGCCATCGGCGGCCGTGGCCCGTACCAATCGATCGGGCATCGCCCCGCCCCAACTCAGGGCATCGTACGGAGCCTCGGCAGGGGCTGAAGCGCCCCGCCCTGCAGCCGCCAGCCTTCCTTCACCCAGCCCTTGAACAGCTCCGGTTCGTGGGTCACCACCAGCAGCACCCGGTCCCGCGCCAGCAGTTGCAGCAGTTGCAGCACCTCTTCCCGCACCGACCAGTCGAGGCCGGCGGTGGGTTCATCCAGCAGCAGCACGGGCGGATCGCGCAGCAACTGCACCGCCAGCGCCAGCCGCCGCTGCTGGCCGCCGCTGAGCCGCTCCGGCTGCTGCTGCAGCGACAGCCCCTGCAGCCCCACCCGGATGAGCACCTGTTCGACCCGTTCCGACGCCAGCCGCCGCTGACCCAGCTTCAGCTCCTGGCCCACCGTGAGGCCGAGGAAATGGCGCTCGGGAAACTGAAACACCAGGCCGCAGAGCCCGCGCCGCTGCCTGGCGTTCAACGCCTGCCCTTCCCACAGGATCGCGCCGCCATCGGGGTCCGCCAGACCGCAGATCAGCTCCAGCAGGGTGGTCTTGCCTGAGCCGCTCTGCCCGGCCACCAGGGCGGGCCGGCCCGGCTCCAGGCGCAGCTCCACCCCGTCGAGCAGGGCGGCTGGGGTGGTGGCCGGGTGATAGCGCAGGGATCGAAGCTCGAGCATGGCGGGTTTCGCTTCCCCCAGCTTGCTGGATGCGTGTTTGATGGGGGCAAGCACGCTGCCTTCTCCCATGGACGTCCGCTTTCGGGATGTGGATCCCTTCAACTGCTGGATCTGGGTGCGTTTTGCTGCTCCGCCCGGGCAGGGGGAGCGCGGCTACATCGATACGACCTTCGAGAGCTGGTTCTTTCTCGGCAAGCTGGGCGGCTTCAATGCCGAGAACCTTCAGGTGCATGAGGAGGGCGTGGATCTCAGCTGGATGACCTACGACGGCGACGACGCTGAACGGGCCCTGCCGGCGTTGATGCACAACATGGGCGAACTGGAATACCAGGAGGACTGGGCCCGCTGCTGGGTGGATCTCGGCACCAGCGATGGCGTTGCCCTTGATGTGCTGATCAACGCCCTGCGGCAGCTCGACAACGACGTGGTGGAGATTGAGGAACTGGTGATAGGCGGTCTCAACGACGACTGGCCGGTGGAAGACCAGCCCGATGCGATGTTCGCCCCCGGGGTCAATTGAGCGCGGTGTGACCCGGGAGCTGCGTCGTCTGTTGATCGAGCCCGGGCGCCTTGCCCGGGCGGCGTCTGAGCCGCCCGATTCGCTGGCTGCGAAAGCCGCCGCAGGCGGGCAAGCTGCACCGCCCGCCTGCGAGGAGGATCTGCCCATCCTGCGGTTGGAAGACGGCGAAAGCCGCTACCTCACGCGGGTGCTCCGCTATGGCCCCGGCGATCGCTTTGCGGTGGTCGACGGTGCCGGCCAGCTGTGGAGCGCGCTGCTGACCGATCGCAGCAGCGCCCGGCTGGAGCAGCCCCTGGCGGCACCCCTTGCGGTCGAGCCCTTGCCCTCGCCCCTGCTGGAGCTGGCGGTGGCAGTGCCCCGCCGCGATTTCGACACCGTGCTGCGCATGAGCTGCGAACTGGGGGTCGACCGCCTTCAGCCGCTGCTGGCCGAGCGCGGCGTGCGGGGGGCGGAAACCGGTGGGCCGGGCCGGTGGGAACGCTGGCAGGCGATCGTGCGGGAGGCCTGTGAGCAGTGCGAGCGTCTGTGGCTGCCGCAGCTGCTGGAGCCCATGGCCGCCGCCGCCTGGTTCCGGAATCCGGCTTCGCCGTCCAGCCCTGCAGCGCGCTCGGAGCCCGGCCAGCGTTGCTGGCTGGCCACCACCCGGGCGGCCGACCTGCCGCTGCTGAGTGAGCTGCTGGGGTCGGGAGCCCTGCCTGCTGGCTCAGAGTGGCGCGCCGGGGCAGCGCTGGGTTCCGGGGCAGACCTGCGCGGCGTGGCGGAGCTGGGCGGTGGTCAAGTCCCCGGTGCTGCGCATTGTGGGGCTATCGCCCGCCTGGCGATCGGGCCTGAGGGGGGCTGGACGCCGGCGGAGGAGCAGGTGGCGGTGGACGCGGGCTGGCAAGCGGTGAGCCTGGGCCCGACGATCCTGCGCACCTCGACGGCGGCTGTGGCAGGTCTGAGCCTGCTGAGTGCCTGGCGAGCGGGATCCAGGCGAGCGAGATCAAGCGGCGGCTGAATCGGCGGCTGGATCCCTGGGTCGCAGATTGCCGCGCTCAGCTCTTCATCAGGCTGGCGGCCATCGCCTTGAACGGGCCGATGTTGGCCCCGGCCAGCCGGCGGCGGCGGGAGAGGGCGCCGGCGGGGGTGAGGCACTCGGGCGAGAAGGTGACCAGCGAAGGAGGCGGCAGGTTGTCCTGTTCACGCCGCAGCTCTGCCGCCATCGCTTCTGCGGTGGTGAGCACGCTGCCCGCTGCAGCGACGCCGGCCTCTGCTGCTGGCCCTGCGGTGGCTGCAGCGGGATCCGCGCTGGTGGGTGGAGCCACAGGAGCCGCCGGAGCCACCGTCACAGGGGCCACGGTCACCGGCTCAGCGGTGGCGTTCTTGTCGAAGTCGATGAAGAACGAGCCCTTGCGCTTGAACAGCATGGTGATCCGAAGACGGGACGTTGGCTGTGATTATCCGCCGGCACCTGCAGGGGACCGACGCCGCTTAGGGGAGTGCAACAGAGAGCGGCAGCCCACGCCACTGCTGAAGAGACTGGGGCCTGTGCGGTCTGCCCCCTTGAGCGTTCTGCTGCTGTCGGCCGTGCCGGTGCCGGTGTCCCCCTTCACGGGCCTTGAGGCGTTGCTGGGGGCGCCACCGCTGCTGCCGGCCCAGACCCTCCAGCACTGGCTGCTGGCGCTGGCGCTGCATGGCCTGTTGATCAGCGCTGTCCAGCGGTTCCCCCTGCTCACCCGCTCCGGCTGGGTACACGCGGGTGTGCTCGGCACACTGCTGTGGGGCGCGCTCGGCTGGCGCGGCTGGTTTGCGGTGGTGGGCTATCTGGTGCTGGGCTCCCTGGTGACCCGGCTGGGCTTTCGCCAGAAGCAGCAGCAGGGGCTGGCCGAAGCGCGGGGTGGCCGTCGGGGGCCGGAGAACGTGTGGGGCTCCGCAGCCACCGGGGCCGTGCTGGCCCTGCTCACCACCGTGCCTGGAGCGCCGGTGCCGCTGCTGCTGCTGGGTTTCGGGGCCAGTTTCGCCGCCAAGCTTGCCGACACCTGCGGCAGTGAGATCGGCAAGCGCTGGGGGCGTCACACCGTGTTGATCACCTCCCTGCGGCCGGTACCCGCCGGTACGGAAGGGGCGGTCAGTCTGGAGGGGACGGGCGCCAGCCTGGTGGGCAGCGCGGTGATGGTGCTGGTGCTGAAGTTGCTGGGGTTGCTGGGATCGCCCCCCGCGCTGCTGTTGGTGTTGCTGGTGGGGGTGCTGGCCACCCTGCTGGAGAGCTGGATCGGCGCCACCCTGCAGGCGCGGCTCGCCTGGCTGACCAACGAGCTCGTGAACGGAATCCAGACGCTGCTGGCGGCGTTGATCGCCATGGGGCTGGCCTGGGGCGCCATGGCGCTGGGCCTGGCCGCCTGATTCAGGGGCGCTTGACTCAGGCCTGGGCGAACAGATCCCCCCATTCTCTGCTGAGTTCCTGGCGCAGCCGCGCCGCCAGCCGTTCGAAGCGGCGTTGGGCCACCCGCGCCCGGATCCCCAGCTCCTCGCCCAGCTGGCGCCAGGAGGCCCCATCCAGCACCCGCCCTTCCAGCAATCGCCGCTCGCTGACCTCCAGGTCTTGCAGCCGCTGCCTGAGCCAATGCTGCGGTTCCGGCTCGGAGCAGGAGGATTCGCTCAGACGATCGGCGCGGCAGGGATGGGGGGCTTCCCGGGCGCTGAGCTTCTCCACCAGAGGGGTGCTGGAGGCTTCAGCCGTGCCAACCGGCGCATCGAGGCTGGAGCACTGCAGGGCCCAGTGCAGGCTGCAGGCCTCCTGCCACTGGGCGACAGGGCAGCCCAGGGCGGCCGCCAGCTCCGCGTCGCGGAGCGCGGGCTTCTGCTGGTGAAGGCGTTGCTGCTGGAGGGTCTGCCCGCGCTGATGCAGCTCGCGCAGCAGGCGTGAGGCTTTCAGCGGCTGTTCGTTGTCGCGCAGGTGGTGCTGCATGGCCCCGCGGATGAAGGGCACGGCGAAGCTGCTGAGGGATGTGCCCTGGGCCGGATCGAAGGCTTCGACCGCGCGGATCAGACCGATCGAGCCCTGTTGCACCAGATCGTCGAACGGCACGGCGGTGTGGGGCCGGAGGCGGTTGGCCACCTGCCGGACCAGGGGCAGGTTGAATTCCACGATCTTGTTGCGATCGCGTGGATGGCCGCTGCGCTGGTATTGCGCCAGCAGCTCGGGATTGCGGCGTTGAAAGATGGTGAGCGTCATGGTGGGGAACCGGAGGTGCCAACGGGAAGTCCTTGGAATCACCTTCTCGCCGGCTGGCCCTTCCCCACCATCCCCACTCCCGGTGATTTCGCCTCCCCCGTAGGGGTGAGATCAAGGAGGTTGCCGCTGGCTCTGGCGGGCAGTCAGGCGGGTGATGAGCAGCGCGCTCAGGCAGGGGTGCGGCTCTGTTGCGGCTCCAGTGAGGCCCAGCGCAACAGGGCCGGCCAGTGTTTCAGACGCTCATAGAGACGCCGGTGTCCGGCGCTGTTGAGGTGCAGCCCGTCGCTGTCGAGCAGCCGCAGCCAGTGCGGATCCTCCAGCAGGCCATCGAGCAGCGGTAGGAACGGCACATCCGCTTCGAGGCAGGCTTCCTCCAGCAGGCCCTCGTAGTGGCGCACGGTGGCCAGGTCGTACCAGAGACAGCCGGCGAAGGGCATCACCGCCTCATCCACTGGGGTGAGGCCGATCACCATCACCGGCGCCAGCTGCCCGGCCTGGTGCAGCAGTTGCTGCAGGCCGAACAGGAACGCCTCCGGGGCCAGTTGGTGGCGCCCATCCGGGCGCCCCACGCGGGCCGTGTCGTTCAGCCCGATGCCCAGCAGGATCCCCTGGGGCCCCTGGCGCCGCAGCTCACCGCGGCAGCGCACTTCCGCCTCCAACCGTGCCGCCAGCCGCTCCAGGCCGTCGCCGCGCACGCCGAGGTTGTAGAGCACGGGCCCGCACGGGATCTCCATCCAGTGGCGCCGCAGCTGCTCGCACCAGCCGCCCCCATCGGGGTCTCCCCAGCCGTACACCCCGCTGTCGCCCAGCACGATCAGCTTGCGGGGCGGGGGTGAGGCCGCAGTGCCGGGTGCCGGGAGAGTCAGAGACGGTTCAGGAAACGGCTGAGGCGCTGCAGGCCGTCGTCGATGGTGGCTGGAGAGGCTGCACACGAGAGGCGGATGCAGCGGTCGTCGCCGAAGGCCACCCCGGGAACCACCGCCAGCCCCTGGTCCTCCAGCAGCCGGTTGGAGAAGGTCATGGAATCAAGCCCGTGGCCGCTGATGTCCGGGAAGGCGTAGAAGGCCCCTTCTGGCTGCTGCAGAGTGAGGCCGGGCAGAGCCATCAGGCCGGCACTCAGCAGCGCCCGGCGCTGGTTGAACTCCTGGGCCATGGCATGAACGCAGTCACGCGGGGCGGTGATCGCCGCCAGCGCGCCGTACTGGGCGAAGGTGCAGACGTTGCTCGTGCTCTGGCTCTGCAGGGCGCTGGCGGCGGCGATCACATCCTTGCGGCCGGCGAGGTAACCCACCCGCCAGCCGGTCATCGCCCAGCCCTTGGCAAAGCCGTTGACGATGAAGATGCGGTCGGCGAGGTCGGGGGCGAGGGCCGCCAGGCTGTGGTGCTCCAGGCCCGGCGCCAGCAGGAATTCGTAGATCTCATCGCTCACCACCGCCACCTGCGGATGGCGACGCAGCACGGCAGCGAGTTGCTCCAACTCCTGCCGGCTGAGCACCAGACCCGAGGGGTTGGAGGGGCTGTTGATCACCAGCAGCTTGCTGTTGGCCGTGATGGCGGCCTCGAGCTGGTCGGGTTGGAGCCGGAAGCCCTGAGCGGGTGCGGTGGGCAGCACGCGCACCGTGGCGCCGGCCAGGTGCGCCATCTCCGGATAGCTGAGCCAGTAGGGGGCCGGCAGCAGCACCTCGTCGCCGGGGTCGAGCAGCACCTGGAAGAGGTTGTAGAGCGCCTGCTTGCCGCCGTTGGTGACCAGCACCTGATCGGCCGCGGTGGGCACACCGTTTTCCTCGCTCAGCTTCTGGGCCAGGGCTTGCCGCAGCAGGGGTTCGCCGGCGGCGGGTCCATAGCGCGTGGCACCTTCCTCCAGCGCCCGGCTGGCAGCCTGGCGGATGAAGGCGGGCGTTTCGAAATCCGGTTCACCCGCGCTGAGGCTGCAGATGTCATGGCCGTCGGCCCGCAACTCGCGCGCACGGGCGGTGATCGCCAGGGTGAGGGACGGCTGCAGGGCCCGGGCCCGGGCTGAAAGTGCCAACGGGCTGGTCATTCAGCGGAGGCGGTGCGATCGGCCGCGACATGGGCGCCGGGGCACTCCAGCGTTGGAATGCCTTCGATAAGGGGATTAGACATCCTGCCTGACGCAGTGGCCGCTTGGCTTCGTCCCCGCGCAGGTTGTCATCAGCGGCCCCTGGATCCGTTCCATAGTATTCCTTTCACGCTGGGGTGAGGCGGGGATGGAACCGAGCGAACCCCTGCCCGGAGTTGTGGTGCAACCCAGCCTGTTCGGCGGCAGGGCGGTGGATGCCGGAGGGCAAGCGTCCGGCGGGATGCCGTTGGTTGAGGCCGTGATCGCCAGCGCCCCCCGTCATGCAGCCGCTGAGCCCCCCGATCCAACGGCGGCCCTGGCCGCTCTGCACGGCGCCTGCGAAGCCTGCCGCCGTTGCGGGTTGGCCCTGGGACGGCAGCAGGTGGTGGTGAGCCGCGGCAATCCGGCCGCCTCGCTGATGGTGATCGGCGAGGGTCCCGGCGCCCAGGAAGATGCCAGCGGCTCGCCCTTCGTGGGCCGCGCCGGCCAGTTGCTCGATCAGATGTTTGCCAGCGTGGCGATCGACACCCGCCAGGACGCCTACATCTGCAACGTGGTGAAGTGCCGTCCACCCGAGAACCGCAAGCCGACGCCGGAGGAAATGGCCGCCTGCCTGCCCTGGCTGCTGAAGCAGATCGAGCTTGTGCAGCCCAAGGTGCTGGTATTGGCCGGTGCCACGGCGATGGAGGGGGTGCTGGGCCTGAAGGGGGGGATCACCAAGCTGCGCGGCCAGTGGCGGCAGTGGCGGGGGCTGTGGTGCCTGCCGATCTTTCATCCTTCCTATCTGCTGCGCAACCCATCGCGCGAGCGCGGCACCCCCAAATGGCTCACCTGGCAGGACCTCCAGGACGTGCGCCGCCGTCTCAATCAGCTGGAGGCAGGCTCTCCCTATCTGGATGCAGACGGGGCCTCAGCTGGGGCGACCCCCGCGACCACTCCGGTAGCGGACATCTCCGCCGACTGAGCACGCCGCTTGTACGCCTGTCTGTGGCAGTGTTGGGGCCAGTTCCCCGGCTTCCAGCTCCGATGACCGGCACCGTGGCCCGTCCCCAGACCGCCCCGGCAGGTCTGCCCACTGACTGGGCCAGCAACCCGCGCTACGACACGGTGATCCGCCGCCGCAAGACCCGCAGCGTGCGGGTGGGCGATGTGTGGGTGGGCAGCGACCACCCGGTGGTGGTGCAGTCGATGATCAACGAGGACACCCTCGACATCGCGGGTGCCACCGCCGGCATCCGTCGCCTCCATGAATCCGGCTGCGAGATCGTGCGGCTCACGGTGCCGAGCCTGGCCCACGCCAAGGCGGTGGGAGAGATCCGCAAGCGCCTCGAAGACAGCTACCGCCCCGTGCCGCTGGTGGCTGACGTGCACCACAACGGTATGAAGATCGCCCTTGAGGTGGCCCAGCACGTCGACAAGGTGCGCATCAACCCCGGGTTGTATGTGTTCGACAAACCCGACCCCAACCGCACGGAGTTCACCCCGGAGGAGGTGACCGCGATCGGTGAGCGCATCCAGGCCACGCTTGAACCGCTGGTGAGCCTGCTGAAAGAGCAGGACAAGGGCCTGCGCATCGGCGTGAATCACGGCTCCCTGGCGGAGCGGATGTTGTTCACCTACGGCGACACCCCGCTGGGGATGGTGGAGAGCGCCATGGAGTTCATCCACATCTGCGACCGCCTTGACTTCCACAACATCGTGGTGTCGATGAAGGCTTCGCGGGCGCCGGTGATGCTGGCGGCCTACCGGATGATGGCCGACCGCATGGACGCCGAAGGCTTCCACTACCCGCTGCATCTGGGCGTCACCGAGGCGGGTGACGGCGACTACGGCCGCATCAAGAGCACGGCCGGCATCGCCACCCTGCTGGCCGAGGGCCTGGGGGACACGATCAGGGTGTCCCTCACCGAGGCCCCAGAGAAGGAGATCCCAGTCTGCTACTCGATCCTGCAGGCGCTGGGCCTGCGCAAGACGATGGTGGAGTACGTGGCCTGCCCCAGCTGCGGCCGCACCCTGTTCAACCTGGAGGAGGTGCTGCACGTGGTGCGCAACGCCACCGCCCACCTCACCGGCCTCGACATCGCCGTGATGGGCTGCATCGTCAACGGTCCCGGCGAGATGGCCGACGCCGACTACGGCTACGTGGGAAAAACCCCCGGCACCATCTCCCTCTACCGCGGCCGCGAAGAGATCCGCCGTGTGCCGGAAGCGGAGGGTGTGGAAGCGCTGATCGCTCTGATCAAGGAAGACGGCCGCTGGGTCGACCCCTGAGGCCTTGGCCGCCTGACGCCACGCTGCCAGTCACATTCGGAAGCCCCTGGATCCCTGACCCACCCTGTCCTGTGCCCCCTGGCACGGGCTAGTTTGAACACAGCACAAACGCTCACGAGGCCGAGAGCATGTCCAGGGGTAGCACCAGCATTCTCGTCCTGGCTGGGCTCGGCGCCTGTGCGGCCGCAGCCGTGGTGGGCGGCGAATGGCTGATGGCGCCCAGTGCTGCCTCCCTGATCACCGACAGCCCCAAGGAGGTGATGGATCAGGCCTGGCAGATCGTCTTCCGCGATTATCTCGACACCACCGGCAAATACACCCCGGAGCAGTGGCGCAAGCTGCGCCGCGATCTCCTCGCCAAAACCTACGGCAATACCAAAGAGAGCTACGAGGCCATCCGGGGCATGCTCGGCACCCTCGATGATCCCTACACCCGCTTCATGGATCCGCGGGAGTTCAAGGAGATGCAGATCGACACCTCGGGGGAACTCTCCGGTGTCGGCATCCAGCTGAGCCTCGACAAGGACACCAAGGAACTGGTGGTGGTGTCCCCGATTGACGGCTCCCCAGCTTCGCGGGCCGGCGTGATGCCGAAGGACGTGATCATCTCGATCGACGGCAAGAGCACCAAGGGGATGAGCACGGAAGACGCGGTGAAGCTGATCCGCGGCCAGGCTGGCACCAAGGTGACCCTGCAGGTGCGGCGCAAGAATCAGGTGCTCGAGATGCCGCTCACCCGCGATCGCATCGAGCTGCACGCGGTGGAACATCAGGTGAACACCACCCCTGATGGCTTCAAGGTGGGCTACATCCGCCTCAAGCAGTTCAACGCCAATGCCTCCAAGGACATGCGCGCCGCTCTGCGCGACCTGGAGAGCAAGGGGGTGCAGGGGTACGTGCTGGATCTCCGCAGCAACCCCGGTGGCCTGCTGGTGGCGAGCATCGAGATCGCCCGCCAGTGGCTCGATGAAGGCATCATCGTGTCCACCAAAACCCGCGACGGCATCCAGGACGTGCGGCGCGCCAACGGCCGGGCACTCACCAAGGCTCCTCTGGTGATCCTGGTGAATGAGGGTTCCGCCAGTGCCAGCGAAATCCTCTCCGGTGCCCTGCAGGACAACAAGCGAGGGGTGCTGGTGGGTCAGAAGACCTTCGGCAAGGGATTGGTGCAGTCAGTGCGGGGGCTCTCCGATGGCTCCGGCATGACCGTGACCATCGCCAAATACCTCACCCCCAGCGGCCGCGACATCCACAAGCACGGCATCAAACCCGATGTGTCGGTGAAGCTGAGCGAACAGGAGGCCCGATCACTCAAGCTCGAAGAGATCGGCACCCGCAACGATCCTCAGTACCGGGTGGCTGAAAACACCTTGGTGAAGCAACTGCGCACGGTGGGCAAGGCACCCGGCAAGCCCTACAACCCCTCAAGTGCCAACCTGCCGGCTGCTCTCGGACCCACTAACTGATCAGGGGTTATCCCCTGAGCGCGCCATCCTTCCAAGGGGCACTGTTTCCGGGGCACATGTCACGGACAGGCCTTTGCGCACCCCTTTTACAGGCCAAGGTTTATAGGGAAAGTCTTAACTGGCAAGGTTTATGGGTAAGTCTTAGGTGGCAACGTTTATTGGGCAAGTCTTGCGGCGCAACGGCTGAAGACCAACTTGTGTGCGCCATTCGCGCGCACCAATCAATCCATGGAAGAAAGCCCTGCTGCGGGGATTCCCGCAACAGGGCTTTTGCTTTCTCTGAGGCCGGTAAGCGCTGTGGATCGGAGCTTCAGGCCACCGGCTGCATGAGGCCGCCGCCGGGGTTGGAGTCGTCATCGTCGTTGTTCTGGTTTTCGTCCTGGAACAGGGCGAACAAGCCCAGAGCGATCACGCTGATCAGGGCCGAAACAAGGCCCACACCGCTCTGCAGCCCTGCCGAAACCCCACCGGAAGCAACGAATTCGCCCATTTAGCCCAAACCTTTCCGGAACTGTAACGAAGTTTTGCGGGGATGAGGGTGAAGAGAATCGGAAGCTTGTCGGGGGGTGGCCAAGCAACACGTCCCCCCCTCAAACCACCAACACCGCCGCATTCCTGGCGGCTGCTTGGTCCTGGCGCTGGGCGTCGGTGAGGCCATCAGCGGCGGGGATCTGGCCGGCCATGGCGGTGAGCCACTCCATCAGGGTGTCGAGCTGCTTCTCGGCGGGGAGCACGCTGAGGCCGCGGGCCAGCACTTTTGCGGTGCTGCCGGCGCCGCCCTGATACACCAACCGGCCGTGCAGGTGCTGGGGCAGGCCCTGGCGCAGCAGCCGGAAGGCGGGCTCCTCCATCGGGGTTTCCAGCACGATGTTGGGCTTTTCGGGCTTGAGGCGTGAGAAGCCGCAGCGTTTGGCCAGCAGTTTGAGTTCCATCAACTGCAGCAGGCTCTGCACCGGCGCCGGCAGGGCCCCGTAGCGATCCACCCAGTCGGCAGCCAGCTGGAGCAGTTCGCTCTTGGCGGTGCAGCCGGCAGCAGCCCGGTAGGCGGCCATCTTTTCGTCCGCTTCGGTGATCCAGTCGGCGGGGATGAAGGCGGTGATCGGCAGATCGATCTGGGTGTCTTCCACCACGGGGATGTCCTGGCCCTGGATCTCCGCCAGGCTTTCCTGCAGCATCTCCATATAGAGGTCGAAGCCGATCGCTTCGAGCTGGCCGCTCTGCTCCACCCCCAGCAGGTTGCCCACGCCGCGGATCTCCATGTCGCGCATCGCCAGCTGGTAGCCGCTGCCCAGTTGCGCGAACTCCTGGATCGCCCGCAGCCGCTGCCGTGCCGCCTCACTGAGGGCGCCATCACCGGGATAGAACAACCAGGCATGGGCCTGGATGCCGCTGCGGCCCACCCGGCCGCGCAGTTGATACAGCTGGGCGAGGCCGAATCTGTGGGCGTCTTCCACCAGAATCGTGTTCACCCGTGGGATATCCAGGCCGCTTTCGATGATCGTGGTGCAGAGCATCACATCGGCTTCGCCGGCATTGAAGGCCACCATCGCGCTCTCCAGTTCCCCTTCGGCCATCTGGCCGTGGGCCACCAGCAACTTCAGGCCCGGCAGCATCTCGCGCAACTGGCCCGCCACCTCCTCGATTCCCTCCACCCGCGGCACCACGTAGAACACCTGGCCGCCACGATCCAGTTCCTGGCGGATGGCGCTGCGCACCGCCTCATCGTCGCGGGCGGCCAGGTGGGTCTTGATCGGGCGGCGCAGCGGTGGCGGCGTGGTGATCAGGCTCATCTCCCGCACCCCCGACAGGCTCATGTAGAGCGTGCGTGGAATCGGCGTGGCGGAAAGCGTCAGCACGTCGACGTCTTTTCGCAGCGCCTTGATCTTCTCTTTCTGGTTCACACCGAAGCGCTGCTCCTCATCCACCACCAGCAGCCCCAGTTGCTTGAAGCTGGTGCCCTTGCCCAGCAGCTGGTGGGTGCCCACCACGATGTCGATCGTGCCGGCGGCCAGTCCTTCCTGAATCGCCTTGCGCTCCAGCGTTGTGCGGAAGCGATTGAGCAGCGCCACCTTGAGCGGGTAGGGCGCAAAGCGTTCGCTCAAGGTGCGCCAGTGCTGCTGGGCCAGCACCGTGGTGGGGGCCAGCAGCGCCGCCTGGCGTCCGGCGGTCACCGCCTTGAACAACGCCCGGATCGCCACCTCGGTCTTGCCGAAGCCCACATCGCCGCACACCAGCCGGTCCATCGGCTTGGCGGTCTCCATGTCGCGTTTCACTTCCGCGATCGCCTTCAGCTGATCCGGCGTGGGCTCATAAGGGAAGGAATCCTCCAGCTCGCTTTGCCACGGGCCATCGGGCGGAAACACGATGCCGGGGGCCTGATGGCGCTCTGCGTACAGCTTCACCAGGTCGAGCGCCACCTTGCGCACCGCCTTGAGCGCTCTCTCCTTGGCCCGCGCCCAGGCCACGCCCCCCATGCGGTTGAGCTCCGGCGGTGTGTCGGTGCTGGCGCGGTAGCGGCCCAGGCTGCCCAGCTGGTCGGCGGCCACCCGCAGGGTGCCGTCGGCGTACTGCACCACCAGGTAATCGCGGCTTTCGCCGCTGATCGCCAGCTTCTCCAGCTTGAGGAAGCGGCCGATGCCGTGATTGCGGTGCACCACGAAATCGCCGGGTTGCATCTTGCCCGGATCCACCGTGCGGCTGGCCGCCTTGCGGCGCCGCCGCACATAGCCGCTGGCGGCCAGGCTGTGCTGGCCGAAGAACTCCCGGTCGGTGAGCAGCACCAGCTTCCAGGCCGGCAGTTGCAGCCCTTCCAGCTCGGCGGTGCCCTTGAGCTTGAGCGCCACAGGTGTGTTCTGCTCCACCAACCGCTCGATCGCCGGGAAGTCGTGCGGGTTGGGCACGAAGCGGGCGATGCAGTCGTGCTCCTCCAGCAGCGCCACCGCCCGTGACGGCTGGGCCGAAAGCAGCCACACCTTCGCCTTTTCCTGTTGGTAGCCCTTCACCAGCGCCGCCAGGCGGCCGAAGGCGTTCGGATGGGCCGGCACCGGACGGCTGGAGAGATCGAAGGCGTTGGGGTGGCGGTCGGTTTCCGCCAGTTCAGTCAGATCGAAACCGGCGAACGCTTCGACATCCTCAAGGGCCTGCTCGGGCGGCCGGTGCAGCAGGGCGGGCAGTAGCACCGGCTGGCCGCAGGCTGCCGCCAGCTCCGCCTGCACCTCGCCGTGGTGGCTGTCGGCGTGATCGAACCACTGCTGGCCGTGGGCGCGACAATGGCGCCGCTCATCCACCGCAATCAACGTCCTGGCGGGCAGGTAATCGAGCAGGGAGGCGGGCCGCGCCCAGGCCAGACCCATCAGCCGCCGCATCCCCTCGGGCGTGCCGCCCTCCAGCAGCTGATCGAGCGCTTCCGGCTGCAACAGCCCCTCGAGCCCCACCGGCATCGTTTCCCGCAGGGCATCCGCCACCAGCGGGCCGTAGCCACTGGGGGTGAGCCGCACCGCCTCGGTGGCATCGAGCGAACGCTGGGTGGCGGGGTCGAATTCCTTGAGCTTCTCCAGCTCCTCGCCGAAGAACTCCAGCCGCACCGGCAGCTCGGCGCTCACCGGAAACACGTCGACGATGTCGCCGCGGCGGCTCCAGCTGCCCTCCTGCTCGATCGTGGGCACCCGCTCGTAGCCGAGGCGGCTGAGGGTGTCGGCCAGCTGCTCCAGGTCCACCGTGTCGCCCTTGCGCAGGCACAGGCAGCGGGCGGCCAGGGCCGCGGGCGGCGGCAGGTGGGGTTGCAGGGCCCGCTCGGTGGCCACCACGGCCCCCTGCCACGGGTGGCTGTTGCCGTCGGCGCTTCCCGCATCCACCAACTCGGCGAGTACCTGCAGTTGCCCCCAGGTGATCTCGGTGGTGGGATCGAAGGGTTCGTAGGGCGAGCCCTCACTGGTGGGATAAAGCTGGGCCGTGGGCCAGCCCATCAGTTCCAGCAGCGCCGCCCAGCGGCCCGCCTCTTCCAGCGTGGGCACGATCACCAGCAGAGGCGTCTGCCGCTGCCGGGCCAGGGCACTGGCGATCAGGGCACGGCCGGCCCGGGAGGCGCCCCGCAGGCTCAGCCGTTCTTGGCGCTCGATCCGTTGCAGCACCTCACCGGTGAGGGGCACCTGCTCGAGCTGGCGCACCAGGGCGGTGAGGGGCATTGGGTCGTGTGGCGCAGGGATCCCGATCCTGGCAGTTGCACTCCTGCCGCTGCTTTGCTGGTGCAGATCGACCATCATGAAGGTCACGTTGATCTCTGGGAGTGAGCCGGCACCATCCCCCGCGTGGATCGGGCGCTCCCGTGCTGCCGCTGACGCTGTTGGCCGCTGGTCTGCTGCTGGCGGGCCTGGCGGTGGCGCCGCCCGAGCGCAGGGGCGAAACCCTCGGCGCACTGGAAGCGCTGCCGTTTCAGGTGTCGGACACGCTGTTCGCCCGGCCCCCGGCCCCCCTGCGGCCGGGCGATGTGGCCGTTGATGCCTTCATGGCCGGCGATCTGATGGCGCGGCTGGAGCAGGCCGATGTCGACTGGCAGCCGCAGGCCGAGGTGCTGCCTGACGGCGGTGTGCGTTACCGCTACCGCCGCCGCGAGGGAGACCCAAAGCTCTCGATCGAGCAGATCCGCGCGCTGATGCTCGATCCGCCGCGCTTCGAGCGCGAGCGACAGGCGATCCGCGATCTGCTCGATCAGCTGCAGCGGGTGGGGGTACGGGTGGTGCTGGGCCCGCCCCGCAAGGCCGGCGCCGCCGGTGAGTGGGACCCTGCCGCCCGCACAATCCGCATCAAGCCGGAGGTGGTGGACCAGGGCAGCGCCACCTTTGCTCTGGTGCTGAACCATGAGGCCATCCATGTGGCGCAGAGCTGCCGCCGCGGGGGGGTGTCGGCCCCGCCCAAGCAGCTTGGGCTCTCCATTACCGCCAGGCCCCAGGCCCAGGGGCAGCTCAACGACCCGATCTACGCCAATCTCTCGCCCCTGGAGCGCCAGCTCGAGCAGGAGGCCTATGCCAACCAGGACCAGCTGGAGAAGGGGGCCGGCCTGATCAGCCAGGAATGCCGCCCACCGGTGGGTTGGTCAACTGCCTGGCCCAGCTGAGCGGCCGGCAGCGGTTCCACTGAGCTTGGGGCAGCGGACTCTGGATTCAGTTGGAAGGGATCCGCACTGCGGCGGGGCACCCACCGCAATGGCGCTCCGGCTCCTTCCAAGCAAGGAGTATCGCCGGGAACGGGAGCTGAGGCGCCGCCTGATGGTCCGGCTCCAGCCGAAGGCGATGCCTGCGCCCAGGACCGGCAAGGGGGCCGGCACGGGAACGGTGTTCAAGGTGAAGCCCGTGCAACCGAGCCCATCCGCAGGAGAGCTCTCCCGCTGGCGACCCGCCTGTCGAGAAAGCCTCATGACAAGCGCTTTGTCATCTCCAGCGCCGGCCTCCGCTCGCTGTATCTCTGGAATCCAGAGCCCGCAGCACCGCGGGGCCGCGGTGTGCCCGTGCCCATCGCCGGACCGGGTTAGGCGTTCATGCTCTGGTGGCCAGTTGATCTTCCAGCAGCATGTTGAACTGCAGCAGCTGCTGATCATTGAGCTGCTGGCGGCTGTTGAGCTGAAAATGCCGCTCCAGGAAGAGGCGCCCCTCTGCCGCTCCCCACTGCAGCTGGCCGAGCAGCTGGTCGCTCTGATCCAGCAGGTCGCGGCGACGCAGGGGTGTGGCGGCCTGCTCCGGCCTGCTGCCGGGTGCCAGTTGCTGCAGGGCATTCAGATAGCCCATCAGATCCAGGTAGCGCACCAGGCGGCTGCGGCTCGGATGGTTGAAGGCCCGCGCCAGGTACGCCGCTTCCTCCTCCCGGCCCCATCCCAGTCGCTTGAGTTCCAGCTCTACCTGCGCCAGTTCATCGCTCCAGTCTTCGGGATCGGCTGTGACCTCCGGCTCCGATGGGGAAAGGCCCTGGGGCGTGGGCGCCGCAGAGGCATGGGCTGGCGCTGCTGGTGTGGCCGGCGAGGCGCAAGCCTGATCGGGTGCCGGGGACGCCTCCATGGGCACAGGAGCCTGGGCGGGTGGCGCTGGAAGCGGAGCGTGTGAAACCACAGGCATCACTGCCGCCTGCGCCGGCACACCCCCACGGCTCAGCGCCAACAGCGGCTGCTCTGCCTCAACCGCGCTGATGGCTGGCTTCTGGGGTGGCGCTTTCGCCGCACCCACCGGCTCCGGCCTGGCGAGGGCAGCGGCGCCGCTTGGGGACCATCGCCTCTGCAGGCGCTCGATGGCGCGGTCTTCCGCCAGTTCCGCCGTGGCGGCCTCGCCCAGAGCGCTGCCGATCAGGGCGCCCTGGTCCCAGGCGCTCACCTTCACCACCCGCTGTCCGGGTTCGGCGTGCACCAGTTCCGCCTGCAGCTGCATCCCGGCTCGGGCTTGGTTTGGCTTTCCTAGAGTGACCGATTCGCGCGCCGCCACTGCCTATGGAAGCGGAGTCGATCGAGTCACTCACACCGCTGCTGCAATCGGCAGACCAGTGGGGGGAGATTCTGCTGCTGCTTCCCCTGCTGGTGGCGATGGAGGCCGTGCTCTCCGCGGACAACGCCATCGCCCTGGCCGCCATCGCGCGTCACCTCGACGATCCGGCCCGCCAGCGCCGCGCCCTCAACCTCGGCCTGCTGCTGGCCTTGGTGTTCCGGATGGCCCTGATCGTGGCGGCCCGCTGGGTGCTGGTCTTCTGGCCGCTGCAGTTGCTGGCGGCGGTCTACCTGCTCTGGCTGTGCATCACCAACCTGGCCGGATCCAGCGAGGCCGGCGGTGAAGCGGCAGGCGCTGCAGCTATCAGCCACGTGGAACCGGCGGTCCAGCGGCTCCACGGTCAGACCCTGGGCTCCGTGGTGGCCACGCTGGCGGTCACCGATCTGGCCTTCTCGCTCGATAGCGTCGCGGCGGCGGTGGCGGTCAGCGACCGGCTCTGGCTGGTGATGACCGGCGGCGTGATCGGTGTGGTGGCCCTGCGCCTCACGGCCGGTCTGTTCATCCGCTGGTTGGAGGAGTACCGGCATCTGGAGCGGGCCGGCTATCTGGCCGTGGGTCTGGTGGGCGTGCGCCTGCTGCTGCGCCTGGCCCTGCCCCAGATCGTTCCCCCCGAATGGGCGCTGCTGCTCGTGGTGGCCTGCCTGTTCGTCTGGGGCTTTTCGCAGCGCAGTGAGCAGCAGACCGGGGAGGTCAGCCCCTGACGCCCCTGCACGTGGATCTGCGCCAGGCCGGCACCGAGCGGTTGCTGGAACGCTTTGAGGTGGCCCACCTGGGCGAGGTGCCCCAGCCGGGCCGTTGGATCGAGCGGGGTGAGCGTTCGTTTCTGGTGCTGCAACGCCACCACCGCTACCAGCTGCGCAACGGACGCTACGAGCTCACCGAGGTGGCGCTGCAGGTCAAACCACAACGGCAACCGGCGGATGCCACCTGGTGGAACAACCACTGGGTGATCGGCGACCCCAGCTGCCGCTTCAATGCCCGCTCCCCGCTGCTGCGCTGCGCCGTCTTGCCTGAAGGCCCCTGCGAGCGCTGCCTGCACCGTGCGCCTGTCTGAGGCCATCCATAGCCGCCGCCTCCCTTCGTCCACGGCAACCAGGCCGCCTGAGTGCCCTCACGCCAGCAACGCCAGCCCAAGCCTCCTCACGGCAGCGCCGCGAGTGGGATGAAGCGCTGCACCACTGCCATGTAAAGCGGGATCCCCACGACGATGTTGAAGGGGAAGGTGACACCCAGGGCGCTGGAGATATACAGGCTTGGGTTTGCTTCCGGCACGGTCATCCGCATGGCAGCGGGAACGGCGATGTAGGAGGCGCTGGCGCACAGCACCATGAACAGCAGCGCATTTCCCTGTGGCAGGCCCAGCCAACGGGACAGCAGCAGGCCCACCGCAGCATTGAAGAGCGGCATCAGCACGGCGAAGGCGATCAGGTAGCTGCCGGCACGCCGCAGATCGCCGAGCCGCTGTGCCGCCACGATGCCCATGTCGAGCAGAAAGAAGCTGAGGGCGCCGTAAAACAGCTTGCCGGTGAAGGGCTCCATTGTTTCCACCCCCAAGGGGCTGAAGGCCGCCACCAGCAGGCCGATCACCAGACTGCCGATCAACAGCAGCACCGAACTGTTCAGGAAGGCTTCATGCAGCAAGCTGCCCCAGGCCACGCCCGTGCCGATGCCGCCGGCGTGGCGTTGATGACTGGTGAGTTTCACCAACAGCAACCCCACGATGATGGCCGGTGATTCCATCAGCGCCAGGGCCGCCACCATGAAGCCGTCATGGGGGATGTCAGACACCACCAGAAAAGTTTCGGCGGTGATGAAGGTGACGGCACTGATCGAGCCGTAGGTGGCGGCCACAGCGGCCGCATTGGAGGCGTCGAACTGCCGCCTGAGCACCAGGAAGCTGTAGAGCGGCACCACGGCCGACATCACCACAGCGGCGGCGATCGTGGCGATCACCTGCACGCCCAGGCCGCTGTGTTGCAGCTCCACCCCTCCTTTGAAGCCGATCGCCAGCAGCAGATACAGCGAGAAGAGCTTGGGCAGGGGGGCGGGAATCTCCAGATCCGATCGCACCAGCACCGCAATCACCCCAAGAGCGAAGAAAAGAACCGGCGGAGAGAGCAGATTCTGCAGAATCAGTCCGGTCTGCATCGAGGTTCCCGTGAGCGATCAATGGCGCACCGGCAGGCTACAGGTCTGGGCGCTGGGATCCTGGCGACCGGGGATGGTGGGGGATCGAATTGTGAGCGCCGTAATCGTGAGCGAAGGGACAGCAAGTGCCGGAAAAGCGAGCGATGGATTCAACCCTTCACACCATCGCCGCTGGAGCTAGGAAGGATATAACGCTGAAGCGCAATGAACAAAACTAAAACTGGCAGGATCGACACCACTGAACCCGCAGCCACAAGCCGCCAGTCGAGGGAGAAGCTGCTGGCAAGCTGCTGCAATCCGAGCGGCAGTGTATAGAGATTAGGATCATCGAGGATGATCAAGGGCCAGAGAAAATCACTCCAGGTGCCGATGAACACGAACATCGCCAGGGTGATAAGATCGGCCCGGGCCGCGGGAATCATCACGTTCCACCATTCACCCAGCGGCGTGCAGCCGTCGATGCGGGCGGCCTCTTCCAGCTCCACGGGCACTCCGATGAAGCTTTGCCGCAGCAGAAAGATGCCGAAGGCGGTGGCGGCCTGGGGAATGATCAAGGCCAGCAGGGTGTTGCGCAGGCCCAGCTGCACCATCAACAGGTAGAGAGGAATCATCACCACCTGGAACGGAATCAGGATCGTGGCCACCACCAGCGCCAGCACCAGGCCACGGCCGGCGAAGCGCATCCGCGCCAGCGGGTAGGCCGCCAGGGAACAGAACAGCAGGTTGCCCACCACTGCCAGCAGGCTCACCACCGTGCTGTTGAACAGGTAAAGGCCCAGCGGATGTTCAGCGAACAGGCGCCCATAGGCCGCCAGGCTGGGCTGCGCTGGAAACAACGATGGCGGCGAGGCGAAGATGTCTTCGGCCGGACCCTTCAAGGACGTGCTGACCAGCCACAGCAGGGGCACCAGCACCATCAGGGCCACCAGCAGCAGCAGCCCCAGCTGCAGGGCAGGCAGCCACGGGGTCCGCTGGGGCTGCAGCCTGAGGGGAGAGCGGCTCACAGGCGGGGGCGTTCCGCCACCGGCAGCGGTGCGCGCTGGGGGTGAAGAGGCAGCCGTTCGGTGCCCTGCACCAGCCGGTTGAGCGCGTGGATGAAGGCCTGGGCGGCAGCCACCACGATGTCGGTGTCGGCGGCGTGGCCGGAATAGAGCACCCCTTGGTGGCGCAGCCGGATGGTGACCTCCCCCATCGCATCGATGCCCTCGGTGACCGACTTGACGCTGAACTCCACCAGCTCGTTGGGCACGCGTGCCAGCGCATTGAGCGCCTGGCAGACCGCGTCCACCGGGCCTGTGCCGATGGCGGCGCCGGTGAGCTCGGCGCCATCGGCCGTCACCAGGGTGACCGTGGCGGTGGGCTGCAGGTTGGTGCCGGTGCTCACCTGCACCAGCTTCAGCGTGTACTGGGCGTCAGGCTGCTGGGCCTGCTCGCTGACGATCGCCTCAAGATCCCGGTCGGTGATCTCGCGCTTGCGGTCGGCCAGCTCCTTGAAGCGGGCGAAGGCGTCGTCGAGGTCTTCGCGCTCGAGGCCGTAGCCGAGCTCCTCCAGCCGGGCGCGGAAGGCACTGCGGCCGCTCAGTTTGCCGAGCGACAGCCGGGTGCTGCTCAGACCGATCGTGCGGGCGTCGATGATTTCGTAGGTGAGGCGGTTCTTGAGAACACCGTCCTGGTGGATGCCGGATTCGTGCGCGAAGGCGTTGGCCCCCACGATCGCCTTGTTGGGTTGCACCGCCATGCCGGTGAGGTTGGACACCAGCCGGGAGGTCTTGGCGATCTCCTCGGTGCGCACGCCGGTGAGCGGCTCGGTGCTGGCGGGGTCGTGGCCGAGGAAGGGGTTGAAGTAGGCGCGGCGCACATGCAGCGCCATCACCAATTCCTCGAGTGAAGCATTGCCGGCCCGTTCACCGATGCCGTTGATCGTGCATTCGAGCTGGCGGGCGCCGTTCTTGACCGCCTCAAGGAAATTGGCCACGGCCAGCCCCAGGTCGTTGTGGCCGTGCACAGAGATCACCGCCTGAGCGATGTTGGGAACGTGGCGATCAATGCCGGCGATCAGGGCACCGAATTCCGCCGGAGTGGCATAGCCCACGGTGTCGGGGATGTTGATCGTGGTGGCCCCGGCGGCGATGGCGGCTTCGATCACTTCGTAGAGGAACTCCGGGTCGCTGCGGCCGGCGTCTTCGCAGGAGAACTCCACGTCCTCCACCAGGGAGCGGGCATAGGCCACCATCTCGGCGGCGATGTCCACGACCTCGGGCCGGCTCTTGCGCAGCTTGTGCTCCAGGTGGATGTCGCTGGTGGCGATGAAGGTGTGGATGCGCCGTCGCGCCGCCGGCGCCACCGCATCCGCGCAGGCCTTGATGTCGCCGCGCGTGGCCCGGGCAAGCCCGCAGATCACCGGGCCGTCGGCGGTGCCGACGGTTTCGGCGATGCGGTGCACGGCGTTGAAATCGCCCGTGCTGGCGAAGGGGAAGCCCGCTTCGATGATGTCGACCCGTAGGCGCGCCAGCTGCTGGGCGATGGCCACCTTTTCCTCGAGGTTGAGGCTGGCCCCCGGCGATTGCTCACCATCCCGCAGGGTGGTGTCAAAAATCAGAACCCGGCCGGGATCCTTGGCCATGGCCGCTGCAGGTCGAAGTGAGTACGTGTTAGGGGGGATCCTAGACCGAGGGTCCGATCACCACTTCCCGAGGTGAGGGCTCAAGGGAGGCAGCGTCCGGGCGGATCACCTGGTGGCGCACCGGTTCCGATCGCGGAGAAGCCTCCGGGATGCTGCGCTGGAACACCGGTGCCTGGACGGCTTCCATCTTCTCGAGCTGGGGCTTGAGCTTGCCCAGGTCGATGAAGCGATCCACCGCATTGCGCAGCTCGCGCGGCACCATGCCATCGGCGTTGATCAAGGTGATCTTCAGGCCTTGGGCGCGGAGCATCTCCACCAGCCGTTCAAGGTCGCGGCTTCCGCTCATCAGCCACAGCTCATCGGTGCGGTGGGCCACGGCCATCAGGTCGAGGCAGATCTCCACATCAAGGTTGGCGCGCGCGAACTGCCGCTGGTCGGGGTCGGTGCCGAACTCCCGCAGCGGTTTGGTTCGCACGGTGAAGCCCAGGCTGGTGAGTGCGTCCCGGAAGGGGCGTTGGTCAGTGGGATCCTTCAGCCCCGTGTACCAGAAGGCGCTGCCAAGATCCGTGACGCCTTCCGCGGCCAGCTCCAGCAGGCGGCGTGGATCGAAGAACCAGCCGAGCTTCTGCTGGGCGTAGAACATGCCGTGCCCGTCAACTGCCAGACAGCGACGCATCACTCGTTTCGTTAAACAAAAACTGTAGAGACCGCCCTCTGCCAGCTGTGCCCCCGCCGACCCCGACCGCGCCGCTGACCATTTTCATGGCGAAGCTCGTGGCGGAGGGCGTCGTGGTGGAACCGTCCCCGTACACTCCCGTGAACGGCTGGAATGGCAATGGCCACAGGCGAACTGGCCCTGGTCCTCCATGCCCATCTCCCATACGTCCGCAGCAGCCAGCCCGGCTCGCTGGAGGAAGACTGGTTCTTCCAGGCACTGCTGGAGAGCTACCTGCCGCTGCTCGAGTTGCTCGAAGCTGCCTCTGAGGATCCCGCCCAGGCGCCCCGTCTCACCCTCGGCCTTTCCCCCACGCTTCTGTCGCTGCTGAGCGCGCCTGACCTGCAGGCCCGTTTCCCCGCCTGGCTTGATCAACGCCTGGCGTTGTTGCCATTGGCGCTGCCCCCGCATCTGGAGGCGGCCGAGGCTCTGGAGGCCCAGCTCACCCACACCCGCCAGCAGTGGCAGGCCTGCGGCGGTGATCTGCTGGCTCGTTTCCAGCGGCTCTGGCAGCTGGGGGTGGTCGACCTGCTCACCTGTGCCGCCACCCACGGCTACCTACCGCTGCTGCGGGCCACCCCCGAGGCGGTGCGAGCCCAGCTGCTAACCGCCATCCGGGAACATGAGCGGCTGCTGGGCGCACGCCCGCAGGGGATCTGGCTGCCGGAGTGCGCCTACTTCGAAGGGCTCGATCAGCAGCTGGTGGCCTGCGGTCTGCGCTACGCGGTGCTCGATGCCCATGGGCTGCTGCACGCCCTGCCCCGTCCGCGCTATGGCGTGTATGCCCCGATCTGTTCGCCCGCCGGGGTGGCCTTCTTCGCCCGTGATGGGGCCTCCACCCTGCCGGTGTGGTCGGCCTCGGAGGGATACCCAGGCGATGGCGCCTACCGGGAATTCCACCGGGATCTGGGCTGGGATCTCTCCAGCGAGGCCCTCACCGCGGTGGGAATCGAGACCCCCCGGCCGCTCGGTCTCAAGCTGCACCGGGTGTCCGCCAGGGGCACGCCACTGGAGCGGAAGCTGCCCTACCTGCCGGGGCCGGCCGAGCAGCGGGCCGATGAGCACGCCGCCACCTATCTGCGCGGGCGCGCCGGGGAGCTTGACCATCTGAGCAGCGCCATGGACCGGCCACCGCTGCTGGTGGCGCCGTTCGATGCGGAGCTGTTCGGCCACTGGTGGTACGAGGGGCCCCGCTTCCTGGCCCAGCTTTTCCTGCAGGCGCCTGCCCTCGGCATCGGTTTCACCACCCTGCGCGATGTGCTGCGCCGCGGAGACGGGCTGCAGATCTGCCGCCCCTCCCCCTCCAGCTGGGGCCAGGGGGGGTACCACCACTACTGGCTCAACGAAAGCAATGCCTGGGTGGTGCCCGAGTGGAACCGGGCCTCGGCGGCCATGGTGGAGCGGGTGAACCGGGGGGTGGGCAGTGCCTCCCAGCTCCAGCGCCTCAACCAGGCGGGCCGTGAGCTGCTGCTGGCCCAGTCCTCCGACTGGAGCTTCATTCTCAGGGCCGGCACCACCACCGAACTGGCGAAGGAGCGGATCCGCACGCACCTGGATCGCTTCTGGCGCCTGCTGGCGGCGATCGACAGCGGCAACGATCCCCCCGGTGGCTGGCTGGCGGCGGTGGAACGGGAAGATCCGCTGTTCCCGCTCATCAACGCCGCCGACTGGGCCACACGGCCGCCGCGTTAGCCCGGCCAACGGCCCGAGGCTCGCAGAACACAGCCGACACCCCTCACCGCCGCCCGAGGGCTAGCGCTCGCAGCTCAGAGGCCAGAACGCACAGCCCGCAGCCCACTGACCAGGGCCCACAACCCGTGCTCGAATCAGAGCGGAGCCGTTCCGCTCTGCGTGGAGTTTGGCCATGTTTCAGCATCTGCTCGTTCCCACCGACGGCTCCCGGCTTTCGCTGGCCGCCGCTGCTGCCGCCTGCCGTTTCGCCCGTGAGGCCGGAGCCCGCCTCACCGTCCTCAACGTGCGGGCCAATGCGCCGCTTGGGCTCACCTACGGCGCCGGTGAATGGATCCAGCCCAGCACCCTGCAGGAAATCGAGGACGTGGGCAGGGAGGCTTCCCAGCGGGCCCTGGCGGAGGTGATGAGCCTCGCCGCAGAGGAAGGCGTGGAGGCGGCGAGCGAAAGCGTGGTCAACGACTCGCCGTCGGAGGCGATCCTGGCGGCGGCGGACCGCCACGGCTGTGACCTGATCTTCATGGCCTCGCATGGGCGGCGCGGCCTCACCGGGCTGCTGATCGGCAGTCAGACGCAGCGCGTGCTCGCCCAGGCCAAGCAGCCAGTGCTGGTGTTCCGCTGATCCCGTCAGGGTCAGCCCAAAGTCTCGGCTCGGGAGTGTCAGCCCAGCAGTTTCAGCCCGCCAGCGCCCGCCAGGCCAGGGCGAGCTCCTTGCCCTGCGGCAGCATCAGGCCGAGCCGAACATCGCTGGGGGCCTGCCCGAACAGGCCAAGCATCGCCTGCACCAGCTGCGGCACGGTGAGGGTGTTGGCCAGAAAACCGGTCCACTGCGGCTGGGGCAGATGGAAGAAGGTGTCGAAGAAGTGGCAGAGCTCCGCGTGCGAGAAGCGCATCAGCTTTTCGAGCCCGAAACGGTAGATCGCCTGCTTGCGCACCAGCTCGGCAGACCAGAGCGTCTGCCAGGCCTGCTGCGCCACTTCGCGTGAGGAGGTGGTGTGGTTGGCCAGGCCGGCGGCAATCGCAGCCGCCAGGCCGGGGGCGCGGCGCAGCAGCCCCCCCACCATGTAGCCCGAGGCGGGGTGCACCATGCTGGCGGCCCCACCGAAACCCACCACCTGCTGGGTCAGATCCGGCAGCGGCAGAGTCATCGGGAACAGGCAACGCTCCGTTTCCCGCACCTGCTCCACCCGGATGCCCCGGTGGGCCAGCCGTTGGTGCAGACGCCGCTCCAGCAGGTCGAACGAGAGCGGCGGGGCGAGGGCGAGGGAGGTTTCCTCCACGAAGAACTCCCCCTGCCCCAGGTCCATCGCGTAGAGGAAGGTGGGCGGCTCCAGCCGCTCCTGTGCCTTGAGGTGATCGTTGCGGTAATCCATCAGCACGAACTGCCCTTCCACCACAGGGGCGGCGGAGAAGCGGCCCACGAGGCCGAAGGCGGCCTGCTGGGCGACCGGGCCGCGCTCGGCGCGGCGGACGAACACCGGCGCATGGCCACTGGCATCCACCACCAGCCGGGCCGTCAGGCTGGTGCCCTCGGCGGTGGTGACCACCGAGCTGTGGGACTCATGGCGGATGGCCGTCGCCTGGCCGCGATGCCAGCGGAGTTGTCCGGCGCAGGCCTCGAGCCAGTGCCGCTGCAGCCGCTGGCGATCGAAGAGGCCGTAGTCGTGATGCAGGGCCAGGGGGCCCGCCCCGAAATCGGCCACGCAATCCGACCAGCGATGCCCGAGCAGATCGCCGAGGCCGAGGGCATCGAGTTCCCGGCCCCAGATGCCATAGGTGTTCTGCCAGGGGCTGAGCGGATCGGTGGCGGCCAGGGCCTCCACCTCCAGCCCCTGGCGGCACAGTTCGGCGCCGATGGCCAGAGCGGCCGGGCCGGAGCCGATCAGCAGGACGTCGGCGCTCAGCTGTCTTCCTCGCCGGTCAGTTCCGCGGCTTCATCGGTGCGTTCCATGGGTTCGCCGGTAGGCGCCACGCTTTCGGCGGTGAGGGCCAGGGTGTCGCTGACAGGCTCCAGCGTTTCGCTGCCGTCGTCTTCGGCGGCAGGCGGCACCAGCACCACTTCCGTGAGCCGGTCGCCGGCATCGAGCCGCTGCAGCTTCACCCCCGTGGCGGCCCGTGACTGCTGCGGAATGGCGTCGGAGGGCATCCGCACGATCACCCCCTTTTCGCTGACCAGCATCAGCTCTTCGCCGGAGCCGAGCACCTTGAGGCCCACGAGTACATCACCATCGCGACGGAACTTGATCGCGCGCAGCCCCAGACCGGCGCGCCGCTGCAGGCGGAACTGGTTCACCGGGACCCGCTTGCCAAGGCCGCTGGCGGAGGCCACCAGCACCCAGGGTCCTTCGCTCACCGCCACTTCAGCGTCGGCATCCCCATCGGCTTCGTCGCCGTCCTCCTCCGCGCTGCTGCTGGCGATGCGGTCGGCCAGCTCGGCCGGCAGCACATCCATGCTCACCAGTTCGTCGCCGGCGCGCAGTGCCATCGCCCGCACGCCGCGGGCGGTGCGGCCCAGCGGACGCAGTTCCCCGTCGGTGAGGCGGAAGTGGATCGTCATGCCCCTGAGCGAGCCGATCAGCACGCTGTCGCCCGGCAGGGCCAGACGCACCCAGCGCAGGGCGTCGCCTTCCTCCAGCCCGATCGCGATCAAGCCATTGGAGCGGATGTTGGCGAAGGCCGAAAGACGGGTGCGCTTGATATAGCCGCCGCTGGTGAGCATCAGCAGCTGCACGTTGTCTTCGAAGGCGCTGACCGCGAGCAGCGTGGTGATCTGCTCTTCCCGTGGAATCGGCAGCAACTGCACCACGGGGGTTCCCTTGGCAGCGCGGCTGCCCACCGGGATGCGATAGGCGGGCACGGCATACACCACGCCCCGGTCGCTGAACAGCAGCAGGGTGTCATGGTCGTTGCAACTGATGAACAGCCGCACCGCTTCTTCTCCCTGGCTGCGGGTGCCGGCCTTGCCACGGGTGCCGCGGCTGGTGGCCTCGAATTCGCTCACCGGCATGCGCTTGAGGTAGCCGTTCTCGGTGAGTAACACCACCGAGCGCTCATTGGCGATCAGGTCGATGTCCTCGAGGCCGCCTTCGAGATCGAGGATCTCGGTGCGACGGGGGGAGTCGTAGCGGGCGCGGATCTTGCCGATCTCCTCCCGGATCAGGCCCAGCACCCGTTCACGCCGGCCAAGGATGTCCTTGTAGTCGGTGATCTTGGCCACCAGATCCTCGTGCTCGAGCCGGATCTTGTCGGCTTCCAGCGCGGTGAGCCGGCGCAGCTGCATCTGCAGGATGGCGTCCGCCTGGATCTCGCTGAGGCCGTGGCGCTCCTGCAGCTGTTGCCGTGCTGTGGCGGTGTCGGCGGCGGCGCGGATCAGGGCGATGATCGGATCGAGCTGCTCGAGCGCCAGCAGCAGGCCCAGCAGGATGTGGTCGCGCTCTTCGGCCTTGCGCAGCAGATAACGGGTGCGCCGCTCGATCGTTTCGATGCGGAAATCGAGGAACACCTGCAGCATCCGCCGCAGGGTGAGCAGGATCGGCTCCCCATTCACCAGCGCCAGCATGTGAGCGGAGAAATTGCACTGCAGCGGCGTGAGCTTGAACAGGTTGTTCAACACCACCTGCGGATAGGCATCACGCCGCAGTTCGATCACGATGCGCATGCCATCGCGATCGCTTTCATCGCGGATGTCGGAGATTCCTTCGAGCTTCTTGTCGTTCACCATCTCGGCGATGCGCTCGATCATCGCCGCCTTGTTGGTTTGATAAGGAAGCTCAGTGATGATCACCGCATCCCGATCTGGCCGACCGGGGACTTCAAGTGTTTCGATCGCCGCGACACCGCGCATGGTGATCGATCCTCGGCCCGTGAGATAGGTTTCACGGATTCCGCTGCGGCCGAGAATCTGGCCGCCGGTGGGGAAATCCGGGCCGGGAATGATCGCCATCAGCGAGCGATCGTCCACCTCGGGATTGTCGATCAGGGCCAGCAGCCCATCGATCAATTCCGTGAGGTTGTGGGGCGGAATGTTGGTGGCCATGCCCACCGCGATCCCTGAGGACCCATTGAGCAGCAGATGAGGAACCCGCGCCGGCATCACGGTGGGTTCCTGCTGTGATCCATCGAAGTTGTCGATGAAATCGACCGTTTCCGCCTCGATGTCCTCCAGCAGGCTGTCAGTGGTAAGGGCCTGCAGCCGCGATTCCGTGTACCGCATGGCCGCCGGTGGGTCGTTGTCGACCGAACCGAAGTTGCCGTGCCCATCAATCAGGGGCATGCGCATGGAGAAGTCCTGGGCCATGCGCACCAGGGCGTCGTACACGGCGGTGTCGCCGTGGGGGTGGTATTTGCCGAGCACTTCGCCCACCACACGGGCGCATTTCCGGTAAGGCCTGTCGCTGGTGAGGCCGAGTTCGTACATCGCATAGAGAATGCGTCGATGCACCGGCTTGAGGCCATCGCGGGCATCGGGCAACGCCCGGCCCACGATCACGCTCATCGCATACTCCAGATAGGAGCGCGACATTTCGTTTCGCAGGTCGGTTTGGATGATCCGCCCGTCGGACTCGCCGGGTCCTGTTGGGTCCGCCATCTCTCACCACTTATCCGTGAGCCACTTTAATCGAGGCCCAGCCGCCTTGTTCGGTTCCGGTTCCCGACGCCCTCCTCAGCCCTGATCCGGCCACCGATGTCCCTGGCTCCCCGCAGCGAAGCCGATCTCCAGCAGCGCCAGCGCAGCGGTGATCTGCGCGTGCTTGCTGCCGCCGATTTCCGGGTGCTGGTGGCGACAGGCGGCCTGGAAGCGGCCTACGCCGCCACCGACGTGGTGGTGGCCGCCAATGCGGAGTTCACCGACCAGGCCACGTTGCAGCTCAGCCTCGGGCCGGTGGATCCGCCTCTGCGCATCCGTGAGGCCCGGCTCGACGGGGTGCTCGCCCAGGGGGCGGGTGGCACCGCGGGCCTGTGTCTGCCGATCGGCGGCGGGCTGGGCGAACCGCTGCGCCAGGGGGGCGCCCAGGTGCTGGATGCCCTTCTGGCCGGCCTTGAACTGGAGCTGACACTCACCGGTGAGGCCACCGCCTCCCACCCGCGCCGCGAATACCGGGGCCGCCTCTCGCTGGAGCGCCTGGGCGGAGCACGCCTGCTCCTGCATCGTGCCATCGCCGAAAACGGGGTGGTGGCGGTGAGCAGCGCAGAGGGAGTGGTGCGCAGCCCGTACGGACCCCTGCTCGGTCCCTACGGCAACGCCCTGTACAGCAGTTCGGGAAGCAGCAGTATCGGGCTCACCATGCCCTCACTGGCCTGGCTCGGTCCGGGGTCGCCCGTGCTGGTGGCTGGGGCGGTGGGCTGGGTGATCGGGGCCGGCCATGGGCATCAGCCCGGAACGCGGCGGCTGCCCAGCGGGCATGCGCGCACTCCAGGGGCGGTCGCGGCCGTGAGCGTCGACCTGCACGGGCTGCGGCCCGAATGGATCCGCGCCTGTTTCTTCGAGGGACACGGCAGTGCCCTGTTGGTGCCGATCGCCGTTCCCGTGCCCCTGCTCGATCTCGCCGTGGCCCGCCGGGCGTCGATCGGCGACGACCAGCTGGAAGCGCCCGTGCTCGATTTCTCGATCCCGCGCCGTATTCGCCCCGGGTTCGGTTTTGTGCCCTACAGCCACTTGCTGGCGGGCAAGATCCAGGTGGATGGTCGCCGCATCCCCTGTGCGCCGGCCCACAGCCCGCGCCTGGCCCGGGAGATCGGCACCTGCCTGATCGAGCTGCTGCGGCAGGGACGCTTCCCGCTGCGCGGCCCGCTGGAGCCGCTGTCGGCGCGCCCGGGCCTGATCCCTCTGGAGGGCTGATCGCCCTGCCAGGGGCTGCTGTGCCGGCCTGCTGCAACGGTCTGCCGAAGCGAGGCCTCGCCCTGCCGGAAGCGCCGTAGGCTCCCGGTGCGGTTTTTCTGGCAGTCGATGACCGAGCCTTCCGCTTCCTCCAACGCGCCGTTCCTTCCCGGTGAGCAACCGCCGGCGCACGAGCCCGTCGGGGAGGTCGCCGCTCCCATGCCCACCAGCGGGGAGCACGGCGTTGCCGACCCCGCTGATCTGCCCCCAGCCGACCCCGCCGCTGTCGTTGGCGCGGATGCTGATGCCGCGCCCATGTGGCACTCGGCCCCGGAGCCGATGCTGCAGCCTGAACCGCTGACCCAGCCTGTGGCGGCAGTGGAAGCTGAAGTCTCTCCTCTCCTGCCCACGGGCGCGCCCGTGGATTCGGAGGTTGGCTCCCAGCCGGCTCCGGTTGATGCGTCGCCAGCTGCAGACCCGGTGAACGCTGCCGCGTTTGCTGCAGCACCTGCTGGAGCAGGTGGCCAAGCCTCTGACGAACCGCCTGCCACGCCCGCCGAGCTCCTGCCGGAGCCCACACCAGCCCCCACCCCTGAACCCGCTGTGGCGGCCACCGTGCATGTGCCGGCCGCACCGGACACCGCTGAGGGCGGTGGCGAATGGGACCTGCTGCTGGCCAAGCTGCGCGAATGGATCGGCAGTGGACGCCTCCAGCAGATGCTGGTGCAGTACCAGGGGCCCTTGCGTGCGGTTGCTCTGGCGCTTGCCCTGGTGCTGGTGCTGCGCCTCTACGGCGCCGTGATCGGCGCGATCGACAGCCTGCCCCTGCTGCCGGGTCTGCTGGAGCTGGCCGGGGTGATCTGGCTGAGCCGCTTTGCGGCCACCCGCCTGGTGCGCAGCAGCGACCGTCAGGAACTGATCGCATCACTGGAGCAGCGTTGGCGCGCATTCCGCGGCAACGACTGAGGCCGCCCGTCGGGCTGGGCCGTGCCGGATCTGGAGGCTGACAGGCCTGTTGATAGCTTGGCCCGACTGCGACGACCATCCACCGGTGACCATTCAGTTAGGCGGGAAGCGCACCGTCCGTCGTGCCTACGGGATCGACGAGATCGCTCTGGTTCCCGGAGGTCGCACGGTCGACCCGGAGGTCACCGACAGCCGCTGGAGCCTCGGAGGCATCGACCGAGAGATTCCGATCATCGCCAGCGCGATGGACGGGGTGGTGGATGTGGCGATGGCCGTTGAGCTCTCCCGCCTCGGCTCACTGGGGGTGCTCAACCTCGAAGGCGTCCAGACCCGCTACGAAGACCCCAACCCTGCGCTCGACCGCATTGCGGCGGTGGGCAAAGAGGATTTCGTTCCCCTGATGCAGGAGCTGTACAGCCAGCCCGTGCAGGAAGAGTTGATCCGTCGGCGCATCGCCGAGATCCGCGAACAGGGCGGTATCGCCGCAGTCAGTGCCACCCCTGCGGCAGCGCTGCGCTTCGGCAAGGCTGTGGCGGAAGCCGGTGCTGATCTCTTCTTCGTGCAGGCCACGGTGGTGTCCACCGAGCACATCGGCCCGGAGGGCCGCGAGCGGCTCGATCTCGCCACCCTCTGCCGCGACATGGGCGTGCCGGTGGTGATCGGCAACTGCGTCACCTACGACGTGGCCCTGGAGCTGATGCGCGCCGGTGCTGCCGGGGTGCTGGTGGGCATCGGCCCCGGTGCCGCCTGCACCTCCCGCGGGGTGCTCGGGGTGGGCATCCCCCAGGCCACCGCTGTCGCCGACTGCGCCGCTGCCCGCGACGATTACGAGCGGGAAAGCGGCCGCCGTGTGCCGGTGATCGCCGACGGCGGCATCGTCACGGGCGGCGACATCTGCAAGTGCATCGCCTGCGGAGCCGATGCCGTGATGATCGGCTCGCCGATCGCGAGGGCGGCCGAAGCACCGGGCCGCGGCTTCCATTGGGGCATGGCCACACCGAGCCCGGTGCTGCCCCGCGGCACCCGCATCAGCGTCGGCACCACGGGCAGCCTCGAGAAGATCCTGCGTGGCCCCGCCAGCCTCGATGACGGCACCCAGAATCTGCTGGGCGCGCTCAAGACATCGATGGGCACCCTGGGCGCCCGCACCCTGCGTGAGATGCAGCAGGTGGAGGTGGTGGTCGCCCCTTCCCTGCTCACCGAAGGCAAGGTGTACCAGAAGGCCCAGCAGCTGGGCATGGGCAAGTAGAGCCCTTTTAGAGCCCTTTCGCATTGCCCGATTCGCTGCGGACTTTCCGGCGGTTTTCCAGCAATGAGACGCCGCTGGACAGGCCGAGACGGGGGCTAGTCTCGTGCCGTGGGGGCTACGGCTCGCACACTCCTCACACCACCCCGCCCGGCGCGTCCGGGCATTTTCTCTTCCAACGTTCGGTGGCGGTTCCGGGAATGATGCCAAGGCCGTTGCTACATTGGCAAAACCTTGTCCCTCCCTCGAATGTCCAGCGCCACTGCCGTCACCGACGCCTCTTTTGAGCTGGATGTGCTCAAGAGTGATGTGCCCGTGCTGGTGGACTTCTGGGCTCCCTGGTGTGGTCCCTGCCGCATGGTCGCCCCGATCGTCGATGAAATCGCCAAGGAATTCGAGGGCCGTATCAAGGTCTTCAAGCTCAACACCGACGAAAACCCCAACGTCGCCAGCCAGTACGGCATTCGCAGCATTCCCACCCTGATGGTCTTCAAGGGTGGTGTGAAAGTCGACACCGTCGTTGGTGCCGTGCCGAAGAACACCCTCTCCGGCACCATCACCAAATACCTCTGAGTTCTTCCCTCGCCCCTCCCGGCGTGTTGTCGCAGCCTGCCTCCGCCGCCACGCCGGATCCACGTCCTTCGCTCTCCACGGCGGCGGAACCCTCAGTCGGCTCCACTCCGCCGCCCTTCAGTGTCGGCCAGCCAGAGGCAGAGAGAGCGTGGGAGCATCAAGCCCCAGAGCTCAGCAACCACCCCCAGCGGCTGCTGATCGATCGGTCGATCGCCACCTTGATGCGGATCGCCGGTAGCGGCGCCGATGGGGAAGATTGGGGGCTGATCAGTGGCACGCTTCAGGACATCCAGCAGGCGCTGCAGATGTTCGAGCAGCACCGGCGCACCCGCAAGGTCACGGTCTTCGGCTCAGCCCGCACCGCCCCGGGCACCCCTTGCTACAGGCTCAGCGAAGAATTGGCCGGCCGTGCCATCGCGGCAGGTTTCGATGTGATCACCGGCGCTGGTGCCGGTGTGATGGAGGCGGCCAATCGTGGTGCCGGCAGCGAGCACGGTTTCGGCCTGAACGTGCAGTTGCCGTTCGAGCAGCAGCCCAATCCCTACATCGCCGGTCGTAGCGATCGCCTGGTCGACTTCCGCTACTTCTTCACCCGCAAGCTTTTCTTCCTGCGCGAGTGCGATGCGCTGGTGGTGCTGCCGGGAGGTTTCGGCACGCTTGATGAATTGTTCGAGTCGCTGACGCTCATCCAGACCGGCCGCATTGCTCCGATTCCCGTGGTGCTGCTGGCCCCTCCCGGTGATCCCTTCTGGACCAACTGGCAGCACACGGTCCGCCACGACCTGATCGATCGTGGGCTGGTGAGTGAGGCGGATGCTGCCCTCTTCTGCGAAGCCAGCAGCGCCGCCGAGGCGATGGCGCAGATTTGCCGTTTCTACCGCGTGTTTCATACAGCCAGGCTGGTGGATGATCGCCTTGAGCTGCTGCTGCACGCCCCGCTCACGCCTGCGCAGCTGGCCGTGCTGAACCAGCGTTTCGCCGATCTGCTGGACAGCGGGCAGATCGAGCACGATGAAGTCTGCGATCTTTCCGATCAGCTCCGCCCTTCGCTGCGCTTCGATTTCAACGACCGCAAGGTGGGCCGGCTCTATCAGCTGATCGAGCATCTCAACGGTCTCGACATTCAGGGCGCGCCGGAACCGCACCACCCAGAACAACGTCGCTGTACCTTCACTTCCTGATGGCCCTTCTTCTCTTTCTTCCTCCCCCAGTTCTTCTGCCGGGGGCACATCGGCCGCTCACTGATCCCCTGCAGCTTCTGCTGCTCAGGACACAGCTGCCGGCGTTTCGCTCGCCTTCACTGGAGAGTCCGCTGCCATGAGCCGGATCGGATTGATCGATTACGGCATGGGCAACCTCCATTCCGTGCGCCGCGCGATCGAGCGCCTCGGTGCCGAGGTGGTGCCCGTACAGGACGCTGCCGCGATGCAGGCCTGCCATGCCTTGATCCTGCCGGGCGTGGGCGCGTTCGACCCCGCCATGCAGCGGCTGGAGCAGGCGGATCTGATCGAACCGCTCAAAGGTTGGTGTGGCTCCGGTGGACGCCTGCTGGGGATCTGTCTGGGGCTGCAGTTGCTGTTCGAGAGCAGTGAGGAGGGGGAGCGCGAGGGCCTGGGTCTGCTGGCCGGACGGGTGCGGGCCCTGCCGCGCACGCCCGATCACCCGATTCCTCACATGGGCTGGGCGCCGCTGCTGCCGGGCGCGCCATCACCGCTGCTGCCAGCGGACCAGCCGCCTGCCTGGGTCTACTTCGTGCATTCCTTCGCCGCCGATCCCTCGGAGGCCGCCTGCATCACCGCCCAGGTGGACTACGGCGATGCCCGGGTCACGGCCGCGGTCTGGCAGCAGAACGTGGCGGCCTGTCAGTTCCACCCGGAGAAATCCGGGCCGGTGGGTCAGCGTATGTTGCGCCGCTGGCTGGGCTGGGTGGAGAACGCCGCCGCATGACCCTGCGGATCAGTGGCGGCCGCCGGCTGATCAGCCCAGCGGGCTTGGCGGCCAGACCCACCACCTCGCGGGTGCGGCTGGCGGTGATGAATCTGCTCAGCGCCAGGCTGGAGGGGGCGCGCTGGCTCGATCTCTGCTGCGGCAGTGGGGTGATGAGCTGCGAGGCGCTGCAGCGCGGTGTGGCGGCGGTGGTGGCGGTGGATCAGGACCGGGCGATGGCGGCCACGGCCCGGACCAACCTGGAAACGGTGCGTGCGGGGCTGAGGCGGCCGGTGACGGTGGAGGTGCTCTGCCGGCCGTTGCCGCGCTGGCTGGAGGGTGGTGGCGCCTGCCGTACGGCTGGCGGGCCGTTCGATCTGATCTATGTGGATCCGCCCTACGGCGCGGGGCTGCACCAGCCGATCGCGGCAGCCGTGCTTCAGCACGGTTGGATGGCCGCTGGCGGGTTGTTGGTCTGGGAGTGCGGTAGCGGCCGTGTGCCTGAAGCACCGCTCGGCTGGGAGCTGAGCCAGCAACGCCGCTACGGCAGCTCGGAAGTGGTGGTGCTGAGGCCCCTTAGCCAGCAAGAGAGCCCCGCAGAATCCTCAATGGAACAGGGTCCAGCGGAGCGCCTTTGAGGGGCTGCGAGTGGTGGCCTGGGAGTCCCGGACCCGCTGGCCTCCTGAGCCAGTGGTCTGATCACCTGCTGGCCTCATGACCAGCTTGAAGGATGTTCAGGACGCCCCAGTCGCTTGGTTCAGGCAAGCAGCGCCGGTTCAGCCGCCGAGGGCGCTGCCACGGCGGTACTGGTTCCAGGCCGCCACGAACAACCCCAACAGGGTGACGGGAATCAGGCCCAGCACGATGCCGCAGAGCAGGGGTTCGATCATGGAGAGCCAGCCACACAGAAGTGACGCAATTGTTTCACGTCTGCGGCAGTGTGGAGGGAGCAGCGTGGCGTTCCTTGACAGGTGATCTGACCCCGACAACGGCTCCTGAGGGGGCAGCGGAGGCCACCTTCCGCCGTCAGGGTCTGATCACAGCGATGGCGCTGATGGCGGCTGCCGCCTGCGCGCTGCTGGCCCTGGGGCTGCTCCCCTCCATCCAGGGCGACCCCTACACCCGCCAGACCCTGGATCTGGTCGGCTCGGCCGATCGCGGCAGCCGGCTGTTCCTGATCAACTGCGCCGGTTGTCATGGCATTGCCGGCCAGGGGCTGGTGGGCCCGAGCCTGCATGGCGTCACCCAGCGCAAGAACGACCGCCGGCTCGTGCAGCAGGTGGTGAGCGGCCGCACTCCGCCCATGCCCCGTTTTCAGCCTGATCCCCAGGCCATGGCCGACCTGATCGCCCATCTCCACGCACTGGCGTGACGGCCCCTGCGCCCGCTCCCTGCCCACCGGTGGTGGTGTTGGTGGAACCTGCTGGGCCTCTGAATGTGGGCAGCGCCGCCCGCCTCTGCGCCAATTTCGGCATCGTCGAGCTGCGCCTGGTGGCGCCCCGCTGCGATCACCTCGGCGATGAAGCCCGCCGCATGGCCGTGCATGCCCAGCCGCTGCTGGAGCGGGCCGTTGTGTTTCCCGCTCTGGCCGCCGCCATCGCCGATTGTCGCCGCGTCGTGGCCGCCAGTGGCCGGCCGGAGGCGGCACCGGTGGCCGTGGTGGACCCGCCCGAGGCCTTTGCCTGGCTGGCGGCGGGTGACGGAGAAGGCGATGGCGACGGGGCCTCAAGTGCGGCCCGCGGCCCCGGCGGCTCCCGTGGTCCCGACAGCCCTGGCCGCCCCCACAGCCCTGCGGATGCCCCTGGCCCGGCGACGGTGCCGAAGGTGGCTGCCCTCGTGTTCGGCCGCGAAGACCGGGGACTGAGCAATGACGAACTCCTGCAGGCCGGACGGGTGCTGCGCATCGCCGCCGATCCCGGCTACACCTCGCTCAACCTGTCCCATGCGCTGGCCATCGTGTTGCACGAGTGGCACCGGTTCCACGCCCGCCCGCCTGGTCCAGGCCCCGGGCCCATCACGGTGCTGCCCACACCGGCGCGCCGCGCCGACTTGGAGGCTGCGCTGGCTGATGCCCAGGCGCTACTGCTGGAGGTGGGCTTTCTGCTGCCGCACACGGCCCATGCCCGCATGGCCAAGGTGCGAGGCCTGCTGCAGCGGGCCCAGATCGATGCCGATGAAGTGGCCATGGTGCGCGGCATGGTCCGGCAGCTGCGCTGGGCCACCGATCGCCGGACCCCTTAACGTCCTGCCAACCCTTTTCGTTTGTCTGTGCGCTCGGGCCGCCCCCCCCGATCCGGATCCACCGGCTGGTTCCAGCCCCTGGCTCTGGTGCTGCGATTGCTGGTGATGGGCGTCGGTCTCGGCGTCATCACCGGCACGGTGCTGAAACAGCTCGCCCCCCGGATGGCCCAAGGAGCGATGGACACGCCGCGCATGGGAGCTGCCACCACGCCGGTGTCGCCCCTGCAGCAGGGCATCCCGCTGGGCAGTTTCGAACCGCGCAAGGAGCTCACGGCTCTTAGCGCCCGCTGGAAGGCCCTGGCGGCGGCCCAGAAGGACCTCAAGGTGGGAGGGTTCCTGCTGGTGCTTGATGACGGCCGCTTCGCCCAGCTGAATCCCGACACGCCCCTGCCTGCCGCCAGCTCGATCAAGACCCCGATCCTGCTGGCGGCGCTTGAGGACCTCGACCGCGGCAAGTTGCGCTGGGGCGAACCCCTGCCACTCACCAAGGAGGTGGTGGGCGGTGGTGCCGGCTGGATGGCCAATCGTCCGCTCGGCACCCGTTTCCCCTTCTACGAAGCGGCCACAGAGATGATCCGCGTCAGCGATAACAGCGCCACCAACCTGCTGATCAAACGGGTGGGCGGGAAGCTGGCCATCAATGCCCGCTTCCAGGCGCTTGGCCTTCCTGCCACCGTGGTGAACAACTGGCTTCCCGATCTGGAGGGCACCAACACCACGAGCCCCCACGACCTCGCCCGTTCCATCGCCCTGGTGGATACCGGCGCCAAGCTCAGTCCACGGGCACGGGATCACTACCGCACGATTCTGGGCACCTCCCGCACCAATACCCTCCTGCCCGCCGGGGTGCTCAAGGGGATCGGTGGCGATTCCAGCGACCCCGACAGCGAACTGCTCGCCCGCGGCATCACCGTGCTCAACAAGACCGGCGACATCGGCATCGCCTACTCCGATGCCGGACTGATCGAACTGCCCAACGGTCAGCGGGCCGTGGCGGCCTTCATGGTCAAGGGCCCTTTCAACGATCCCCGCTCCACCGATCTGATCCGGGCGATGGCCGCGGCCATGAGCGAAACCCTGATCGGCCGTTCCCCTGCTCCCACCCCGCGATGAATCCGCAAGCTCCCCGCAACCGCCGCTGTCGGTGGCTGAGCTCCCTGCTGCCAGCTGTTGCCGGTGGCGTCCTGGCGCTGGGCGCGAGTGGCGGGGCCGCCGCCGCCGATCCGCTGACCACTCTGGCGGCCACTCCCGCGGCCAAGCCGGCTGCGGCTCCTGCACCCGCCCCCGCTGCGGCTCCCACCACCGTGCTGCGGCCCCAGCAGGTGCGGCCGCTGCCCGGAAAGCTCGATCAGGTGCCGTTGATCAATGACAACAACCCCGAGCTGATCACGGCGCCCGGCATCCTGCTCTCCACCTTCGATGGGGCCGCCACCCTGGGCGGGAAGCCCCTCGGTGTGCCGGCGGCTCACCTCAACCGTCCCCTGAAGGGCCGCTTCGATCTGTTCAGCCATCACGTTTATGCCGGGCGGCCCGAAACCGTGGATTCCACCCTCTGGCTGGGGGTGGTGGCGGCACCCAGCGGCCCGCGGCCGGTGCGGCTGCAGTTGATCAGCGGTTCCACAGCGCTGTCGCAGGCCACCGACCCGAAGCAGGCGGACGCCCCCTTCCTGCCCCTGCCGGCTCTGGTTCCCCACGACGGCACCTCCGCGTTTTCCGGCCCCGGCAGCCGGGTGGCGGCTGAACTGCTGCAGCAGCGCCGCAGCCCTGAGATTCCGGCCCAATGGCAGCTGCCGGCCGGAGAACTCACCACCCTGGTGGCAGTGCCGATCCCGGTGCGCGGCCTCGACCCCCTGCTCAACGGCCGCAACCTGCAGCTGCGGCTGGTGAGCGACGGGCCGGTGCAGGTCGCCACCCTGGCCGCCTTCGGCGGTGACCAGCCCCCATCGGACGCCACCTGGCTGGAGCTGTTGCGGGGCGGGCTCAGCCCCAAGGAGCACCAGCCCACTCCGCGCGGCGCCAAGGGGCGGATCATCTATTCACGGGTCAGTGGCGTGCAGCTGGGCAGCCGTTGGACCGGCACGCTCACCGATCCCGGCAGCCCGGTGCTGTCGGTGCGCAGCGCCCCGGTGTCGTGGCCGATCGCCGGGCTGGAGCTGGGCACCCTTGGCACCGGCCAGGTGCAGACCGCCGAGCTCGATCCCTTCTATCCCGGCACTGCCTGGGCCGCCCACGGCAACTACGGCGTCGAGTACGACCTGCGCCTGCCGCTGCGGAACGACAGCGACCAGCCGAGCGTGCTTTCGCTGGCGCTGGAGTCGCCCCGCAAGACTGACAAGCCGCTGGGGGGGTTGAGCTTCAACGCCACCGAGGCCCGGCCGGTGATGTTCCGCGGCACCGTGGAGGTGAGTGGCCTCGACGATCCTCAGGGCCGGCGGATGGGCCGGCGCTGGTTCCACCTGGTGCAGCGCCAGGGGCAGCAGGGTCCTGAGCTGGGCCGCGTTCGGCTCCAACCTGGAGAGCGGCGGGAGGTGCGCGTGCGGTTGGTCTACCCGGCTGATGCCACCCCACCCCAGGTGCTCACCCTGCTGCCGGTGCCCGCCGCTCCGGCGGAAACCTCAGCTGTGAAACAATCCGAACCCGTGCCGAGCTGTCGTCCGTGAGTCAGACCCGCAAGCGCAGGGTGTTCCCCTTCACCGCCATCGTCGGCCAGGAGGAGATGAAGCTCGCCCTGCTGCTGAACGTGATCGATCCCCGCATCGGCGGCGTGATGATCATGGGCGACCGGGGCACGGGCAAGTCGACCACCATCCGCGCTCTGGCCGATCTGCTGCCAGCCATCCCGGTGGTGGCCGGCGACCCCTACAACAGCTCTCCCACCGACCCCGACCTGCAGAGCAGCGAGGTGCGCGCGCGGGCCGAATCCGGCGAGACCCTGCCGGTGGAACCTCGCCAGGTGCCGATGGTGGACCTGCCGCTGGGTGCCACCGAAGACCGTCTCTGCGGCACGATCGACATCGAGAAAGCCCTCAGCGAGGGCATCCGGGCGTTTGAGCCGGGCCTGCTGGCCAAGGCCAACCGCGGTCTGCTCTACGTCGATGAGGTGAACCTGCTCGACGACCACCTGGTGGACGTGCTGCTCGACTCGGCCGCCTCGGGCTGGAACACGGTGGAACGGGAAGGCGTGAGCGTGCGGCACCCGGCGCGTTTCGTGCTGATCGGCTCCGGCAACCCGGAGGAAGGGGAGCTGCGGCCCCAGCTGCTCGATCGCTTCGGCATGAGCGTGGAGGTGCGCACCGTGCGCGATCCCGAGCTACGCGTGCAGGTGGTCGACCAACGCACCGGCTTTGATGCCGACCCCGAGGCCTTCAGTGCCCAGGTGCAGGACGTTCAGGAGGCCCTGCAGGCCAGGGTGGTGGAGGCCCAGAACCGGTTGCCGTCGGTGGTGATCGACGACGACCTGCGGGTGCGCATCTCGGCGGTGTGCGGCGAACTGGATGTGGATGGTCTGCGCGGCGACATCGTCACCAACCGGGCGGCCCGGGCCCTGGCCGCCTTTGAGCACCGCAACGAGGTCACCGACGACGATGTGGCCCGGGTGGTGGCCTGCTGCCTGCGCCATCGCCTGCGCAAGGATCCACTGGAGCAGATCGACACAGGCGATCGGGTGATCAAGGTGTTCTGCAAGGTGTTTGAGCGGCCTGAGCCAAGCGACCGCAACGGTTTCGAACTGGCCCTTGCGGCCTGAGCCTGTCGGCTGCTCAACTCCCGCAGGGCGCGGATAATTCGCCCCATGCGCATCCTCGGTATCGATCCTGGTCTCGCCCGTGTCGGCTACGGCGTGATCGAGTCCGGCCCGCCCCAGCGGATGCTCGACTGCGGCATGATCCAGACCCTTCCTGGCCGCTCCGATGGCGCGCGGATGGTGGAGATCGCCCGTGACCTGCGCTGGCTGGTGCGGCGCTGGCGCCCGGAGCTGGCGTCGGTGGAGAAATTCTTCTTCTACCGCTCCAGCACCACGATTTCGGTGGTACAGGCCCGGGGCGTGGTGATCATGACCCTGGCGCGGCTGCAGGTGCCGGTGGTGGAGTTTCCGCCGATGCAGGTGAAGCTGGCGCTCACCGGTTCGGGCCATGCCGGCAAGGAGGAGGTGCTCGACGCCGTGATGCGCGAACTGTCGCTGGATCACCCCCCACGCCCCGACGACGCTGCCGATGCCCTAGCTGTGGCGCTCACTGGCTGGTTTCAGCGGTGAAGCAGCCCGCTGCCGGTGGTGCTGCTCCCGCTGACGCTGTGGCCAGTGGGGCAGGTGCCGACAAGGCAGCCCTGCGGAGCCACTGGCGGCAGCAGCGCTTGGCCCTGCTGATGGAGGCGCACCCTGCCCTGCAACAACAGGCCGTTGCGGCGCTGGCTCCCTGGCTGGATCGCCCGCAGCGGTTGGGGCTCTACTGGCCCCTCCGCGGCGAAGCGGACCTGAGGCCGCTTCAGGAGCTGGGATCGGCTTCGCTCGCCCTGCCGGGGGTGCGGCCGGCAGCGGGCCTGGAAGGAGACCCGGCCGCAGGAGCGTCGGGGAGGGGCGCCGCCGCACTTCATTACGTCGCCTGGAACCCGGGCGCGCCGCTGCTCCCTGATCACTGCGGCATCCCGGCCCCACAGGGGCCCAGCCTCGAGCCCAGCGCCCTGGGCCTGCTGCTGGTGCCGGCGCTGGCCTTCGACCGCCGCGGCTTCCGGCTGGGTTCGGGCGGCGGCTGGTACGACCGCTTGCGGCAGCACCCGGCCTGGCGCTCCGTGCCGGCTGTGATCGTGGCGCCCTACGGCTGTCTGGTGGAGGCCCTGCCCACCGACCCCTGGGACATTCCCTTCGACGGATGGCTGAGCGAGCGGGGCCTGGAATGGTTGCAACCTGTTGAGTGATGACCACCCCAGCCCGCCTGACGGGGCTGCATTTGCCAGGATCCCCGCAGTTGAAGCCTTCCTGTGGTGCTCTCCTCGGATTCGTCCGCTCAACCGCCAATGGGCCTGTTGCAGCCTGCGGTGGCCCGGATGGATGCCGATGGCACCAGTGGTCGGCGCCTTTCCCCAGCGCTGCGCGCCGGAACCGCCGCAGCGGCAGGCCGCACCGTGGCCGATCGCGTGATGGCCGCCGAGCTCGGTCACCGCTCCGAGCCCAGCGAGGCCCTCTCGATGATGGTGAGCTCGATGGTGCGGATGGTGCAGGCGGGCAAGGCCCATGCCGCCGGCAACCGCTGGTCGGCCTCCTGAACCCCACTTACGCTGGAATGCCTGGCCCTCCTGAAGCGCGGCCGGCCCTCCGCTGTTTGCTCAATCGCCCGTGACCTCCTGCCAACGCCTGGTCGTGCCATGCCTGGGAGCGGTGGCCCTGGCCCTGCTGCCGGTGGCAGCCCGGGCCCATGCCATCGAGAGCAGCCTCGATCAGCTCCGCTCCCTCAACGACTCCCTGCTGCTCGAGAGCCGCTTCTCCTCCGGTGAACCGGCGGCCGGAGCACAGGTGCGCGTGGTGCCGCCAGGAGGCGGCACGCCGGTGACGGTGGGCCAGCTGGATGCCGACGGCAAGCTGTCCTTCGTGCTGCCGAGCGGCGCAGATGGCACGTGGGAGCTCCAGGTCGACGACGGCCCCGGCCATCGCGACTTCCTCGACCTGACGGTGAAGAGCGGCCGCCCTCTGATCGACAGCCTCAGCGGCCGCCCGGCCGAGCCGACGGCGCCCTGGACCTCCCCCTGGCTGATCGGCACCGTGGTGCTGGGCGGCCTCGGCAGCGTCGGCGGGGTGATCGCCGGTCTGAGCGGCTGGTCCGCTGCGCGCCGTCGCCTTCGATGAGCGCCGGCACCGAAGCGCTCGATCGGATCGTTGAGCGACTGCGCGGCACCACTGACCCCAAGCGCCGCTACGCCTACGTGCTCTGGCTGGCCCAGAAGCTGGAGCCGCTGCCGGATGAGTTCCGCGTCGACCCCTTCAAGGTGAAGGGCTGCGTGTCGCAGGTGTACGTGGTGGGCGAGCTTCAGCAGGGGCGGCTGCACTGGCGTGGGGATTCCGATGCCCAGATCACCAAAGGGCTGCTGGCCCTGCTGATCGAAGCGCTCGAAGGCCTGACGCCTGAGCAGGCTGCCTCCGTTGATCCTGCCTTTCTGGCGGACACGGGCCTGCAGGCCAGCCTCACCCCATCGCGGGCCAACGGCTTCCTCAACATCTTCAAGATGATGCAGGCCCAGGCCCGCAGTCTTGCCGGCGGCGAGTCCAGCGCCGGTGCGGCTTCCGGCGCCGCCTCCTGATGACCAGCGGCGCCGGCCTGCAGGAGCAGCCGCGCTGCAGCCAGGTTTCTAGGCTCGGACGTTTCCAGGCGAGACAGGCATGACCATCGGCATCGGCTTGCTGGGTCTGGGCACGGTGGGAGCGGGCGTAGCCGCCATCCTGTCCGCCCCGGCGGGTCGCCATCCGCTGGTGGACCAGCTGCGGCTGCAACGGGTGGCTGTCAGGGATCTGAGCCGCCCGCGCCCGCTGGAGCTGGATCCGGCCCTGCTCACCACCGACCCCGAAGCGGTGGTGCAGGATCCGGCCGTCGACATCGTGGTGGAGGTGATGGGCGGACTCGAACCCGCCCGCAGCCTGATCCTCAGCGCCATCGCCGCCGGGAAATCGGTGGTCACGGCCAACAAGGCGGTGATCGCCCGCCACGGCCAGGAGATCGCCGCGGCGGCCGCCGCGCGGGGCGTGTACGTGCTGATCGAGGCCGCGGTGGGCGGCGGCATTCCGATCATCGAGCCGCTGAAGCAGTCGCTGGGTGCCAACCGCATCCAGCGGGTGAGCGGCATCATCAACGGCACCACCAACTACATCCTCACCCGCATGGCGGATGAGGGGGCCCTTTACGGCACGGTGCTGGCCGATGCCCAGGCCCTCGGCTACGCCGAAGCCGACCCGGCCGCCGATGTGGAGGGCGGCGATGCCGCCGACAAGATCGCCATCCTGGCGGGACTGGCCTACGGCGGCGGCGTCGAACGCTCCGCCATCCCCACGGAAGGCATCAGCGGCCTGCAGGCCAGAGATGTGAGCTACGCCGACCAGCTGGGATTCCGCGTCAAGTTGCTGGCGGTGGCGCAGAGCGAGGGCACCGATCCCGACGGCACCGAGCAGCTCGATGTGCGGGTGCATCCCACCCTGGTGCCGAAGGATCACCCACTGGCGGGGGTCAACGGCGTCAACAACGCCATCCTCGTGGAGGGGGATCCGGTGGGGCGGGTGATGTTCTACGGGCCTGGTGCCGGGGCCGGGCCCACTGCTTCGGCTGTGGTGGCCGACATCCTCAACATCGCCGGCATCCGCCAGGTGGGCGGCCCTTCCGCCGGGCTTGATCCGCTGCTGGCGGCCGGCAGCTGGCGCCGTTGCCGCCTGGTGGATCCCGCCGTCACCCGCCACCGCAATTACCTGCGCCTGCAGACCACCGACCAGGCGGGCGTGATCGGGCGGATCGGCAGTTGCTTCGGCCAGGAGGAGGTGTCGATCCAGTCGATCGTGCAGTTCCAGGCCTCCGGCGGGGAGGCTGAGATCGTGGTGATCACCCATGACGTACAGGAGGCCCGTTTCCGTGCGGCGCTCACGGCGATCGCCGCCCTGCCCGACGTCAAGGCGGTGGCGGCCTGCCTGCGAACCCTCTGAGGCAATGATCCGCAAACCCTCTGCCGAGACATGCTGAGCGGCCTCACCTGATGGGAGTGATCAGCAGCACCGATCCTTCGGTCGCGATCCCCTCACCGGGATTTCTTAAGGTTCATAGCGAACGCCTTCCCCTCTCCAGCCCCGAAATGCTGTCGACACACGCCCCCACCACGGGCGACCCGCAGCGCCGTCAGGCCCCATCCCCCCTCGCCACCCCCCTCCCTACGGACACCCCTTCAATCCGCACCAGCCCGATGAGCCTCCACCAGGGTGATTGCATTCACCTCGCCTCGGATTCGAACCTGTACCAGGTGATCGCCGTGGATCCGCCCCACGACCGCTGCTGGGTGCGCCGCTGGCCCTTGGTGCGGGGGGGCTCCCCGGTGTTCGAGGTGTCCTTGCAGCAGGTTCACAACAGGCCGCCTTCCCTGGCCCTGAATGGCCAGCCGAGCCTTTGAATGGCCGCAGCGAGCGTCACCGCCCCCCATCGCCCCCTTTCCTGATCTGAAGCGCTGGCTGACGCTTCCCCTGGTGGGAATGCTGAGCCTGGGCCTGCTGTCCGCCTGCCAGCCCGTCCGTCCGGTGGACCGGCTGGTAGTGGCGGGGCGCAGCCGCATTGATTCGGTGGATCCGGCCGCCACCTTCAGCATCGGCGCGATGCAGCTGCTGAGCGCTCTGGGCGATCCCCTCTACGCGATCAGCCCCGACGGCGAGCTGCTGCCGCGCCTGGCCGTGGCGCCGCCCCGGCTCAGCGCCGATCGCCTCACCGCCTGGGTGCCGCTTCGTCAGGGCGTGCGCTTCCACGACGGCAGCCGCTTCGATGCCGCCGCCATGGTGTTCACGCTGGAGCGCTTCCTGGCGATCGGCAAGCTGAGTTACCTGCTGGGCGACCGGATCGTCTCGGTGCGGGCCAGTGGGCCCTACGAACTGGAGCTGCGCCTGCGGCGCCCGTTCACGGCCCTGCCCCAGCTGCTCACGGCGGTGAATCTCACGCCGCTGTCCCCCACGGCCTACCGGGCCCACGGCCGCCGCTTTCTGAACGAGCGCTTCGTGGGCACCGGGCCCTACCGGCTCACCTTCTTCAACGATCAGCAGCAGCGGCTGGAGCCCTTCGCCGACTACTGGGGGCCGAAGCCAGCCAATGGCGGCATCGATCTGGTGAACCTGAGCAACTCCACCGCCCTCTACGGCGCCCTGCGCAGCGGTGAGGTGGATGTGCTGCTCTCCACCAGCCTGGAGGGCGACCAGCAGCTGTCGCTGCATCGTCTGGCCGAGGCCGGCGCCCTGCGCGAAGGCAGGGGGCCGGCCCTGGAGATCGGCTATCTCACGCTGCTCAGCGACCAGCCGCCCCTGAAGGATCCACGCTTGCGCCGCGCCCTGGCGTTCGGCCTCGATCGGGAGCTGATCAGCCAGCGGGTCAGCCACGGGCTGCGCCCTTCCCTGCGGGAGCTGGTGCCCCCGACGATCCCCGGCTCCGATCCGCAGGCCTGGCCTGCCTTCGATCCGGCCCAGGCCCGTGCGCTGTTTCGCCAGGCCGGCTACTGCAGCGGCCGGCGGTTGACCGTGCCCCTCACCTTCCGCTCCAACATCCCCTCCGACCGCCTGTTCGCGCTCACCTGGAAGGAGCAGCTGGCCCGTGACCTCGGCGACTGCGTGCAGCTGGAGATCAGCGGGATGGAATCCACCACGGCCTACCGGCAGCTCGGCGAGGGCGCCTTCACGGCGATCCTGCTGGAGTGGATGGGGGATTTCCCCGATGCCGACAACTACCTGATTCCCCTGTTGGGGTGCGAGCAGGCAGAGGGCAACCGCTGCCTCAAGGGCGCCAGCGCCGCCAGCGGCAGCTTCTGGACCCAGCCGGGTCTTGAGCAGGATCTCAAGCGCAGCGAAAGCTTGGAGGGCGAGGAGCGCGTCGCCCTGCTGCGCCGCCTGCAGCAACAGGTGGCCCAGGCTTCCCCCTACATCCCGGTCTGGCTGGTGGCCCCGCGCGCCTGGGCCCGCCCCAACCTGCAGACGCCCCGCTTCGATGGGGCCGGCCGGGTGGTGTTCAGCCGGCTGCAGAAGGAGCGCCACCCATGAGCCGCCGTTCCCAGCTGTTGCGCTACGGAGCCAGCCGCCTGCTGCTTGGCCCGGTGATGCTCTGGCTGATCGCCTCCCTGGTGTTCCTGCTGCTGCGGCTGGCGCCGGGTGACCCGATCGATGCCCTGCTCGGCATCCGCGCTCCGGAGGAGGCCCGCGCCGCCCTGCGCCAGCAACTCGGGCTTGATCTGCCGCTGCTCACCCAGTACGGCCAGTTCCTGCTGGGTTTGCTGCGCGGGGATCTGGGCGCCTCGCTCACCAATCAGACACCGGTGGCCCAGGTGATCGGCCAGAGTCTGCCGGCCAGCCTGGAGCTGGGCGTGTGCGCGCTGTTGATCGCCGCCGTGCTGGGCCTGGCGGTGGGGTTCTCCGGCATCGCCCGTCCCGACGGCAAGCTCGATCTGGCCGGCCGCCTCTACGGCATCGGCACCTACGCCCTGCCGCCGTTCTGGGCGGCGATGGTGGTGCAGCTGGTGTTCGCCGTCTGGCTCGGCTGGTTGCCGGTGGGTGGGCGCTTCCCGGTCACGCTGCTGCCGCCCACCGGCTCCGGCTTCTACCTGTTCGACAGCCTGCGTGCCGGCAACTGGCAGCAGTTCAGCGGCACGGTGCGGCATCTGGTGCTGCCCGCCACCACGCTCGGCGTGCTGCTCAGCGGCATCTTCGATAACGCGCTGCGGCTCAACCTGCGCCGGGCGCTCCGCTCCGACTACGTGGAAGCGGCCCGCAGCCGCGGCCTGAGCGAACCAAGGGTCGTGCTGCGCCACGCCCTGCCGAATGCCCTGTTGCCCGTGCTCACGATCACCGGGATCACCGTGGCCTCCCTGATCGGTGGCGCCCTGCTGATTGAGGTCACCTATTCGTGGCCGGGCATCGCCTTCCGGCTGCAGGAAGCGATCGCCCAGCGCGACTACCCCCTGGTGCAGGGGATCGTGGTGGTGGTGGCGGCGCTGGTGGTGGTGGTGAGCGTGGTGGTGGATCTGCTGGTGGCGCTGCTGGATCCGCGGATTCGGTTCTGACGCTTGCTGCTGAAGCCGGTGCTGAACGCTGCCGCTGGTGCCTTTTTGCGCCCTGCTGTGGGAGCGGATGGTCTGCCCCGTCCCGCTGTTGCCGTTCAGCCGTCGAGGCGCCGGTGCCAGTGGCGAGCTGCCTCCCGGTCCAGCACGTAGGCCCGCACGGTGCCCTGCAGGCGCTGCTGGCTGGCCAGGGCAGCGGACCCGTCGAGGGAGCCGAGGAAGTCGGCGGTGAGGTTGAGCAGCAGCTCCTGCACCTGATGCGGTTCCACCCCGACCAGCTCCTCGCCTAGCTGCAGCAGCGCGGGGTTGTCGTCACCGAGGCGCACCACCGAGAAGTGGCTGCCTCCCTCCACCATCACCAGCCGGCTGCGGGGGTTGTGCTGCTGCAGGAACAGCTCCAGCTGCTCGCCCACCGGCGGCGTGACCAGATCAAGGCCGCCACCCACCATCAGCAGCGGCGTGCCGTTGAGGCGATCGAGGCCGCGGCCTGGCCAGAGCAGGCTTCCGAAGGGATTGAAGCTCACCACCGCCGCCACCGGGTCGCGCCCGTCGCCGCTGCCCACCTTCGGCAACTGCACCTCCGGCAGCTGGCATTGCAACAGCCGCGAGAGGTTGTTGAGCGGGATCCCTCTCATCGCCTGCTTGCAACGCTGGTCGAGGCCCGCCACGGGCCGGGCGCCTCCGGCCATCAGAGCCGACAGCCCACCGAGCGAATGGCCCAGCAGCACCGCGGAGGAGCCCAGGGGCGGCAGCCGGCCGTCCTGCTCGGCTTTCAGCACCGCCTCCACATCCGCCAGGCGGGCGGGGAGCGTCTCGGCGCCGGGGGGCGGGCGCTGCCCATCGAGCAGTTGCCGCACGACGTGTTCGTCGCTGCTGGGGTCATCGATCAGCAGCACCGGGTAGCCGCGCTCCGCCAGCCCGCGGGCCAGCCAGTTCAGCTGGGCGCCGCTGCTGCCCAGCCCCGGCATCACCAGCAAGTAGGTGCCACGAGCGGGCCCCACCGCCTCCCACAGCTCGATCTTGAGGGGGTCGGGCCGGTGGGTCACCGCCAGTTCCAGCAGGCGGGGCATGGGAACGGCGCCGGTGGGCTGCAGGGCCGGCGCCCGTGCGGTGCTGGGGGTGGCGGTCAGGGGCAGTCGCAGCTGACGCAACTGCCTCAGGGCCTGGCCCTGCAGTTCCACCTGCCGGCGCCATTGCTGCGCCAGCTTCAGCACCTCATCCACCTCCAGGGTGAGCCGGGGGGTGGGCACGGCCCGCAGCAGGCTCAGCGGGGTGACCGGTTCAGGGCGCTGCAACAGGCCGCGGAGTGTGTTCACCAGCAGAGGGCCGCTGCCGCTCTGGTCGGTACTCAACAGTGCCCCCATCTCCTCGACCACCTGCCGGCCCGCCCAGCTCTGGATCAACTGCAGAGCCAGGTCGCGCTCCTCCAGGATCGGCGTGAGCAACAGGCGGCGCAGATCCTCGCGGCTGCGGGGGTCGAGCAACTCGAACCACACGCCGAGGTCGTTGCCCCGGGAGCCGGGATCACGGCTCCAAGCCTCCAGCTGGCCGATGTCGATCGGCAGCGAGAACCCGTCGAGCCGAACGATCAGTTGATCTGCGGCCTTGGCCGGACTGCCCCCCCCGACCAGCAGACTGGTGAGAAGCACGAACAGCGGTCGGAACCGGTTTGACACGACGTCGCGCAGGGGCAAGCGGCCTCGGCTGGTTCCTCCAGTTTCCCGCGCCCCTGCAGCAATTGTGCTGGATGCGGCTGCTGAGCGGCCTTGGCGGCGGCGGCGTTATCTATCTCACCGCTGTGGTGTTCCACAACGCCGGCTTCTCCGCCACCGCGGTCGGGCAGGGGCTGGCGGCAGCCGCATTGGCCGGTACGGCCGGTCGCTTGCTCTGCGGCTGGTGGCTCGACCGCGGCCGCTCCTGCAATGGCCCGATCGTGCTGGCCGCCTTGATCTCGGTGCTGGCCGACGCGCGCCTGTACAGCGCCACCAGCTTTCCCGCCTACGTGAGCGGGCAGATGCTGATCGGACTGGCCCTCGGGCTCTGGTGGCCCGCGATCGAGCTTGCCGTGACCCAGAGCTGCGCGCCGTTGCCCTCCAGCCGCGCCTTCGCGTTGGTGCGCACCGCTGATGCGCTTGGTATCGCCACCGGCGTGCTGCTGGGCTCCGGGCTGGCGGCCCTTGGCCGCTTGCGGGGCATCTTCCTCGTCGACATCGCCTGCATGGTCGTGCTGCTGAGCCTGCTGCTGCGCCGGCCGCTGCCGCCGGCACCAGTCCGCAGTGCCGACATCCGACTCGATTCCTGGCAGGGATGGGTGCGGCCCCTGCTGCCCCTGCTGGCGATGACGGTGCTGTCCACCGGCATGGTGGCCCTGCTGCAGGGCGCCCTGCCGCTGGATCTGGTGCGCGGCGGGCTGGCCCGCCCCCCCCTGCCGGAGAGCACTGGTGCCCTGCTGCTGGCGCTGCAGCTGGGGCTCCTGCTGGCCCTGCAATGGCCGCTGGGGCGCTGGCTGTCAGAGCGTTCGGTGGCCTTCGGGCTCGGACTGAGCCTGCTGGGCTTCGCGCTCGGCAGCTCCCTGCTGGCCTTCTCCAGCCTGGGCTGGCACAGCCTCACGGTGCTGCTGCTGGCCCAGCTGCCGCTGGCGGCGGCTGTGGCCGCCTTTCTGCCCACGGCCACCGAAGCGGTGGTGGAGATCACGCCCCCCGCCCATCAAGGCATGGCCATGGCGTTGTTCTCGCAGTGTTTTGCGCTGAGCGCCTTCGTAGCGCCGCAGGTGGCGGGCCTGTTCCTCGATCAGCAGAGGCATGGGGGCGGCCTCTGGCTGGCGATGGCGGCGCTCTGCCTGCTGGGCCTCACCCTGGTGCGTCCCTTAGCCCGCGTCCACCCCCACGCCAGCCCCTCCAGTGTGATCTGAGGCCCCGGCCCCGCCAGGGGCGGGCCGGGAGATCCAGCCCTGCTGCTCGTGAGGCAGGGGCTCGGTGCCGTACTCCCAGTCGTCGTAGTCGGGGTCGTTGCGGATGCGCTGGTGCAGTTCTTTCTGAATGTCGAAGTTGTGTGCGCCGGCATTGCGCGCACCGGTGGCGGATCCCGCACCTCGGTCAGGGATCGCCGCGGTGGCGCTCGTGACCTCGGCCAGCGGCGGCTCAGCGGCAGGCAGATTTGCAGGCGCTGCCGCGCTGCCAGCAGAGGGCTCCTGGGAGGGGTTCATCAGGCTTCGCCTCGTCGGACACCATTCTCGCCGAAGGCGGCCGCCGCCCCGGTCACGGAAGCCAAAGAGGAGGGCGGCTCAATGCTCTGCGCCTGCCTCAGCCGCCGAAGCGTCTGCTGAAGTTGAAACCGCTTCAGACGTTGAACAGGAACTCCATCACGTCGCCTTCGGCCACCACGTACTCCTTGCCCTCGCTGCGCAGCCAGCCTCGGTTGCGTGCTTCCGACAGGGAGCCCGCTTCGATCAACTGCGCGTAGGCCACGGTCTGGGCGCGGATGAAGCCCCGTTCGAAATCGGTGTGGATCACGCCGGCGGCCTGAGGCGCGGTCATGCCGGCTGTGATCGTCCAGGCCCGGGTTTCCTTTTCGCCGGTGGTGAAGTAGGTGCGCAGGCCGAGCAGCTGATAGGTGGCGCGGATCAGGCTCTGCAACCCGCCCTCGCTCACCCCCAGCCCGTCGAGATAGTCGGCGCGCTCGGCTTCGCCGAGTTCAACGAGTTCCGCCTCCACCTGCGCCGAAATCCGCACCACCTCAGCCCCTTCACGCTGGGCAAGGGCCACCACGGCCTCGCTGTGGCCGTTGCCTGCCGCCAGGTCGTCTTCCGACACGTTGGTGGCGTAGATGATCGGCTTGAGGGTGAGCAGGCCGAGCGGACGGATCGTCTCGCGCTCGTCGGCGCCGAGGGCAACCCCGCGTGCCGGTGCGCCGGCTTCCAGCGCAGCGGCGATGCGGCCCAGCACCTCATCTTCTGCCTGGGCTTCCTTGCTGGTGCGAGCCTGCTTCTTGAGCCGTTCCCGCCGCTTCTCCACCTGGGTCAGGTCAGCGAGAGCCAGTTCCAGATTGATGATCTCGGCGTCCTGGGCGGGATCCACCTGACCAGCCACGTGGATCACGTCGTCGTCCTCAAAGCAGCGCACCACGTGCACGATCGCGTCCACCTCGCGGATGTTGGCGAGGAACTTGTTGCCGAGCCCTTCGCCCTGGCTGGCGCCCTTCACCAGGCCGGCGATGTCGACGAACTCCACCCGGGTGGGCACGATCTCGCGGGAACTGGAAACGTCTGAGAGCATTTTCAGGCGCCCGTCGGGCACCGCCACGGAGCCCACGTTCGGCTCGATCGTGCAGAACGGAAAGTTGGCGGCCTGGGCCTGGGCGTTGGCCACCAGGGCATTGAAGAGGGTGGATTTGCCCACGTTGGGCAGCCCCACGATTCCGGCTTTAAGCATGGGGCTAAATCTAAACGGCGCCCCCCGGGCCTCCCATGGCCACGTTTTTCGCCGCGACCATCAAGACTGGTTACAGCGACCGCTGACCGTCATTCCCCGCTCCGACCTTCGCCCTGCGCCGGTGCTGACACCGCCCCAGGAACAACCGGTCCCGGCCGCCCCTCGCCGGCCCGGTCCCAAAAAGCGGCGCTGGCCTCTCTGGGCAGGGGTGGCCGCGGCAGTGCTCGTGATCGGCGGTGTGGCCCTCTGGCAGCGCCAGCGCAGCACCACCCAGCAGCAGCAGTCGCTGGCCGCCTATGTGGTGAAGGCCGAGCGCGGCAGCCTGCCGGGCATCGTCACCTCCAGCGGGGAGCTGGAAGCGGCCCGCAGCGTCAACGTCAGCCCCAAGCGGGGCGGCGTGCTCGCCGACCTGTTCGTGGATGAGGGCGATCTCGTGCAGGCCGGCCAGCCGATCGCTCTGATGGACAGCGGTGACCTTCGCGATCGGGAGAATGAACTGCTGGCCCAAGAGCGGCAGGCGGCCGCCGAGTACGCCCGCAGCCGCTCGGAGTTCGAACGTCGCCAGAAGCTGTATCAGCAGGGCGCGATCAGTCAGGACGACATCGTCAGCTTCCGCACCCGCATGCTCACCAGCAAGGCGGCCCTTGATGCGGCCCGGCAGCGCAACGCTCAGCGGGACGTTGAACGCGGCGAGCTCACGATCCGCGCCCCCTTCAATGGTGTGATCACCCAGCGGTTCGCCGACCCCGGAGCCTTCGTCACCCCCACCACCTCCGCCTCCGCTAACGCGGGCGCGTCCAGTTCATCGGTGGTGGAGCTCGCCCGCGGCCTGGAGGCGGTGGCCAAGGTGCCGGAAAGCGACATCGGCCGCATCCGCCTCGGCCAGATCGCCACCGTGCGGGTGGATGCCTTCCCGGACCGCCGCTTCACCGCGCGCGTGCGCCAGATCGCCCCCCGTGCGGTGAAGATCAACAACGTCACCTCCTTCGATGTGAAGCTGCTGTTCACCGATCCCCACAGCGAGCTGCGGATCGGCATGACCGCCGACATCGACTTCAAGACCGGCACCCTGCCGGCTCAGACCCTTGTGCCCACTGTGGCAGTGGTCACCGAGGAAGGGCGGCCTGGGGTGCTGCTGGTGGGCAAGAACAACCAGCCCACCTTCCAGCCGGTGACGCTCGGCTCCAGCAGCGGCCGAAACACCCAGATCCTCTCCGGCCTCAAACCGGGTACCCAGGTGTTCATCGATCTGCCTCCCTGGGCAAAGAAACGCCCCGGCAGCTGAATCACGCTCCGATCAGGCCCACTGCCAGCTCAGGCCAGTGGCCAGCTCAGTTCCGTTCTGCCAGGAAGGCACGGCAGGCCGCCACGATCCTGCCGCTCGCCTGGCCGTCCCCGAAGGGGTTGTGAGCCATGGCCATGGCCGCGTAGGCGGCAGGGTCGTCGAGCAGGCGCCCGGCTTCCGTGGCGATCGCTGCCGCATCGGTGCCGATCAGGCGCGCCGTGCCCGCAGACACCGCTTCCGGACGTTCCGTTGTGCGCCGCAGCACCAGCACCGGTTTGCCCAGGGCTGGGGCCTCTTCCTGCAGGCCGCCGGAGTCGGTGAGCAGCAGCGTGCAACCGCGGATCGCTCCCACCAGCTCGTCGTAATCGAGCGGCTCGGTGAGAAAGGCCCGCGGGTGATCGCCCAGCATCTGCTGCAGGGGTTCCCGAACGGTGGGGTTGCGGTGCAGCGGAAGGAGCAGGGCGGTGTCGGGGTGTTGCTCCAGCAGTCGCAGGAAGCCATCACCGATGGCGAGCAGACGCTCTCCCCAGTTCTCCCGGCGGTGCACGGTGGCCAGGATCACCCGCTGCTGGGTCCAGTCGAGGCCAGGAAGCTGCAGCAGCGGCGCCTGCTTCGCCATCAGCAGCAGCGCATCGATCACAGTGTTGCCCGTGACCAGCACCCGGCCCACCACCCCGGAGGCCAGCAGGTTCGCCTCCGACACCGAGGTGGGGGCGAAGTGGAGTTGGCCGATCTGGGAAATCAGCCGGCGGTTGGCTTCCTCGGGGAAGGGGTCAAGCAGGTTGTCAGTGCGCAGGCCGGCTTCCACGTGCCCCACGGGGATCTGCTGGTAGAACGCCGCCAGAGCGGAAGCGAAGGCGGTGGTGGTGTCGCCCTGGACGAGCACCAGATCCGGCCGGTGCTCAGTGAAGTCCTGCTCCAGCCCCATCAGGGCGGCACAGGTCACGTGGGTGAGCGTCTGGCGGGGCGTCATCAAGGCCAGGTCGCGATCAGCGGTGAGGCTGAAGAGCTCCATCACCTGCGCCACCATTTCCCGATGTTGGCCGGTGAGCACCACCCGGGTGCGTAAGCCTTCGGCTTGTTGGAAGGCGCGGATCACCGGTGCCAGCTTGATCGCTTCGGGCCTGGTTCCCAGCACGATGCTGACGAGCGGAGCGGTGGTGATCAAAGAGCCCATGCGGGGGTGTCGATCCTAAGGAGAGCCGGTGTCGCATTCACGTGGCGGAGCATCCCCGTACCGATCAGCAGCTGCATGTGAACTCAGGCGAGTACTTGCCCCAAAATGGCTGCAATGCTGTCCAGCCGATGACCAGTTCCCTGTTTCCCCCTAGCTCGGTGCCTGCGCCCGACTCCCACCCCGCCGGCGTGGATGGTGTAGATCCGGCCCCAGCGCCACCACGGCCATCCGTGGCTACGCCCTGCACACTGGAGGAGGTGGTGCGCGTGGCTTTTGAGGCCAAGTGCTCAGATGTGCACCTCGGTGTCGGTGAGGAACCGCGGCTGCGCTTTCGCGGCGATATGCAGATGACCGGTTGGCCGATCATCACGAACCAACGGTTCTCGGAGTGGCTGAATGAGATTCTCTCTCAGGAGGATCGTCAGGCTTTTCGCAGCGATAAGGAATTCGACGGATCACATTCTTTCGGTTTCGTGAGGGTGCGGATCAACCTCTTTGAATCGCTTCTTGGCCCAGCCATGGTGCTGCGGCTTATCCCCTTTGAGGTCCCCACACTGGAATCCCTTGGGTTTCCGGATGTCTTTAAGCATCTTCTCAAGTACACCAAGGGCCTGATCCTGATGACAGGCCCCACGGGCTGCGGCAAATCCACCACTCTAGCCGCAATGATCAATTGGATGAATTCAACTCAGTCGAAGCACATCCTCACCATTGAGGATCCAGTTGAATTCGTTCATGTCAGCAAATCCTGTCTGGTGCGGCAGCGTGAGATCGGCCACCACACAAAGTTGTTCTCCACTGCTCTGCGGGCGGCATTGCGGGAAGATCCTGATGTGTTGCTGATCGGGGAGATTCGCGACCAGGAAACCCTCTCCACTGCCTTGGAGGCTGCTCAGACCGGCCACTTGGTCTTCGGCACGCTCCACACTAACTCCGCCGTAAAAACCGTTGAGCGGATGCTGGGTATGTTCCCGTCCGAAGAACAAAAATCAATCCGCACAAGTGTGGCCGAATCGTTGTTGGCGGTGATCTCGCAGGGGCTGCTCAAAACGATTGAAGGTGGCCGAATCGCTTACCACGACATCTTCATCAACACCGATGCCTGCCGGGATTACCTCCTTCGCGGCGAATTCGACGAGGTGGAGGAAATCATGAAACGCAGTTCGTTTGAAGGCATGAAAACATTGAACCAGTCCCTTCTTGAGCTGGTAGTGGCAGGCAAAGTGAGTGCGGATGAGGCGTTGGCCGTGAGCCTCAAGCGTGGTGAGCTCTCCCAGGCCCTACGAGGCCGCGAATAGGGCGGAGTCCACTGGCAAAACGTTGTTGACTTGGCCTGGCTCAGTGGGCCCTGGCCAGGCGGAGAAGCAGCAGGGTGGCGATGCCCAGCGAGAGCCCGAGCATGGCCAGGCGGCCATTCCAGATCTCGGCTTGGGGGGTGAAGCCCCGGCGCCAGGCGTTCAGCTCTTCCGGCCCCACTTCAACGGGCTGGCTGGAGCCGAGCCCCTCAGCAGCGGCTGGTGATGCTGCAAGAGAGCTGTTCGGCAGCAGTGCATTCTCTGTGGTGTCAGCTGAAGCCATCCACCCCCTTAACAACGGGTTCGGCCACCATAAAGGGATCAAAAGCAAGGCTGTTGCTCGTAGAGCGCGTCGCTTTGCTGCAATGGCAGGCGGGCCGCCACACCCAGGGCCGTGCTGCTGCTGGATCCGGCGGCAAGCCGCTGGGCTGCTGCCACGCCGATCATGGCGGCGTTGTCGGTGCAATAGGCAAGTGGTGCCCGGCGCCAGTGCAGCCCCAGCGCGCCGCAGCGTTCCTCCAGCCGCTGGCGCAGGCGTTGGTTGGCGGCCACCCCGCCCACCAGCACCAGGGTGCCGAGTCCCTCGTCGCGGGCGCAGCGGCAACTGCGCTCCACCAGCACGTCGACCACGGCCAGTTCGAAGCTGGCGGCCACATCAGCCAGATCCTGCGGAGCCAATTCCCCAGTTGAAGGCGGATCCGCCGGCCCCGCGGCACCGGTGCCGGCGCGCAGCGACTGCACAAGGCGGAGTACGGCCGTCTTCAGCCCGCTGAAGCTGAAGTCGTAGGGGTGGTAGCCCCCTTCCGGCCTCGACACGCGCCCTTTCGGCAGTGGAAAGCGCAGGGGATCCCCCAGCGCTCCGGCCGCCTGGATCGCCGGACCGCCGGGATACCCCAGCCCAAGCAGCCGTGCCACTTTGTCGAAGGCCTCGCCGGCCGCGTCGTCGTGGCTGCGGCCCAGCCGCCGGTAGTGGCCGGCGCCGTCGACGCGGATCAGCTCGGTGTGGCCGCCGCTCACCAACAGCACCAGGAACGGACCCTCCGGCAGGGGGTCTCCCAGGTGGACGGAACAGAGATGGCCTTCGAGGTGGTGCACCCCCACGAAGGGACGATCGTGCAGCCGCGCCAGCGTGCGGGCTGTGACCGAGCCCACCAGCAGGGCCCCCACCAGGCCCGGCGCCACGGTGGCGGCGATGCCGTCGAGGTCGGCGAAGCCGAGGCCGGATTCGGCCATCACACTGGCGATCAACTGGGGCAGCGCCTCCACGTGCCGCCGCGAGGCAATCTCGGGCACCACACCTCCCCAGCGGGCATGTTCGGCGATCTGGGAAGCCACGGCACTGGCGAGCACCTGCTCGCCGCGCACCACGGCCGCCGCTGACTCGTCACAACTTGTTTCGACGGCCAGAACGGTGTTCAAGTGCCTCCATGGCCTCCCTTACTCTCCGCAAGTGACATCCTGCCCGCTGGCAGGCCATTCCCCGGATCCGGATACGATGCGCCGCCTTTTCGCCGTTCTGATTTCCGCCCTGCTGATCTTCGGCTTCGCCCCTGTGGCCCATGCCGATGTGGCCGGGCTCACCCCCTGCTCCGAAAGCCCCCGCTTTCAGCAGCGTGCCGCCGCCGCTGCCACTCCGCAGGCCAAAGCCCGCTTCGAGATGTACAGCCAGGCCGTGTGTGGCACCGATGGCCTGCCCCACCTGATCGTTGATGGCCGCTGGAGCCATGCCGGCGACTTCATGATCCCTGGCATCGCCTTCCTCTACATCGCCGGATGCATCGGCTGGGCCGGTCGCGTGTACCTGCAGGCCATCCGTGGCAGCAAGGACGCCACCATGCGCGAGATCCAGATCGATGTGCCCCTCGCCCTGAAGAGCACCATCGCTGCAGCCACCTGGCCTCTGGCGGCCTTCAGCGAATTCACCAGCGGCAAGCTGCTGGAATCCGATTCCAAGGTCACCGTTTCACCGCGCTGAATCCCGGTTCAGTCGCCCCATCCCTCTGTTCTCCATCCGGAGCACGCCCATGAAGAAATTCCTCACCACAGCCCCTGTTTTCGCTGCGATCTGGTTCACCGTCACCGCCGGAATCATGATCGAATTCAATCGCTTCTTCCCGGATCTTCTCTTCCATCCCCTTTGATCCGCTGGCTTCCAGCCGGAGGCTCTGAACGTCAAAAGCGGCCGTAAAGGCCGCTTTTTTGTGACTTGCACGTTGTGACTGGCGCTGGCGCTTCAGCTGCCGGCCAGTTGCAGCAGGGCTTCCAGCTCGCCGATGGCGGTATCCAGGTCGCCGTTCATCACCACGGCGTCGAACTCAGCGGCGGCGGCCAGTTCCTCCCGGGCCCGGCGCAGGCGCCGTTCGATCGCGCTGTCGTCGTCGGTGCCGCGGCCGCGGATGCGCCGCTCCAGTTCCTCCAGCGACGGAGGTTCGATGAACACCTGGAATCCCTGCGGGAAGCTGCGCCGCACCTGGCGGGCCCCCTCCAGTTCGATTTCCAGCAGCACCGGTTGCCCCTGGGCCAGATGCTCGCTGACGGGCGCCCGTGGCGTGCCGTAAAGGTTGCCGGCGAATTCCGCCCACTCCAGCAGCCCTTCGGCAGCCACCTGCTGCTCGAACTGCTCCCGGCTCATGAAGAAGTAGTGCTCCCCGTCCTGTTCGCCGCTGCGGGGCGCGCGCGTGGTGGCGGACACAGACAGCCAGATCTGCGGATGGCGCCGGCGCAGCGCGGCCACGAGCGTGCCCTTGCCCACGCCGCTGGGGCCGGTGATCACCGTGAGTTGTCCCGGACCCGCCGCTGCTGTCTTTGTTGCTGCCATTGCCACTGCCGCTGCCTCCGCCATCAGGCCCTCGCACGTGAGCCAGCAGAGTAAGGGGCTTCCCTGTCCACGCGGTTCCCTTGACCTCCCGGACGCTCCAACCCATGGACGTCACCACCTTGCGGGCGGTGCTTGCCGAGCTGCGGCCGCAGCTGTTGCCCAGCCGCTTCGAGAAGGCCCAGCAGCCCAGCGCCCACAACCTCCAACTCGGCTTTCGCGCGCTTGATGGTCGTCACTGGCTGGAGCTGAGCTGGTGGGCGGATGCGCCGCGCCTGCTGCCGATCGACCCTCCCGCCCGGCGCGGTGAGGGCAGCACTCTGGCCCAGCAACTGCAGCACGGCCTGGGCGGCCTGGCGCTGGTGGCGATCGATCAGCACGGCTGGGAACGGGTGGTGGAGCTGGGCTTTGCCCCCCGCCCCGGTGAGGCGATCTGCCGCACGCTGGTGGTGGAGCTGATGGGCCGCCACAGCAACCTCTTCCTCCTGGATGGCCAGCGTCGGGTGGTGGCCCTGGGCCGCCAGGTGAAGCCGAACGAATCCCGGCTGAGGCCGATTGCCAGCGGCGACACCTACAGCCCGCCGCCGCCCCTGCAGGCCGATCCCCCCGATGCCGGCGAAGCTCTGTGGCACTGGCGTCGGCGCCTGCAGCTCCTGCCGCTGCCGCTGGGCAAGGCGCTGCTGCAGAGCTACCAGGGGATCAGTCCTGCCCTGGCCCTGCAGTTGGCCGGCGATCATCCCGACACATCCACGGCGCTGCTGAAGCTGCCGGTGGAGCAGCTCAGCGAGCTGCAGTGGAGTGCCCTCTGGGTGGCCTGGCAGCAATGGCTGGGCGACCTGGCGGCGGACCGCTTTGGCTTCGTCACCGGTGGAGCCACCGCCTACCGCTGCTGGGGCGCCGAGCTGGCCGGCCCGGTGGGGCGCCCGCTGGCGCAGCTCTACGACCGGCAGCTCACAGCCCAGGCCTTCCAGCTGCGCCACGATCAGCTGCAGCGGCGCCTGTTCACGGCCCGGGATCGCCAGAGTGCCCAGCGGGCCGAGCAGCAGGCGTTGCTGGAGCAGGCCGCCGGCTGCGACCAGTTGCGGCGGCAGGCGGATGCCCTGCTCTGTCTGGCCGACCCCAGCCGCGAGCAGGTGGCTGAGGCACAGGCTCTCTATAAGAAGGCGCGCCGCCTGCAGCGCTCCTCCGCCGTGATCACCACCCTGCTGGAGCGTCACGACCTGCAGCTGGAGCGCATTGAGGCCAGCCTGGCCTTTCTGGAGCTGCACCGGCCCGAGGAGACCACCCCCCATGCCCTGCGCGGGGCGCTGGAGGATCTCGCCGCCCTCGAAGACGACGTGGAGGAACTGCTCAGCGTCGGCGGCCGCGAGCGGGACAAGGGACGAAGCAAGGCGCGCGCCCGGCGGCATCCCCTGCCATGCCAACCGCTGGAGTTCCTCACTGCCGGAGGGCTGCGCGTGCAGGTGGGCCGCAACCATCGCCAGAACGAATGGATCAGCCTGCGGCAGGCGCGGCGCGGTGATCTCTGGTTCCATGCCCAGGAGTGCCCGGGCAGCCACGTGATGCTCAAGAGCTCGGAAGCTCCCGCCACCGACGCCGACCTGCAGGCGGCGGCCGATCTGGCCGCCCGCTTCAGCCGTGCCCGCGGCAATGCCCGTGTGCCCGTGGTGATGGTGCCCAGCGACCAACTGCAGCGCATTGCCGGAGCCGGACCCGGCACCGTGCGCCACCGGGGCGGCGAGGTGGTCTGGGGCGATCCCGGCCGCGGCGCCACCCTGTGCAGTCGCTCCTTAGGCTCAGCTCCAGCGCCTGCGCCATGAGCGACTCCCCCCTCCCCGCACCTCCCCCACCGATCCGGGTGCCACCGGCGGATGAGTTTCCCGCCGAGGTGGAGATGAGCCTTGTGGACCACCTTGAGGAGTTGCGGCGGCGGGTACTGCGCAGCCTGCTGGCGGTGGTGGTGGCGGCCGGCGGCTGTCTGCTGCTGGTGAAACCGCTCGTTCGGCTGCTGGAACTGCCCGCCGTGGGCATGCGCTTCCTCCAGCTCGCCCCAGGTGAATTCCTGTTTGTGTCGATCAAGGTGGCCGGCTATGCCGGCCTCACGCTGGCGCTGCCCTACGTGCTCTACGAGGCGCTGGCCTTCGTCTTGCCGGGTCTCACGCGCCGGGAGCGGCGACTGGTGGCGCCAGCCGTGGCGGGGTCGGCGGTGCTGTTCGCCGCAGGGCTTGCCTTCGCCTGGTGGGCGCTGGTGCCGGCGGCGCTGCGGTTCCTGGTCAGCTACGGCGCGGATGTGGTCGAGCCGATCTGGTCGATCGAGCGCTACCTCGATTTCGTGCTGCTGCTGATGGTGGCCACTGGCCTGGCCTTTCAGCTCCCGGTGCTGCAACTGCTGCTGGGTGCCTTCGGCCTGATCCGCTCCGACGCCATGTTGAAAGCCTGGCGCTGGGTGGTGCTGGTGGCGGCCCTGGCCGGCGCCGTGCTCACTCCTTCCACCGACCCCGTCACGATGCTGCTGCTCACCGGCTCGATCACGGCCCTGTTCCTGGTGGGTGTGGCCCTGGTGGCCCTCACCGAGCGGCTCCGGCCTGCGGCCAGCGGCGCCTGAGGCCAGGTTCAGAGCAGGAATTCACTGCTGCGCCCGCCCTCGGCCGGCTCCAGGGTGAGGCTCATCGCCCGTCCCAGTCGGGGTTTGTCGCGGGTGGTGGTGAGCCACTGGCGCACCTGATCGGCCACCCCGAGGCCGTTGAGCAGCTCGATCAGCTCCTGCAGCTTGGCCTCATAGCCCTCGGCATCGAGCGGAAAGGACTGCTGCTCCAGGTAGGCCCACATCACCTGCAGGTAGAGGCGGCCGCGCCGCTGTACCAGCTGGAGGTCGTAGGACGCGTGCCAGCGCTCACGCAGCACCTGCATCACTTCATCGAGCCGGAGGGGGGCGAAGCGGCCGCTGGAGCCGGGCTCAGCAGCCGGATCAGGCAGGGACACGGCGGCGAGGGTGAGGACACTCCACAACAGCATGTTGCGCCGCAGGCGCAAGCTGCGTCCTGGCAAAACGTGACGGCCAGGGCAACGTCCATAATGGGCGCCTCGTTGCTTCGGCACCCAGGAACGTTCCGTATGACCCAGATCCCAGTGAGCGATGTGCCCGGAATGGGCCGTCGTCAGTTCATGAATCTGCTGACTTTCGGCTCCGTCACTGGTGTCGCACTGGGTGCTCTCTACCCCGTCGCCCGTTACTTCATTCCCCCCCGGCCCGCCGGCGGTGGCGGTGGCACCACCGCCAAGGATGAACTGGGCAACAACGTCACCGCCTCGGGCTGGCTCAGCACCCACAAGGAGGGTGACCGCAGCCTCGTGCAGGGCCTGAAAGGTGACCCCACCTACCTGCTGGTGGAAGGTCCCGACGCCATCGGCAGCTACGGCATCAACGCCATCTGCACCCACCTGGGTTGCGTGGTGCCCTGGAACAGCGGTGCCAACAAATTCATCTGCCCCTGCCACGGGAGCCAGTACGACCCCACCGGCAAGGTGGTGCGTGGTCCTGCTCCGTTGTCGCTTGCCCTGGCCAACGTCTCCGTCGAAAGCGACAACGTTTTCCTGAGCACATGGACCGACACCGATTTCCGCACCGGTGAAAAGCCCTGGTGGGCCTGATCGTCCGACCGTCCATCTCCTCCCGTCGCCCGTCCGCCCACCCCATGCGCCGCACCCTTTCCCTGCTGCTCTCCACCGTCCTGGCTTCGGCCGCCCTCTTCCTGGCGCCTTCTGCCTCCTGGGCCTACCCCTTCTGGGCCCAGCAGAACTACGAGAGCCCCCGCGAAGCCACCGGCAAGCTCGTCTGTGCCAACTGCCACCTCGCCAAGCTGCCCACCCAGGTGGAAGTGCCCCAGGCCGTGATGCCTGACACCGTGTTCAAGGCGGTGGTGAAGATCCCGTACGACACCAGCGTTCAGCAGGTGGCCGCCGATGGCAGCCGCACGGGCCTCAACGTGGGTGCGGTGCTCATGCTCCCTGATGGCTTCACCCTTGCTCCCGCTGATCGTCTCAGCGACGAGCTGAAAGAGGAAACCGCCGGGGTCTACGTGACCCAGTACAGCGACGACAAGCCCAACATCCTGCTGGTGGGCCCCCTGCCGGGTGACCAGCACCAGGAGATCGTCTTCCCCATCCTCTCCCCCGATCCCGCCACCGACAGCGCCATCCACTTCGGCAAGTATTCGGTGCACGTGGGTGGCAACCGCGGCCGTGGCCAGGTGTACCCCACCGGTGAGAAGAGCAACAACGGCGTCTTCACAGCTCCTGCCGCCGGCACCGTGAGTGCCATCACCGCCGGTGAGAACGGCGCCAGCGTCGTGGAGATCCGCACCGCCGACGGCACCACCGTGAGTGAAACCATTCCGGCTGGCCCTGCCCTTGCTGTGGCTGTGGGCGATGACGTGGTGCTCAACGGACCCCTTTCGGAAGATCCCAATGTGGGCGGCTTCGGTCAGCTGGATTCCGAGATCGTGCTGCAGAACCCTGTGCGCATCTACGGCATGCTCGCTTTCTTCGCCGCCGTTGCTCTCGCCCAGATCATGCTGGTGCTGAAGAAGAAGCAGGTGGAGAAAGTGCAGGCTGCCGAAGGCGTCTGAGGCTGACCCCCATCTGCTGAGCCGTTTCCCTTGGCGCTTCTTCCCCCAGCCCTGCCGACGGCGATGTTCACTTCACCGGGGCCCCTGCTGTTCCAGCTGGGGCCTTTCTCCCTGCGCTGGTATGGCCTGCTGATTGCCGTGGCGGTGCTGCTCGGCCTGATGCTCTCCACCAGGCTGGGCCGGCGGCGCGGCATCGAGCCGGCCATGATCGCCGACCTTCTGCCGATTCTGGTGCTGGCTGCTGTGCTCGGTGCCCGCCTCTACTACGTGGTGTTGGAGTGGCGCCAGTATCAGCTCAACTGGCTGGATGCCCTGGCCATCTGGCAGGGGGGCATTGCCATCCATGGCGCCCTGATCGGCGGCTCACTGGCGGTGGTGGTCTACTGCCGCTGGCGCAAGCTCGCCTTCTGGAATCTGCTCGATGTGCTCGTTCCCTCGGTGGCCCTGGGCCAGGCGATCGGCCGCTGGGGCAACTTCTTCAACTCCGAAGCCTTCGGCCTGCCCACGGATCTCCCCTGGCGGCTGTTCATTCCAGCGGTGAACAGGCCGGCCACCTTCATCGACGAGCAGTTCTTCCACCCCACCTTTCTCTACGAATCGCTCTGGAACCTGGCGGTGGTGGCGTTGCTGCTCACCTTGTTCCAGCTTGGTTCGCGGGGCCGCATCGCGTTGCCTGCCGGGGCGCTCAGCTGCATTTACCTGATCAGCTACAGCCTGGGCCGCTTCTGGATCGAAGGACTGCGCATCGATCCGCTCTGCCTGTTCTCCACCCCGCCCTTCTGCGAAGGCGGCCTGCGCATGGCGCAGCTGATGAGCCTGCTGCTGATCGCGGCCGGATCGATCGGCCTGATCTGTTTCTACCGCGGAGCCCGTCGCCTTCAGAGCGAGTCTGGCCCCAGCGAACCTTTCCAGGGCACCAACCCTTGACCACTTTCCCCAGCCAGCCGGAAGCCACCCCGTCGGAACCGGCGGCGGTCACGATCGTGGGAGCAGGGCCCGGCGCCCCTGATCTGCTCACGCTGCGGGCAGCCCGTGCCATCGAAGCGGCCGAGGTGCTCGTCTGGACCGATTCCCTGGTGTCGCCCCAGATCGCAGCCCTGGCCCCGGCGAGCGCTGAACGGATCCGCACCAGCACCCTCACCCTCGAGCAGGTGCTTGAGGTGCTGATCGAGCGGGCCCGCGCCGGCAAGCGGGTGGTGCGACTCCACGATGGCGACCCCTGCCTCTACGGGGCGCTGGCGGAGCAGGTCAGCAGGCTCACCGAGGCGGGCCTGGTGGTGGAGGTGGTCCCGGGTCTCAGCGCCTATCAGGCCACGGCGGCAGCGCTGCAGGCTGAGCTCACCATTCCTGGCCTGGTGCAGACGATCGTGCTCAGCCGGGCTTCCGGACGCACCGGCGTGCCGGAGAAGGAATCCCTGGAACGCCTGGCGGCCCTGGGGGCCTCCCTCTGCCTGTATCTCAGCGCACGCCATGTGGAAGAGGTGCAGGAGGTGCTGCTGGCGCACTACGCCGCCGACACCCCGGTGGCGATCGGCTACCGCGTCAGCTGGCCCGACCAGTGGATCACTGTGGTGCCCCTGAGCGAGATGGCAGAAACGAGCCGCCAACGCCAGCTGATCCGCACCACCCTCTACGTGGTAAGCCCTGCTCTCGACGCCCCCCAGCAGGCCCGCTCGCGTTTGTACTCCTCCTCCCACACCCATCTGTTTCGCCCCGGTGGGAAGGGACTGCCTGTCGATCAGGCCGCCAGCGACTGCGGGCAGCTGGCTGAATCCTCCCCCGCGTCCTTGCCGTAGAGCTCGGCCTCAAAGCGGTCGCGGGCGAAGCTGCAGCCGCTGCGCGCCACGATCGCCTCGAGATCCAGTGCTGCCACCCCCAGGCAGCAGGTGCCTCCCGGCGATGGCGTCACGTTGAACACCAGCCCGGGCCCGGCTTCGATCCTCACCTCCCCGAGCATCAGCTTGAGGGCCTGCTTGTCGATCAGCTGGGGGCGCACCCCTCCATAGCCTTCGGCGAAGCTCAGGTCGTTGAGCGCCATGCCGGGAACGATCTTGCGCACATCGCGCAGAAACAGCCGTCGCCGCAGCCAGGGCACCTCGAACAGCAGGTTGCGCACGATGTAGGCACGGATGTCGCTGTTGCCGAGCAGTTGCCACAACACCGCCAGCACGGCCAGGTCGAGCCTGAGCACCTCAAGGAATTCGAAGAACGAGCCGAGCCGGTAGCGCTCGAGCAGGGGCAGCAGCAGCGCGGTGGGGCCGAAGCGCGTCTGGCCGGGAGCTCCCACATCGGGGTCCCCGTGCAGGGCGGCGAAGGGCAGCTTGTCGTTCTGCACCGTGTAGACCTTGCCGTTCAACAACTCGGGGGTGAAGTAGAAGCTGCCGGCCACCGGCAGGCAGGAGTAGCGCAGTCCGTGGCCCATGCGCTGGGCCATCAGCAGGCTGTGGGCGCCTGCATTCACCACCACATGCCGCGCCCGCCAGAGCTGGCGGCCCGCCGCCTTGCTCTGCGTCTCCACCAGAAACGTCTCACCCTCGGGGGTGATCGTCTCCACGCTGGTGCCGAGGGCCAGGTCGATGCAGCGCGCGCTCCCCTCCACAGCGGCGTGGGCCTGGCGCACGAACGCGGCCGAGAGCGCTTCGTAGTCGACGGCGGTGGCGGCCTCACGGATGCCGATCGCCACCAGTTCCTCGCTGCGTGGCACGCCATTCACCAGCGCCACCGCTGGCTCCCAGGCGGCGATGTCCTCTTTCTCCAGCAGCTGCATCGCCGGAAAGTGAGGCGAAAACAGTTCAAAGCGCTGGCGCAGGCTGGCGCATTCCAGCTCGCCCACCCCCAGCACCATTTTCGGGGTGCGGAACAGGCAACGCTCACGCTCCTCGACCTCCAGCAGGTCGCCGAAGCGCACGACCATCTCAGCCGTGCGCTTCACCCGCAGCGCCTTCTCCAGGGTGTAATTGGTCTCGATGTCGCCGCAGTGGATCGTCTGGCTGTTGCTGGTGGCCTTGGAGTTCACCTGGGCCAGCTGCTCATAGCGCTCGATCAGCGCCAGCCGGGGCAGGTCGGTGTAGCGGGCGAGCTCGAAGAGCAAGGCTGTGCCACAGACCCCGCCACCCACCACCAGCACGTCCACCTCCCGCGGCGTCGAAGCCTTGGCGGCCTCGGTTCCCTGCCCCGCAGGCTGGGGGGAGGTTGAGGCCGGGGCGGACGCACGGATCGGAGAGACAGAAGACACGCGGTAGCGGCGAAACAGAGGGTGCGCAGGCCATGTTCGCCGATCCTGTGCAGGCGGGCGTGGCCATTGGCGGAGCGCTTCAACGGGCTGCATTGAGCACCGCAATGGCGCCGGCGAGCATCAATGCGGCGGCGGGCAGCCGCAGCCCGCCCCGCGGTTCGTCCAGCAGCGTGACGCCCACCGTGGCGCTCATCAGCGTGCTCAGGCGCTTGATGGCGATCACATGCACCACGGCGGTCTGGCGCAGCGCCTCCATCTGGCAGACCATGCCCACCGCCCCGGTGAGACCGCAGAGCAACACCAACAACAGCAGCCCCTCAGAGGTCGCTGCCGCAGCCAGCCGTGCGGTGCCCCCTCCTGAGCCGGTGAGCTCGGGGGCCAGCAGCGGTACAGCCACCACCAGGTTGAACAGCACCACCCAGGTGAGTGAGCCACCGGCGTTCACCCCCACCTTGTCGAAGGCGGCGCCGAGGCCCCACAGCACGGCCACCACCAGCATCGAGCGTGCCCCCGGACTGCTCAGCAGGGGCAGGCCACCACCCGTGCCGCGGCCCAGCAGCAGGGCTCCCAGCACCAGCAGCGCCACACCCGCCAGGGCCGCCGGTGCTGGCCGCTCCCCCAGCAGCCACCAGCCGCTGAACAGCAGCACCAGGGGCGAGAGGTTGATCAGGGGCAGCACCAGGCTGAGGTCGCCGCGGGCGAGGGCGCGCCCGTAGGCCCAGAAGGCCAGGGCGTTCACCAGCCCCCCGGCAGCAAGGGCCAGCAGCAGACGTGTGCCGTCGCTGGGCCAGCCGCCTGGGGCCAGCAGCAGCCATGGCAGGGTCAGGCCGGCACTGATCAGGCAGCTGAGGCCCATCACCCGCGCCGCCGTCCAGCCGCTGCGCTGCAGCAGGCGGCGGACGGCCAGATCGCGGCCGCTTTCGCAGCAGGCCGTGAGCAGGGCCAAGGCGGGCCAGGGAAGCAGCAAAGGAAGCGGGGGAAGGACAGGCTGGGTGGCGCCGCCCGTGTTTTAAGATCCAGGGGTGCGGGCGATTAGCACAGCGGTAGCGCACTTCCTTCACACGGAAGGGGTCACTGGTTCGAGTCCAGTATCGCCCATAACTTCTCCACTATTTCCTTACTCAATTCTCCGGAAACTTTCAATTGTTTCGGTCCGGGAGAGACCAGCTCAGTCAAGCCAGCACTGGATTTCCCACCAGGCTGGCGTGCAACAGATCCATCACCTGGAGGATCTGGTCGTGTTGGGCGGCGGGGATGGTGAGGTGGCTGGCCAGATCCTCGAGGATCCGCTGTTCCTCGGCCACCAACTCGCCGTCGGAGCGCATGATCTCGGCAGCCACGGTGAAGGCCGTGAGTCGCTGCCGCGGATCCAGCACGGCGGAGGCATGCTCCATGAGCTGGCGGGAGCCTTCCAGGCGCAGCTGGGCCAGCAGGCGGTCGAACAGCTGGATCATTTCAGCGTCCGACATATGGCGGAAGGGTTCGCGGTAATCGAGCGCATGGCGCAGAGCACGCGAGCCTGCCTTGGTGAGCACCCCATCCCAGGACACGGCCGCCAGCGCCACGGCCACGAAGGCGGTGGGTGAATCCATTGGTTGCATTGCGTTCATCACGTCCTGTGCTGGGAGCTGCGCCATTGCCTTCAGCGGAGTCATGGCGGTGATCGAAGCCAACGCCATTGCGGCCGCTCAGGCAGGCCTCCATCTGTCATGGCGAACGGCTGGGGCCTGTGGTGTGAGCTCCGCTACCAAGCGCCACCAAGCTCAGGATTCCACCACAAGCCGCAGGCCGGCGGCTTCCGCCAGCGGCTCCCGGCAGGCCGCCAGGCTCCAGCGCTCCAGGCTGAGATCCTGGGTCGGATCGGCGGAGATCAGGCCGATGCGCAGCTCGCCGCCACGGCAGCGGATGCGCAGGTCGTCCACGGCCGGCACGGGCCGCCGATCCAGCGAGGTGGCCAGCCGCAGCAGCAGCGCCATCGCATTCACCGTGCGCCGCTGGTCGCGGCCGGGGATCTGCAGCCAGGCCTCGTGGCGCTTCTTCGGCAGGCTCTTGCGGTGGTAGCGGGCGATCGCCGCCACCATCAACTGCTCGCTTTCGGAATAGCCCAGCAGGTCGCAGTGCCGGATCAGATACCAGCTGTGCTTGTGGTAGGCGCTGATGTTGATGTGCTGGCCGCAGCTGTGCAGCAGGGCGGCGGCCCAGAGCAGTGCCCGCCCGTTGCCGGCGTCGTCGTGCAGCACGCCGCGGGTCTTGTCGTAGAGCAGCAGGGCCTGCTTGGCCACGTGTTCGGCGCGGCGCTGGTCGACCCGGTAACGCCGGGCCAGATCGAGCACGGTGCGCTGCCGGATGCCGCTCTGGTAGGCGAAGCGGTCCACGATCAGGTCGTGGCGCAGCATCCAGTCGACGATCAGGCCCTCGCGCAGGGCCCGCTCACTGATCACCAGTTCCCGCACCTGCAGCATCGCCATCGCCTGCTGCAGCACCAGGGCCCCCGGCACGATGATCTCGGCCCGGCGTTCATTGATCGGTGGCAGCGCCTTGCGTTGCTCCAGGGTCAGCGTGGCCAGCTGGTTCACCTGGGCGTCGATGCGCTCCCGGCTCACCCGGTAGCCCTGCAGCCGCGTCGGCGGGCGCTCCTCGCTGGCGGCACAGAGCGCGGCCAGGGCCAGGGCCGTGCCGCTCGTGGCCACCATCACCGGTCGTTCCCCCCGCCGTAGCCGCCGCTTCACCCGGTCCACCGCCGGCTCCAGTGAGCCCTGGATGAAGGCCCGCAGAAAACTGAGCCGTTCCGGCGTCACCGGATCCTGGGTGATGAAATCCCGCTGCAGCCGCACCGCACCCAGCCGCGTGCTGGTGAGCTCCCTGGCATCACGGCCGTCGGCCAGGATCAGCTCCGTCGATCCCCCGCCGATGTCGAGGATGAGGTGGGGGTCATCGCCGAAGGCCATGCCCGAGAGCACGCCCAGGTAGATCAGCCGGGCTTCCTCAGGGCCGCTCACCAGCTCCACATCGAGGCCGAGCTGCTCCTGCACCGCCTGCACGAACTGGCGGCCGTTGGGGGCCTCTCGCACGGCACTGGTGGCGGCAGTGAGGATCTGCTCCACCCCGTGGCTGGTGGCGAGCTCGCGGCAGTGACGCAGGGCCAGGAAGGCGCGCTCGATCGCCGCCGTGCTGAGGTCGCCCGTTTCCGGATCGCGCTCGCCCAGGCGGGTGGTGGATTTCTCCGCCTGCACCACGCGAAAGGTGCGCAACACCGGATCGACGGCGGCGATCAGCAGGTGGATGGAATTGGTGCCGATGTCGATGGCCGCCACGTGGCGCAGACCAGACCCTTCCGGGCGCTGCTCGGCGGCCTCCGGCAGGGCCTCCAGAGCGGCCGGCTGAGCCGGCGCCTCTGTCTGAGCCGAGTCAGTCGCTGAGGCGCTCAGCGTCGCCGCTGCGGGAGAAGGATCGGAACGGGCCATCAGCCGTCGGAACCGGCGCAGTCGGCGTCACTTTGCCATTGCAGGGCCGGTGAACCCCGGTTCTACGCTCCCTCCATGCACATCCTCGGAGCCCTGCGGGGGTGGATCGAGTTGCTGCGCTGGCACAAGCCCAGCGGTCGACTGATCCTGCTCATTCCGGCCGGCTGGGCCCTCTGGCTGCTGCCGCAGGGTCCGCCTCTCCCCTCGCTGGTGGCCTTGATCGTGGTGGGAGGCCTGGCGGTGAGCGGCGCGGGCTGCGTTGCCAACGACCTCTGGGATCGCCGCATCGATCCGCTGGTGGAGCGCACCCGCACCCGGCCCCTGGCCAGCGGCCGGGTGCGGGTGGCCAGTGCCGTGCTGCTGCTGCTGCTGTGCCTGCTGCTGGCCCTGGCGGTGGTGCTGTTGCTGCCACTGCCCGGGCGGCAACTGTCGCTGCAGCTGGCGCTGCTAGCCCTGCCGCCGGTCCTGCTTTATCCCTCCGCCAAGCGCTGGTTCCCCTTCCCCCAGCTGGTGCTCGCCCTGTGCTGGGGCTTCGCGGTGCTGATCCCCTGGGCCGCCGCCAGCGGCAACCTGGCCGGCGGCTGGCCGCTGCTGCTGGTCTGGCTGGCCACCCTGCTGTGGACCTTCGGCTTCGACACCGTCTACGCCATGTCGGACCGCAGCGATGACGCGGCGCTCGGCATCCGCAGCAGTGCGCTCACCCTGGGTGCGGCCGCCCCCGGCGCCGTGGCCCTCTGCTATGGGCTCACGTCGCTGCTGCTGGCCGCCGCTGCCGCGCTGCAGACAGTGAGCTGGCCCTTCTGGCTGCTGTGGGCTGCCGCCTCGCTGGGCATGCAGAGCGAAGCCTGGCGCCTGCGGGGCACGCCGCCGCGCTCCCGCTTCGCGCAGCACTTCAGCCGCCAGGTGCTGCTGGGCGGGGTGTTCTGGTTGGCCTTGGTGGTCGGGAGGCTGCCGTGAGCGCCGCCGGCCCGCTGCCAGCCCTGCGGCGCGGTGATCGCGTGCGGCTGGTGGCGGCCAGCTCCGCCCTGGCTGAGCTGGGCCGCCTCCAGCAGGGGGTGGCGGTGCTGCAGAGCTGGGGCCTCACGGTGGAGATGCCCTTCGATCCCGCCCGTCGCTGGGGCTATCTGGCCGGCCACGACCAGCAGCGCCGCGCCGATCTGCAGCCGGCGCCGCTGCTGGCCTGCGTGCGGGGCGGCTGGGGCGCCGCCCGCCTGCTGGAGCAGCCCCTGCCGGAGGCCGACGGCTGGCTGCTGGGTTTTTCTGATGTGACCTCCCTGCTCTGGGCCCGCCAGGCCCGTGGCCAGGCGGGCGGGGTGCATGGGCCGCTGGTCACCACCCTGGCGGCTGAACCCGACTGGAGCCGCGAGCGCCTGCGGGCGCTGTTGTTCGGCGAGCCCGTGCCCCCCCTGACCGGGGACACCTGGTGTGCGGGGGTGGCGCAGGGTCCGTTGCTGGTGGGCAACCTCACGGTGGCCACCCACCTGCTCGGCACGCCCCACCTGCCGGACCTCGACGGCGCCATCCTCGTGCTCGAGGACGTGGGCGAAGCGCCTTACCGGATCGAGCGCATGCTCACCCACTGGCGCCTGTGCGGCGCCCTGCAGCGATTGGCGGGCATCGGTTTCGGCAGTTTCGAGGCATGTGAAGACCCCGAGAGCGAGACGCCGGCGGCGGGGGTGGCGCAGGCTCAGGCACTGCAAGACATGGAACCGCAAGCCGAGGGCCCTGACCTTCAGAGGCCCCAGGCTGCGTCCCAGCGCTTCAGCCTCGAGCAGGTGTTGCGGGAGCGCACCGCCGACCTCGGCATTCCCGTGCTGGCGGGCCTGCCGCTGGGGCATGCGCCCGGCAATGGGGCCCTGCCGCTGGGCGTACGCGCGCGGCTGGGTGACGGCGCGCTCAGCCTGCTGCCCTAGTGGCAAGCACCGCCGCAGCAATGGTGAGATCGAAGGGGGTGGTGAGCTTGATGTTCGAGGGGGGGGCCTCGATCACGCCCACCGGCCAGCCCAGCCGCTCGAACAGGGCCGCGTCATCGGTGACGCTCCAGCCCGCCTGCTCCGCCTGGGCATGGGCCTGGCGCAGCCGCTCAAGCGGAAAGCCCTGGGGGGTCTGGGCTGCCCACAGCTCGCTGCGGTCGGGGGTGGAGAGAATGACCTGCTGACCGTCCACCCGCTTGATCGTGTCGGTGACGGGGGTGGCGGCGATCACGGCCTCGCCGGCGTGCACGCGCGCGGCACAGCGGCGGATCAGCTCCGGTTCCACCAGGCAGCGGGCTCCGTCGTGGATGAGCACGGCGCCTGCAGCGGCGGGCAGGGCCGCCAGCCCGCGGCTCACCGATTCCTGGCGTGTGTCGCCCCCTTCGATCCAGCGCACGGGGCGATCGGGCTGCGCCGCCGCGATCATCGCCTCCACATCCGCCTGATCCACGGGTTGGCCCACCACCCCGATCCACTGGATCGCCTCACAGGCCAGCACCGCGTCCAGGGTCCAGGCGAGCACGGCGCGCCCGGCCACGGGGAGCAGCAACTTGTTGCGCTGCGACCCCATACGCCTGCCGCTGCCGGCCGCGGCGATCAGCAAATGCACAAGCGGCTCCCGAACACATCGAAATCGGATCAGATTTATACAATCAGCCCGCCCGAAACCCGATCGCTGCCGCCTGATGCGAGTTCTGTTTTTGATCCCGGGCAGCGGCGCCACCCAACTTCAGGCCATGCCGGCGGTGGCCGCCACCGCCAGCCAGCTGGGGGCCACCGTTCAGGTGGCCTGCCCCCCGGCCCAGGTGTCCATCTGGAAGCTGCTGCCGGCCGTGGAGAAGGTGCTCCCTTACAGCTTTGACACCGGCGTCAGCCTGGCGGACTGGGCCAACCTGCTCGGCGCCGTGCGCGAGCCCGATTTCCAGCTCTGCCTCAACCTCGCCTCCGGCTGGCCGATCGATCTGCTGCTTTCCCTCACTCACATCCCCACCCGCATCGCCGCCGGCGGCTTCTCCGCGACCGTGCGGGTGCCTGCCCCAGGCACGGCCGGATCCGTCAACGGCAGCCAGTCGCCCACCGGCGGCTGGCCCAACCAGCAGTACGAGAGCTGGCTGCGCCCGCTGGAGATCCCGCTCGATGCTGAGGTCTTCCGTCTGCGGCTTAAGCCAAAGGCGCTGGAAGCCGCTGCCGCCGCCCTGCCGGCGGGGGATGGTCCACTGCTGCTGCTGGCGCCCAGGCCGGCGGCCGCCGCTGCCGACTGGCCTGCTGCCCACTGGCAGGCGTTGCCGGAGGCGATCCGCTCCCGCCTCCCCAACCTGCGCGTGGTGACGCCCCCGGCTGGGGCCACGCCGCAGGAGCTGGCGGCCCAGGTGGCTGCCGTGGATGTGGTGCTCAGCAGCGACCCGGTCATCACCGAACTGGCCCTGCTCACGGCCACGCCGTTGGTGGCGCTGGGTCGCAGCAGCGACAGCCTGCCGCCGCGTCAGGGGGTAAAAGGGGTCGGTATCCCTGGATCCCTGGATCAGCTGAGCGTTGCCGAGGTGCTTTTGGCGTTGGGGATGGCTTGATCCTGCGGTCATGGTCCGGCAGGCTCCTCGTGGTGCGTCATGATCCCTGCCCCTCGACGTCGCCGCCGCTCGGCTCCTTCCACCACTTCCCGGCGACCCTGGCGTACGCCAGTGCTGGCGCTGTCGCTGCTGATCAACCTCACGGCCGTCGGCTACAGGCTCACCGAAGGCTGGGACTGGGGTGATTGCTACTGGATGGTGGTGGTCACGCTCAGCACCATGGGCTGGAGCGACGGAACCACGCAGCCGCTCTCCACGGCCGGCCGTGTCGTCACCACCCTGGCGATCGTGGGCGGGCTGGTGGTGGTGCAGGTGACGATCCAGAGCCTGCTGGGGCTGAGCGAATCGGGCTACTTCCGCCGGCTGCGCGAACGACGTTTCAAGAACTGGCTGAGCATGATGGAAAACCATGTGATCCTTTGCGGCTACGGCCGTATCGGCCGCGAGATCGCCGATCAGCTCGTCTCCGAAGGCGTGCCGCTGGTGGTGGTGGAGATGGACACTGCCCAGAAGGAGGCCGCCGAGGAGCGGGGGCTGCCCGTGCTCCAGGCCGATGCCACCCTGGACGAAACCTTGGTGGAGGCCGGCATTCATCAGTGCCGCAGCCTGGTGGCCGCCCTGCCAAACAACGCCGCCAATCTGTATGTGGTGCTCAGCGCCCGCGGCATCGCCCCCCGCTGCCGCCTGATCGCGCGCTCTGACAGCGAGGAAGCGGCCCGCAAGCTGCGGCTGGCCGGAGCGGATCAGGTGGTGAGTCCCTATGTGGCGGGCGGGCGCACGATGGCTGCCACCGCCCTGCGTCCGCTGGCGGTGGGCTTCATGGAGCTGCTGGCCGGCTCCGACTGCGAGGTGGAGGAGTTCCAGCTCACCGACGATCCCCAGCGCATGGTCTCCATCAACGGCCGCAGCCTGGCGGAACTGCAGCTGGGCCGCCAGACCGGCGTGCTGGTGCTCGCGATCCGTCAGCCGGCCCCTGCCGAGCCGGTGATCAGCTACTACCGCGGCGTGGCCTACCGGGAGGATCAGCCCCGCCTGATCGCCAACCCGGGCAGTGATCTGCGCCTGGCGCCAGGGCAGCTGCTGGTGGTGCTGGGCAGCAAGGAGCAGCTGGCCCGCTTCGGGAAGCTGCTGGGGCCGGCACTGGTGAGCATGGACGCCATGGAGCGGTAGGCCTGGCGAGGCGGCCGCATACGATCGCCGCCATCGCCAGCTTCCGATGCCCGTGTCCACCGCCGCTCCCCTGGCCGATCAGGTCGCCCTGGTGACCGGTGCCAGCCGTGGGATCGGCCGTGCCATCGCCCTGGAGCTGGCTGCGGCCGGCGCCGAGGTGGTGGTGAACTACGCCGCTTCGGCCACGGCCGCCGAGGCCGTGGTGGAAGCGATCACTGCCGCCGGTGGCCGGGCCTATGCCCTGGCGGCCGATGTGTCGGTGGAAGAGCAGGTGGACGCGCTGGTGAAAGCCGTGCTGGAACGCAGCGGCCGGCTGGATGTGCTGGTCAACAACGCCGGCATCACCCGCGATGGCCTGCTGCTGCGCATGAAGACCAGCGACTGGCAGAGCGTGATCGATCTGAACCTCACCGGCGTGTTCCTGTGCACCCGTGCCGTGAGCCGCTCCATGCTCAAGGCCCGCAGCGGCCGCATCATCAACATCACCTCGGTGGTGGGTCTGGTGGGCAATCCCGGCCAGGCCAACTACAGCGCCGCCAAGGCCGGCGTGATCGGCTTCACCCGCAGCACCGCAGCGGAGTTCGCCAGCCGGGGCATCACCGTCAACGCCGTCGCCCCCGGCTTCATCGCCACCGACATGACCAGCGAGCTCAACCAGGAGCCGATCCTGGCCGCCATCCCGCTCGGACGCATGGGCCAGCCGGAGGAGGTGGCCGGGGCTGTGCGTTTCCTTGCCGCCGATCCCGCCGCTGCCTACATCACCGGCCAGGTGCTGCAGGTGGATGGCGGCATGGTGATGGGCTGAGCGGGCCGGGGAGGTTTAGCTCTCGATCGGTTGCACGAGCTCATCGCGCAGCCGGCGGATGCGCTGCAGCAGGCGCAGCCGGCGGCTGCGGGCGGTGATGGTGAGAAACAGGCGGATCGGCACGTACACCAGGGCCATCAGCAGCCCCAGCCCGGCGATCAGCAGGAAGGCCATGGCGCTGGTGCCTGCCATGGTCGGGTCCGAGGTCACGTCGCTGAGCGCGTCAGCGAGGCTGGTGCTGAGGGAGTCCTCCATGCCCCGACCCTATCGGGGGTCAGCCGCCATTGCCCGTGCCATGGGAATGTGCAAACGCATTCGGCTTTCCCCACCGCAGCCATCCCGCTGGCCACAGGGCGCTATGGGAATCTGAACGCACTTCCAGGGCTTGCCCCAGGCGCGCCTCTTTCCACGCCCATGGCCAAACTGATCAGCTTTTCGGATGCTTCCCGCACCTCCCTTGAAAAGGGTGTGAACGCCCTGGCCAATGCGGTGAAGGTCACCATCGGCCCCCGGGGGCGCAATGTGGTGCTCGAGAAGAAGTTCGGCGCCCCCGACATCGTCAATGACGGCGTGACGATCGCCAAGGAGATCGAGCTCGAGGATCCTTTCGAGAACATCGGCGCCAAGCTGATCCAGCAGGTGGCCAGCAAGACCAAGGACCAGGCCGGAGACGGCACCACCACCGCCACCGTTCTCGCCCAGGCGCTCGTTCATGACGGCCTGATGAACGTGGCTGCCGGTGCCAATCCCGTCGGCCTGCGCCGCGGGATGGAAAAAGCCCTGGCCCGGGTGGTGGAGGGCATCCAGACCCGCGCCATCCCGGTGGCCGGTGAAGCGATCCGTCAGGTGGCCACGGTGAGCTCCGGTGGCGATGAGGAAGTGGGCCGCATGGTGGCCGAAGCCATGCAGCTGGTCACCACCGATGGGGTGATCACAGTCGAGGAATCGCGCTCGCTGGCCACCGAACTGGAGGTCACCGAAGGGATGGCCTTTGATCGCGGCTATTCCTCTCCCTATTTCGTCACCGATGGTGAGCGCCAGGTGTGCGAATTCGAGAACGCCCTGCTGCTGGTCACCGACCGCAAAATCAGTGCGATCACCGATCTCGTGCCGGTGCTGGAGGCCGTCTCGCGCGCCGGCGCCCCGCTGGTGATCCTTGCGGAAGAGGTGGAAGGTGAAGCCCTGGCCACCCTCGTGGTCAATAAGACCCGCGGTGTGCTGCAGGTGGCGGCGGTGCGGGCCCCCTCCTTCGGCGATCGCCGCAAGGCCGCCCTGCAGGACATCGCCGTGCTCACCGGCGCCACGCTGATCAGCGAAGACCGCTCCATGTCGCTCGACAAGGCGACACTCGCCGATCTGGGCCGCGTGCGCCGGATCACGATCAGCAAGGACTCCACCACGATCGTGGGCACCGAAGATCACCGCGACGCCGTGGCTGAGCGGGTGGCCTCGATCCGCCGTGAACTGTCCGCCACCGACTCCGACTACGACCGCGAGAAGCTGAGCGAGCGCATCGCCAAGCTGGCCGGTGGCGTGGCGGTGATCAAGGTGGGGGCCCCCACCGAAACGGAGCTGCGCCACCGCAAGCTGCGCATCGAAGATGCCCTCAATGCCACCCGGGCGGCGGTGGAGGAGGGGATCGTGCCCGGCGGCGGCAGCACCTTGATGGAGCTGGCTGCTGAACTCGAAGGCTGGATCGCCGGGCTCCAGGGCGACGAGCGCACCGGCGCCGAGATCCTCTGCCGTGCCCTCTCTGCTCCCCTGCGTCAGATCGCCGCGAACGCCGGTGCCAACGGCGATGTGGTGGTGGCCGATGTGCTGCGGCTGGGCAAGGGCTACAACGCGCTCACCGGTGCCTACGAAGATCTGATGACGGCCGGCATCCTCGATGCCGCCAAGGTGGTGCGCCTGGCCCTGCAGGATGCGGTGTCGATCGCTGCGCTGCTGATCACCACCGAAGTGGTCATCGCCGACAAGCCCGAACCTCCCGCACCTGCCGGTGGTGGCGGTATGGAGGGAATGGGCGGCATGGGAGGAATGGGTGGCATGGGCGGCATGGGCATGCCCGGCATGATGTGAGCCCTGCTCCCTGAGAGCTCAGCAGCAGCTCAGCCGTTCAGCGGCTCAGCTGCTGCACGTAGGCGGCCACCTGAAGATCCACGCCGGTGATGGCGGTTCCCACCACCACCGCGTCGGCTCCCCGCTGCAGCGCCCGTTGCGCCTGCTCCGCACTGGCGATGCCGCCTTCACAGATCAGCGTGGTGGTGGCCGGCAGGGCAGCGCGCAGCGGCCCCAGCAGATCCCAGGCCGGCGGCCGCAGCCCTGCCGTGCTCTCCGTGTAGCCGTACAGGGTGGTACCCACCCAGCGGCAGCCGAGGGCCGCGGCCTGCACCCCGTTGGCCACGCTGTCCACATCGGCCATCAGCGGTGCGCCAAGCTCCGTCGTGGCCCGCTCGATCAGCTCGGCCAGTGGCTGTCCGCCCGGCCGTTGCCGTTCGGTGGCATCGATCGCCACCACATCGGCTCCTGCTGCCCACACCGCCAGCAGTTCTTCCCAGCCGGGCGTGATGTACACCGGGCTGCCTGGGAAGCTGCGCTTCCACAACCCCACGATCAGCGCCTGCGGGCAGCGGCGCCGCACGGCACCGATGTGCTCGGGGCTTTCCAGGCGCACGCCGATGGCCCCGTTGGCCAGGCTGGCCTCCGCCATGGCGGCGATCACCTGCGGATCCCGCAGCGGCGAGCCTTCAGGCGCCTGCACCGAAACGATCAACCCACCCTGCACGGCCGCCCTCTCCAGCGGCTCCGCAGGTGTGACGCCGGTGATGGCAGAAGGGCCCCCGAGGGGCGTAGAGGCAGGGGGCATGGTGGGAGCTGAAATGGGGCAAGGGGCCGGTGGCCGCAGCCCAGACTGACGGCCGCGTCAGCTGCTGCGGGTGTCCTCTGAGGAGGAGTCATCCGGAAGCCAGGAGCGCAGCGAGGCCAGACCGGGATGGGAAGGAGCGGGGGCCGGCCGGCCGGCGACGGCAGCCGCAGCCCGCTCGCGCAGGGGCGGGGTGCGGCCCTGGGGCGTGAGCTCCGGGGCGATCTCCGTGGCGCTGCGGCGGGCTGGGCCGGCAGGGCGGTCCGGTTCCAGCGGCGGACGTTGTCCTGTTGGCGAGGTGCTGGCGGGAGCGGAGCCACGGGCCTGGCCGCTGGCCCGGGGCTGGAACGTGTCGCCGAACTGAGCAGGGCCGCGGGCCGCAGAAGTGGTGCTGGTTGAAGCGTTGTCGCTGGCGGAAACTGTCTCGCTGTCTGACTCCGTGTTGCGGTCGCTGTCCATGGTCTGGAAGGTGCTCACCACTTCTTCCACGCAGACGCGGACCAGGTGTTTCACCCGGGCCAGTGGGCGCTGCCAGATCGGAGCCTGCTCGGGTTCGGGGGCTTCCGGCTGTGTGGGGCTGGATTCGGCGGGGAGCGAGGCCACCAGCGCGACAGGTGCCTCAGCACCTTCAGGTTCAGCAGCTGGAGCAACCTCGTGGAGGTCAGCAGCGGGAGCAACGGCCACTGGGTCAGCCGCTGGAACGGCAGCAGTGGTTTCGCCCGACGGGGACCCGACGGGTTGTGGGGCCGTCACCACAGAGTCGGCTCCGAAGCTGAACACCCCTGCCGCCGCAGGCCGAGCCGGAATGAAGGGAGGAACGGCCGTCCCTGGATCGGAGGAGAACTCCGGGACAGGACGTGGCCACTGGGCTAAGCCATCGAGGGCCTGATCCCCCGGGACTGGAGCAGCGGCAGAGAGTGTCTCTGCGCCAGGGTCATCGGTCACGGGCGCGGCGGTGGAAACGCTCGGAGGCGTTTCGTTTGCGGGAGCAACGGCTTCGATGAAACCGTCTTGGCCCACCAGCTCCCTGGCAGCAAGCTGATTGCTGAGCAGGCCTTCGTTGATGGAGCTCTCGGTGGGCGGGATGTCCGTGAGATGGCTCTCAGCGCCCAGCACCGCACCAGCTCCGATCGCGGAGGGCTCGGCGTTGGAGGCCAGATCGTCCGCAGGTGGTTTGGTGCGTGAGGCCGGGTGCTCCGCTGGGTTCTCAACCAGGGGGATTGAAACGGCGGGAGCTTCAAGCCAGGGATCAAAGGCGAGTGGTTGGCCCAGGAATTCAATCGATGCCTGCGCAGGCACGCCGGGCTGAGCAGCTGGCTCTGCGGAAGCGGCACCTTCGCCGGCGATCCCGGGATCACCGCCATCGCTGCTTGCCGGGCTGATCTGAGCCTCCACGCCCGCATTCACGTCAAGGTTGGGAACCGGCTCCGTGCTTGTACTCCCCTCGCAGGGGATGGCGGGCTCAAGGCCAGCAACATCCGCAAAGCTGAGCACCAGCTCTGTCGAAGGTTCCTCAACCTCCTGCGGCTCCGCCTCCAGGGTGATCTCCGCAAAGGAAAATCCCGGCGCCACCTGCACCGATGCAACGCTAGGTGTTGCTACTGATGCAGACGTCGAATCGGTTATGGAGGCCGAATCCACCTCTGAGGCCACCACTGGAGCTGCCTCCTCGGAAGCTACTGCCCCTGCAGCCGGCGCAGAAGCAAAGGCACCAGCAGCAGGAACGGCCGTGGCATGCAGGTGGTCGTGCCACCAACCGTTCAGTGAGGCATCGCCGGCAGTGAGCTCCTGCATCAGTGGCGAGAGAGCCTCGACGCCATGGCGGTGCACCCAGCGCAGCGACAGCCAGGCCACTGCTCCCTCATCCCTGCGGTCGAGGGCACCCTTCAGCACCAGGCGCTCGGAGAGCCGTTTCTGCTGGGGTCGGGGCAGCACGGGCGCAGGCAGGGAAGGGGACGGGGTCACAGCGGGGCTCAGCTGAGTTTGCGATCCAGCAGCGGCCGGATCAGAAGGAACAATCCGATGGCCAGCAGAGCCAGCACGCCCAGACAGGTGGCACCGGTGAGCTCCCCGTAAGGAGCGATCAGCACCACGTCGCCGAGGGAGGGGTGGCCGGCATAGGCCGCACGAATGGGTTCAATCGCGAAGGTAAGGGGATTCAGGGCGGCAAGCCAGCCCAGCCAGGTGGGCATGAAGGAAATCGGGGCCAGGGCCGTGCTGGCGAACAGCAGGGGCAGGTTGGCCACGAAGATCACCGCGATCAGCTCGATGTGGCCGGGCAGCGCGAAAGCCAGCCCCAGACTCATGGCCGTGACGGCGAACACCAGCAGCACCAGGGTGACCAGCACCAGCGCCAGCCCGGCGGTGCCGGGCCAGCCATAACCGAGCAAGGCTGCGGTGCCCATGATCGCCAGGCTCTGAACCAGGCTCAGGCTGGTGATGTAGAGCACCGAGGCCATCACGATCGAGCTACGGGAGCGCAGCGGTGCCACCAGCAGCCGGTTGAGGAAGCCGAATTCCCGATCGAACATCACCGGCAGGCCGGCATTGAGAGCGGCGCTGAACGCCGTGAACACGATCACCCCCGCACCGAGAAAGCGTCCGTAGCTCATGCCATCGGGCAGCAGACCTTCCGGCGCCTTGGCGAAGAGGGCCCCAAACAGCACCAGCCAGATGAGCGGCTGCAGCACGCCGGCCACCAGCGTGGTGGGCCGTCGGGCCAGTTGGAGGAACAGCCTGCGGGTGAGCGCCAGGGTCTCCTGCGTCACGTCGGCCAGGGCGGAACGGTTGGCCGCCGGTAGGGCCGGCAGGGGCGGCTGGGTGGGGAGGGTGGAGGCGCTGGTCATGGCCGAAGGGTGTCGGAGGGTGGGACGAGGGGGTGGCGGGTCAGCGCATGGCCTGTTTGCGCTCGGCTTTGGCATCCCTGCTGCCGGCGACCGCCAGCTCTGCGTCCATCAGGGTGCGGCCGGTGGCCTGCAGATACACATCATCAAGACTGGCCTGGCTCTGGGCCAGCGAGAAGACGGGCAGTTCGGCGGCCTCCAGCTGGCGGCGCAACTGCTCGATCACGGCCTGGTGTTCCACCACCAGGTTCAGCGAGTGGCCCTGGGCCCGGTTCACCACCACCTGCCGCACGCCGGGACAGGCCTGAAGCAGCTCACTGACGTGGCCGGCTTCGTTCTCGTCGCTGAATTCACGCACGCGCAGGGTGACCCGGTCGCCGCCCAGGGCCTCCTTGAGCGAGCTGGGGCTGCCTTCGGCGATCACGCGGCCGCCGTCGATGATGGCGAGACGATCGGCGAGCGCATCCACTTCCTCCAGGTAGTGGCTGCTCAGCAGCACGGTGGTGCCGGCCTGACGCAGCTCACGCAGCACCTGCCAGATGGCAGCGCGGCTTTCGATGTCAAGGCCCACCGTGGGTTCGTCGAGCACGAGCAGCTCGGGGCTGTGCAGCAGGCCGCAGGCCAGATCGAGGCGTCGACGCATCCCGCCGGAGTACGAGCCGCAGCGCCGGTCGATCCAGTCGCCCATGCCCATGCGCTCCACCAGTTCCTCGATGCGAGGAGCGAGCAGGCGGGCGGGCTGGTGGTAAAGCGCCCCCTGCAGCTGGAGCAGCTCCCGGCCGGTGAGGATCTTGTCGATCGCCACCTCCTGGGCGACGTAGCCCAGCAGTTCCCGCACCTGGCGCGGTTCCTTGAGCGCGTCGTGGCCCGCCACGATCACCCTGCCGCTGTCGGGGGCCAGCAGGGTGCACAGAATGCGCAGGGCGGTGGTCTTGCCGGCTCCGTTCGGACCGAGCAAGCCGTAGAGGCACCCCCGCGGCACACTCAGATCGAGCGACTGGAGGGCCTCCACCGGGCCATAGCGTTTGGTGAGTTGCTGCATCTCAATCACCGCGTCTGGCACCGCTGAGCAGGCTTGCGCCCGTTGGAAAGGAGAACCAATCTAGAAAGGAGCCCCATCAAGCGGCTCTGGTGAGGATCAGCGGCTGCCTACAACATTCAGGAGCGGAAAGCCGCTCAGCTGGGGAAATCCCAGGGGTGCGAACCCGCTCAGACCGTTGAACACAGGCAGCCCGTCAATACCGGTCGCCCAGCCGATCAGGTCACCGGCCTGATGAGAGAAGGCAGCCGCAGCCGGTAGCCGGCAGATCAGCAGCAGCAGGCAGATCCCGAACAAGTAAAGGATCGACCAACGGAACAGGCCCTTGGCCCGCACAGGGTCGTCGGGTGAGGCTGCCAGGGACCGGCCCATCTGCAACAGGCGGCTGTTGAAGGGCAGCAGCAGCAGGCCATAGAGCAGCCCTCCACTGGGCAGGGCCACGACGCCGAGGGCACTCACCAGCACCGTGGCGCGGGCGTAGTGCACGATCGCTTCAGTGGTGACCTGGGAGCCCTTGACCACCGGCAGCATCGGGATGCCCACCGAGCGGTAGTCCTCGCGCAGCAGCAGGGCCAGGGCCCAGAAATGCGCGGGGGTCCAGAGCATCACCAGGCTGAACAGCCACCAGCTGCTCAGGCCCAGGTGGCCGGTGGCGGCCGCGGCGCCCACCAGGGGAGGGATGGCCCCGGCCACGCCGCCGATCACGATGTTCTGGGAGGTGCGCGGCTTGAGCAGGGCGGTATAGAGCAGCACATAGCTGCAGAGACCCAGCAGGGAGAGCCCGGCGGCCAGGCAGTTCACGCCGCTCACCAGCAGGGCGGCCGCCACGCACGTGAGCGAGACAGCCACCGAGAAGGCAGTGGCGGGAGAGAGGCGGCCGGAGGGCAGGGCCCGGCCGCTGGTCCGGACCATGCGGCCATCGAGATCCTGCTCCCAGAGGCAATTGAGAACGCCGGCAGCGGCAGCGGCCAGGGCACCACCGCCCAGCGTGCAGGCCAGGCGCGGGGCCGGCAGCGGCCAACCTTCCGACAGGGCCATGCCCCCGAGGGTGGTGGCCAGCAGCAGCGGGATCAGACGCGGTTTGGCGATCTCCAGCCAGGCCGGCAACTTGACCTTGGCGCGGGAGGGAACGGCCTCGCTGCGGGGGAGCGTGGGGGAGGCGCCGCTCCCTGCGGTGGCGCTAACCATGACAACTCTCCAGGGTGGATGGACGATGCGGTTGATCCGGCGCAGGCCGGGCTGGGGCCAGGCTCCAGTTGCGCACCGCCAGGGCAGTGAGCAGACCCAGCAGCAGGGCGGCCGTGATCTGGTGCCCGACCGTGATGAGCGGGACGGCCAGCGACAGACGCAGGGTGAGCACCCCGAGCATCACCTGCACAATGACAAGCAGAACCCCACCGAGGGCAAAGGGCCAGCTGCGCCGGCGGGTGGCAGGCGTGAGCAGGGTGACGCTGCAGCAAAGCACCACCACCAGTGCCACCGGCGCCGCCAGCTGGCGGTGGGTGGCCAGGAGGCTGCAGGCTTCGCCGCTACTGAGGCAACGGCCTGAGGCCCACTGGGTGGCCATGAGCGCTCCGGAAATCGCCTGAGCAAACACCGCCAGAGCGGCCATCGCCGTGGCCGCACCTGCAGCGCGGACGAAGAGGAGAGCAGGAGGGGTGACGGCTGTGCCGACCGTGGTGGTGTTGGCCCCCGGGAAGGAGGGCTGGGGGATCAGGCCCTGGTGGACGCCGCTGAGCAGGGCCACCAGCACCAGGGCGGTCCCGAGATGGGCCGTCACCACATCGAATCGAAGCAACTGGGTGACGGTGAGGGCGCCCAGCAGGCCCTGAACGGCAACCAGCAGCAGCGCGGCGCCGCTGGCCCAGGGAAGCCACACCGGCAGCGCCAGGCGCCGCAACACGCTCCAGCCAGCGAGCACCAGCAGAGCCATCCCCACCAGAAAGGCATCAAGGCGGTGAAACCACTCCAGAAACACCTGGAGGTTCATGCGTCCGCCCGGCAGAAAGCTGCCATAACAAAGTGGCCAGTCAGGGCAGGCCAAGCCGGCCTCCATCACCCTGGTGGCGCCTCCGATCGCCACCAGGGCCACCAGGGCTACGACCAGGTGAGAAGTGAGAAAGAGCAAACTTCGCCTCATGGCGATCAAGTTAGCCATCACTTCTGAAGCTTCGAGACCCGGTGTGGTGGAGTCGCGACAGTGGGGGTCTGTGTTGAATTCCTGACGCCTCATTGCGTTTGTTTCGCTGTTCTCACGTTGGCCAAGCGCCCCTGTGGCGGCTCCCCATAGGGTGGTGAAAGCCTGGCTTGCTCCGTGCCGATTCCTTCAACCATCGTCACCCTGGTGGTGGGGATGCTGCTTGTCCTCGTTGGCCTCTGGGTTGGTCAGAACGTCAACCTGCTGCCGGTTGCCGCCAGCTCCAACGCCCCCCTCTACGACCAGCTCTTCACCGTGCTGTTCGTGATTGGAACCATACTTTTCCTCGGTATTCTCGGGCTACTTCTGTATAGCTTGATTCGTTTTCGCCGCAAGGACGGCGATCTCGGCGATGGGGTCGCGGTGGAAGGAAATCTCCAGCTTGAGATCTTCTGGACGGCCGTTCCCGCCGTGGTGGTCCTGTTTGTGGGCATCTACAGCTACGACATCTATGACCGCATGGGCGGGATGATTCCTCTCAGCGACCCCCACGCCATGCACAGCGGCATGGCGATGCAAACCGCCTCGCCTGCCTCCAGCGATCCGATGCCACCGGGCATGGTGATGGCGGCGAACCTGCCTTCTGCGGCAGAAGGCGTGGAGGCTCGCACCTGGGGCGGCATCGGTGGTTCGCCCGGCAGCAGCAGCGGCGCCTTGCCCGTTGACGTCACCGCCCTTCAGTTCGCCTTTCTGTTCCACTATCCCCAGGGTGATTTCATCAGCGGCGAGCTGCATGTGAAAGAGGGGCAACAGGTGGAGTTACGCATGGAGGCCCGTGATGTGATCCATGCCTTCTGGGTGCCGGAATTCCGCCTCAAGCAGGACGTGATTCCAGGCCAACCCACGATCCTCACCTTCACGCCTACCCGCGCCGGCAGCTACCCCATCGTGTGCGCCGAGTTGTGCGGCCCTTATCACGGCGGCATGCGCTCCACCGTGGTGGTGCATGAGCCCGATGCCTTCGACGCCTGGCTGGATCAGAACCGTCCTGCCACCGTGGCCAGTGCCGTGCCGGGGCCATCAGCGACCGGTTGAGCGCTTGGCGCCACCCCGGTTCAGCCCCCACGCTTCCGGCTCTTCCCTTTCCCTGCTGACGCTCACTCCCCCTCCTTTCTGGCTTCCCCTCAGCTCACCCGTCTTCCGCTTCCCCTCCACGCGCTCCCCCGTCCGATGACCCTGGCCCTGCCGCCCACCACCAGCTCAGCTCCGCCGAGCCTCCAGCCCGAGGGTTGGCTTCGGTATCTGAGTTTCAGCCTGGATCACAAGGTGATCGGTCTCCAGTACCTGGTCACAGGATTCCTCTTCTATTTCATCGGCGGCGCCTTGGCCGGCATGATCCGCATTGAGCTGGTCAGTCCGATGTCGGACTTTCTGCAGCGGGACACTTACAACGAGGTGCTCACCCTGCACGGCACGGTGATGATCTTCCTCTGGATCGTGCCTGTCGTGAACGGGGCCTTCGGCAATTACCTCATCCCCTTTTATGTGGGCGCCAGGGACATGGCCTTCCCTCGGCTCAACGCGGTGGCCTTCTGGTTGATCCCCCCCGCGGGCATCCTGCTGATCGCCAGCTACTTCATTGCCGGCGCCTCCCAATCAGGTTGGACGGCTTATCCACCCCTGAGCCTCACCACTCCGGCAGCCGGGCAGGTGGTGTGGATTCTGAGTGTGCTGTTGCTGGGGGGCAGCTCAATCTTCGGCGGCATCAACTTCATTGCCACCGTGCTGAAGATGCGCCGGCCAGGCCTGAAGATGATGCAGCTGCCGATGTACTGCTGGGCCATGCTCGGCACCAGCTTTCTGGTGGTGCTGGCCACGCCGGTGCTGGCCGGAACCTTGGTGCTCCTCAGCTTCGACATCCTCGCCCACACTGGCTTCTTCAATCCCGCCCTGGGCGGCAATGCGGTTGTGTACCAGCATCTCTTCTGGTTCTATTCACACCCGGCCGTTTACATCATGGTGCTGCCGGCTTTTGGCCTGGTCAGTGAGATTCTGCCGGTTCATGCCCGCAAGCCCCTGTTCGGCTACACCACCATGGTTTATTCGATCCTCGGCATCGTGTTTCTTGGGCTGATCGTGTGGGCTCACCACATGTTCACCAGTGCAACACCGCCCTGGATGCGCCTGTTCTTCACGATCGCCACGGCCTTCATCGCCGTGCCAACAGGCATCAAATTCTTCAACTGGCTGGCCACCCTGTGGGGCGGCAAGATCGCCCTCAACAGCGCCATGCTGTTCTCCTGTGCCTTCATCGTTCACTTCGTGTTCGGGGGCATCACCGGGGTGGCCCTGGCCCAGGTTCCCTTTGATATCCACGTCCACGACACCTACTTCGTGGTGGCCCACTTCCATTACATCGTCTATGGCGGCACGGTGTTCGTGGTGTTTGCCTCTCTTTACCACTGGTATCCGAAGTTCACTGGCCGCATGCTGAATGAAGATCTGGGCCGGCTGCATTTCCTGCTCACCTTCGTGGGCTTCAACCTCTGTTTTGCGCCCCAGCACTGGCTGGGCCTGAACGGCATGCCCCGACGGGTCGCTGAATACGACCCCCAGTTCACCCTCGTGAATCAGATCAGCAGTGTGGGGGCTCTGCTGATGGCGATCAGCACCCTGCCCCTGCTGATCAACGTGATCTGGAGCGCCTTCCGTGGTCCCGTGGCCGGCGACAACCCCTGGAACGCACTCACCCCCGAGTGGCTCACCAGCTCGCCGCCGCCGGTGGAGAACTGGAAGGGTCCGGCCCCCCTTGTCACCCACCCCTACGGCTATGGCGTTCCCGAAGGGCAGATTGATCTCAAGGGAGCGTCCGGCAGGGAACTCTGGACCTCAGGCAGCTGATGGATGACCAGTTCACGCTTCTGCCGCACAGGACCGGCCCGCCATCCTCCGGCTCACGTTCATCCCGGTCACCGGTGGCTGTAGCCCTCACCGACCAGCTGCCTTTGATCCCCAGCCCGCCTCCTCTTCACTGATCTCCAGCTGCTCATCTCCGTTTTTCCCCTCCCATCCGTTCCGGCCACCGCCCCCACGCCTTTTCCCCGATGACCATCCTCTCCCCCAGCACCGATTCGCTGCCGGCCGTTGCTGGAGCTGCAGCAACGGTTCTTGAAGAGGGGCACGGCGATTACCGCATGTTCGGGCTGGCCACCTTCCTGCTGGCCGATGGCATGACCTTCGCCGGCTTCTTCGCCGCTTATCTCACCTTTCGGGCTGTCAATCCGCTGCCGGCCGGTGCGGTGTATGAGCTGGAGCTGATCCTGCCCACGATCAACACCGCCCTGCTGGTGCTGAGCAGCTTCACCTTCCACCGCGCGGCCTCCGAGCTGAAGCAGGAGCGCATGGGCCGCTGCCGCTGGTGGCTGCTGGTGACGGCGAGCCTGGGCTTCGCCTTTCTCGGCGGGCAGATGGTGGAGTATTTCTCCCTGCCTTTCGGCCTCACCGACAACCTCTACGCCAGCACCTTCTACGCGCTCACCGGGTTTCACGGCCTGCACGTCTGTCTGGGGGCCCTGATGATCATGATTGTTTGGTGGCAGGCGCGGCAGCCCGGCCGCTTCACCCCCAGCGAGCACTTCGGCCTGGCGGCTGCGGAGCTCTACTGGCATTTCGTCGACGTGATCTGGTTGATTCTCTTCGGAATTCTCTATCTGCTGTAATCGGCCCTTGCCGGATCACCAATCCAATCGGCAGAATTGTTGTCTGTCAGGCCCGTTCATCTTGAACTATCAAGTCACGCCGAGCCTCAGCTCCAACGGCAGACCCCCCATGCTGGTTGGCGATGCTCTGCTCGAGAAGGCCCGTTCGCTCAGCAGCCGCTCCGAAGACGAGATCGCCCGTGGCTGCGGCTATGTCTCCCCTGCCGGCCGTTTGCTGAAGAAGAGCTTCTACAAGGCCCTGGTGGATGCGAAGGGCTACAGAATTTCCAGTGATTCCGCTGCCCAGGCGGCCGCCAGAGGGCGACAGGCCGAGTTCCGCACCCGCGTGCATGGCAACGGCAACCTGCTGATCGGCAACGCCTACACCCGCCGCATGGGGCTCACCCCAGGGCAGGAATTCAGGATCCAGATCCATCAGGAAACCGGCTCCATCTGGCTGCTGCCACTGCAGGAGGAGGCCTCGGCCTGAGCCGCGCGCTTGGCTTCAGGATTCCTGACCGTCTGCAGGCCTGCCATCGGCAGGCTTTCCGTCTGCGGGATGGCCATCCGCAGGCTGGGCGTGAAAGCTGGTGCTGAAGCCGATCAGATCGATGCCGCTGAACAGGAAGCTCACTCCCACCAGCACACCGATCACCGACAGCTGATTCCAGAACTTCATCGTCAGAATCAGCACGCCGAGCAGCAGGGTGACGGCCCCATTGGCCAGGCCCCAACCCCAGCCGCAGGCAGCCCGGTGCGCCAGTGCCACCAGGATCGCCACCAGGCCTTCGATCACGAACACCACGCCGATCGCCAGCGCAAAGGCCGCCACCTGGGCGGCGGCACTGGGAAAACCGGCGCGGAACTGCAGGATCATCCAGGCGCCCGTCACCACGAACAGGGTGGACACCACCAGCCGCCAGAAGGTGTGCGAGCGGCTCAGGTGTGGCGACCGGGCCAGGTTGTCGATCCAGCTCACGATTCCCCCCACCAGGAAGGCCACCGCCACGATCGCGGTGACCCACAAGGAGGCCACCACTGGAAAGATCAGCGCCAGCACCCCCAGCACGATCATCAGCACCCCTTCCGCCAGCGTGAAGCTGCGCAGCGCGGCGATGCGGCGGGGGTCGAACCGGGGCGTCAGGCCCCCAGGCGCTTCAGCAGCGGCTGTGTCTTGAGGCGCCATGGCTCGCAAGGGCGTGCGGGGAGAACCGAGCCGCCGCCCTCGGCGCGGTCTCTTCAACCCTAGGCCGGGTTCCCAGGGCAGGCCGCGGCGGGGGAGCCCGATGAAGGCGGTGGCGGAGTCAGCCCCAGCCGTGCTGCGCCAGCCAGTCGCGCTCCAGCTGAGGGCTGTGGTCAGCCGTGGCGGCGGGGGACGCTGCGCCGGCCGCCAGCAGCCGCTCGGTGTACTTGGCGAGCAGGTCGGCTTCCAGGTTCACCCGGTCCCCCACCCGCCGAAGCTTCAAGGTGGTGACCTCCCAGGTGTGGGGAATCACCGCCATCCAGAAGCGTTCCCCCTGGGGGCTGCAGCCCGCCACGGTGAGGCTGATGCCATCGATGCCCACACTCGCCTTGTCGCAGACATAGCGGCCGTAGCTGGGATCCAGCCAGCGCAGCTCCAGTCGCCAGGACTCCCCCTGTCGGGCCACGCCCACCACCTCGCCCTGGCCGTCCACATGGCCGCTCACCAGGTGACCGCCGAGCCGGTCGCTCAGCCGCAGGGCCGGCTCCAGATTCACGGCCGCGCCCACCGCCGCCTTGGCCGCCAGGGTGCTGCGGCTCAGGGTCTCGTCGCTGACGTCGGCGCGAAAGCTGCGGCCGTCGGGGTGCAGCTCGGAGATCGTCAGGCACACCCCATCGACCGCGATGCTGTCGCCGAGGGCCAGGGGCTGCAGGTGCTCCACGCCTTCCACCAGCACCCCCCGGGGGTGACGCCTGAGCTGCCCCACGGCCCGGACCAGACCGGTGAACATTCGCGGTCTCGCAGGCCTGGCCATAATCGGATATCGGGCGTGCGTGGCACAACCATGGTGGAAATGTGTGTGGCCGGGATCGCCCTGGACGCGGCCAGCCGGAGTCCGATCGTGTTGCTCAGGGACCCGAACGGCCGGCGTCAGGTGCCGATCTGGATCGACCAATCCCAGGCCCAGAACATCCTGGCCGGCATGGGTGATCAGCAACCGCCCCGCCCGCTCAGCCATGACCTGATGGCCAACCTGATGGCGGTGGGAGGCGTGCAGCTGGAGCGGGTGATCATCCACACGATCGAAGACAACACCTTCCGGGCTGTGTTGAAGCTCACCGACAACGAAGGAGAGCCCAGTGAGCTGGATTGCCGGCCCAGTGATGCCATCGCCCTGGCACTGCGTACCGGCAGCGGCATCTGGATGCTGGAGGAGGTGGTGGCCGAAGCCTCGATCCCCGTGGATGCCGAAGCCGACGCCGAGGACCAGGAGGATTTCCGCCGCTTCCTGGATCAGGTGAGCCCGGCGGAGCTGATCCGCAACGTGCGCCGTGCCCAGCAGGAGGGCTATGGCGAAAGCGGCGGTGGCACCGACCCCCCTCCGACCGTTCCAGGCATGGGGCCGGCCGGCCCCGCAGGCAGCGGACCCAAGCCCAGCGGGCCTGACGGTGTTCCCGGCTGAAGCCTGCCGCCGCCCCTTCGGACGGGGCCCGGCCGTTTCGCTGTTCACCCTCGGCACCATGCGCGCGGTCGATTCGGCCGCCCAGATGGGCGCTGTGGTGGAAGCGGCTCTGGCGGCGGGCATCAACCACCTGGAAACCGCGCCCGCCTACGGCCCGGCAGAGGCCCACCTGGGTGCCGCCCTGCGGCAGCTCGCCATCCCGAGGGAGCGGCTGCTGCTCACCAGCAAGCTGTTGCCGGGGGTGGATCTGGCCACCGGCCAGGCCCAGCTGCAGTCCTCCCTGCAGCGGCTGGGACTGGCCCGCCTCGACAACCTGGCGGTGCACGGCCTCAACCGGCCGGAGCATCTCGAGTGGGCCCTGCAGGGGGACGGGGCCGCCCTGCTCCGCTGGGCGCAGGCCGAAGGGCTGGTGGGGCAGGTGGGGTTCAGCAGCCACGGCAGCACAGATCTGATCGAGCGGGCCCTGGCCAGTGGCCGTTTCGGCTTCTGCAGCCTGCATCTGCATCTGTTCGATCAGGAGCGCCTGCCCCTGGCCCGCCAGGCCCTCGCCGCCGGCATTGGCGTGATGGCAATCTCCCCCGCCGACAAGGGGGGGCGGCTGTACGACCCACCCCCCGAACTGGTGGAGGATTGCGCGCCCTTCACGCCCTTGCAGCTCGCCTATCGCTTTCTGCTGGACGCAGGCGTGTCCACGCTCACCCTCGGCGCCGCCCGGCCGGAGGATCTCGCTTGGGCCGTGGCCCTGGCCGGCGCCGATGGGCCGCTCAGCGCAGTGGAGAAGCAGGCGCTGGCGCGGCTGGCGGAGGCGGGCCGGCGCCGCCTGGGGGCGGGGGCCTGCGGCCAGTGCCGCGCCTGCCTGCCCTGCCCGAGCGGGGTGCCGATTCCGGCGCTGCTGCGCCTGCGCAACCTGGCTCTCGGTCATGGCATGACCCCCTTCGCCAGCGAGCGCTACAACCTGATCGGCAGGGCCGGTCACTGGTGGGAGGCGCTTGATGCCTCCGCCTGCCAGCAGTGCGGCGCCTGCCTGCCCCGCTGCCCCCACGGCCTGCCGATCCCGGACCTGCTGGCGGCCACCCATCAACTCCTCGCCGCGCCACCACGGCGGCGGCTGTGGGGCTGAAGGGCAGGGGGGTGGGCCTGCCGGCTCAGGCGGCGGCGTCCCAGAGGCCCTGATACCGCTGCCGTTCGCTGCTGCTCAGCGGCGGCAGGCTGGTGCAACGCGCGAGCACGGCATCGTCGGGGTAGAGCAGGCGCGCCACATGGTCGGGCCATGGCTCCAGGGCCGCCTGCAGCAGCTGGCGCTTCACCGGCGGCACCCAGCCTGCCGCCAGCAGGCGATCGAGGGTGGGCCGCTCCATGCCGCGGGCGATCCAGGCCAGCGGTGCCGGTTCGCGGCTGCGGCGCGGCCGCAGCAGCAGGTTCCACCAGAGCGGTGAGCCGCTGGCCGGCAACAGGGCGGTGAGCCTGGCATCGCTGCGCAACAGCGGCAGCACCCGCTGGCTGGGCAATACGGCCGCCTCGGCATCGCCGCTCAGCAGCAGGTTCAGGCCGTTCTTTTCGTCGAAGGCGAGGGCCTGCTCCCTCAGGCGCTTGAGCTGGCCGGGCAACGCCGCCGCTGCCAGGCGATCAACGCCGGCGGCAGTGGCGCCGGGGCTGAGGGTGCGCAGCGCCAGCTCGATCACGACGCGGGGGCTGGAGGGAAGCACGAGCTGATGGCGCAGGCTCGGATCAAGCAGCAGGTTCCAGCCCTCTGCGCTGCGGCGGCTGAGGTCGGTGCGGTTGCGCAGCACCAGCACCCAGGTGCCGAAGGCCCACGGATAGGCGATCGGCGCCGCTTCCGCCGCTGCGGCGGAGTCTTCGGGCGCCGCCACAGGATTCCGGAACCCATCGCGCACCGCCGCGCTGAACGGAGCCAGCTGCTCGAACAGGGCAGTAGCGGTGCTGCTGGCGCTGAACGGCTGCAGGGCGTCGGCGTTCAGGGCGCCCAGCCAGCCATCGGAGAGCTGCAGCAGATCGGCATCGCTGTGCTGCGCGAGCACCGCCTCGGGGCCCTCCAGCGCCTTGCCTCGCCACGGGGAGGGAAGCTGCTTGCCCCAGGCGGCGGGCAGCTGGCCGCGGCTGTACAGGAGGGTGGGGGAAGAGGAGGCGCCACGGGCGCAACCCGCCAGCCAGCCGCTGCCGACCAGAACGCCGGCCTGCAGCAGGTGGCGGCGGCTGAAGCGGGCGGGAAGGGGAGGGCGTTCCTGCATGGTTGGACCCTAGAGGGAGGCGACCAGGCGCTCCTGGGCCCGGTCGCAGTCGGCAGCCAGGTCGCCGGGGCTGCGGCCGCTCCACTCCCACAGCAGCGCCAGGCCGCCGGCGCCCACCCCCTCCTTGACATAACCGCGCTCGTAGTCCTGCAGGGCCGGGCTGCGGCAGTTGCTGAAGCACAGCTCCGTGGCGAAGCTGGCCGGTGCCGCCACTTGCCAGCGGTCTGCCACGCGCTGCAGCAGCAGGGCCAGATCGCTGCTGGGCTCCCGCGCCACCCAGCCGGTGGTGCCCAGGGCCGCTGCCGCCACCAACCGGCCCCGCAGCGGCGCATCGGCCAGGGCCAGCGCCAGGGCCAGCACCGCCGCCATCTGGCTGCCACCAGCCAGCAGCACCGGCCAGTGCCCTTCGGCTGCCGCCAGCAGCACCCCCGCCGCCAGCGGTTGCATCGGATCCCCCACCGCCGCCACCACCTTTACGGGATCCAGGTCCGCAGCGCCGGCACCGGCCAGGCCCGCTGCCCGCAGCCCCTGGTCCACCAGGGCCGCCTTGAGGTCGTGGGCGGGGCTGCGCAGGCTGCCGCTCACCAGCCCGCCGGCTGCCACGCCCAGACCGGTGAGCACCGCCTGGGCGGTGCTGGTGCCGCCCGGGACGCATTCGGCCAGCACCAGCGGCGGGAGCTGCGGGGCCGCCCGCCAACGCTCCTGCCAGCTCTGCGCCCAGCGGCGCCCCAGCGCCAGCAGTGCCCGCACCCGCTCTTCGCCCATGGCACGGCCGCTGCTGAGGCAGAGCGCTGGCTGCTGCCCCAGGCGGATGTGGGGCACCGCCGGTGCCACTGGACAGCCCAGGTCGACCACCAGGGGCGTGAGCTGCAGCCCCTGCATCACCACATGGGAGATCAACGCCGGACTGACGCCCGCCGGCAGGGGGGGCAGGGCATGGGGCCGGGCTGTGCCAGGGCCCAGCAGCAGCAGCTCAGCATCGGCGGCGGCCGTGCGGCGACGGGAGTCCGGGGTGGCGCCGGCTGCGGAGATGCCCGGCACGGCGGCGGTGTCGGTGCCGGCCAGCAGCAGCAGCACCAGCGCGTCCTGCCAGCCGGCGGTCATCTGCACGGTCCAGCGATCGGCTTGAGCAGCGTCGCCCGTCAGCTGCAGCACCATGGGCCTCCAGGCAAGGGCCTCAACACCATGGGCCTCCAGGTAAGCGCCTCACTGCAGGCCTGCAGGCCGCTGTCTCAGCCCGGGCCTGCTGGCACGCGCATGGGTCGCCCACCAGCTCAGAGAGGGTCAAGGGCCACCAGGGCCCGCAGGGCTTCGGGCGGTTCGGGGATCGGCGCCTGCAACCGGGGAAAGATCCAGTAGGCCACCGCGTGCAAGGCCAGCACGTAGATCAGGTTCTGAACCACCACCAACCCCAGGGCCAGGGCCTGCACCTGCAGCAGGTCGGGGCCACCACCCAGGTTCAGCAGGGCGCTGATGCGCTCCAGCAGCCCGGCGGCGGCGGCCGTGATCAACACCCACAGGTTTTCGCCCACCAGCACCGACAGCACCGTGACCCGCACCAGGAAGCCGCCCGCACCGATCACCAGCCCGACGCCCCAGGTGAGCCACCAGCTCCAGTTGCTGCGCCAACCCCAGCCGAGCCAGAGCGCCAGCGCTCCGTAGGGGAAGAGCACCAGCGGCCCGCGGATCGGGCCCATCAATGCCACCAGCAGCAGGGAGGCCACCACCATCCCTTCCCAGCCGCAGCGCCAGCCCTGGCGGAGCAGCAGCAGGGCGATCGGCAGGGGGAGAGCCAGGCGGAACAGGGCGCCCCCCACCGGCAGGTAATAGAGGCCTGCCCAGAGCAGGGCGGTGGCGGCAGCCATGTAGGCGGTTTCCACCAGCTGAAGGGCCTGGCGCCGACTGAGGCGGTGGGGGGAAGGGGGCATGGCGGCGGCTCAGCGTGGCGCCGGCGCCGGCATGGCCTTCGGCGCTGCCGCGCCGGTTTCCGGCGTTGGGATCCGCTCGATGGTCTCCACCTCAAAGCGCAGGCCGGCGGCCCGCAGTGCCTCGGTGACCGCTTCGGCAGGGGCGGAAGGATCGGCGCCGGGCAGCTTCAGAGTGATCCTGTAGGGCACAGCGGCGGCCGGTGCCTGTCCTTGTCTCCCAGCGGCTCGGTTGCCCGCGCTGGGGCCGCCGGTGGGGCTGCGGGCGGCATCGCCTGCCTGTCCTGCGGCGCGGCCAGGGACCGCCGGCGTGGGGGAGAGTGACTGTGTTCCTGGCGACGCGCCCGGGGCGGCGGTGGCCGGCGTGGCAGTGCCGGGGGAAGCCGTGGCCGCGGTGGTGGCGTTCGCGCCTGTGGCCGGTGTGGTGGGATTCGAGCCTATGGGGGAAATGGCGGTGCCGGAAGAGGCACCCGGCCGGGCGGCACCGGAGGCGGGGGATGTGGTGGTGGCCGGTGGCGCCGGAGCATCGAACCCGGCCGCCAGCTGCTGGCCGAAGGGCGTGCCGGCACAGCCGGCCAGTGTGAGCAGCAGCGACGCCAGCAGGAGCAGGGGGCGGCGGGGGTAGTGGCCCATCAGCCGGAGGCGGCCTTGATGATCCGCACGGCGCTGGCGCGTGGACGTCCAGTCTTGGTGGTGGCCGGCGGCTTGGCTTTGGCGGTTTCGCCGGCAGCCTTGGCCTCCGCCGCGCCGCTCCTGCTGCTCGCTGCCGAAGTGCCGGTGGCCTTGCGGCTGCTGGTGGTCTTGGTGGCGGCTGGCTTGGTTCCGGTGGTCTTGGCAGCGGAGCGGGCGGCGGGCTTGCGGGTCTTGGCCTTGCCGCTGACGGCCTTCGCGGCCAGGAGCTCAACGGCCTGCTCAATCGTGATTGTGTCCGCCGTGGCGCCCTCCGGCAGCGAGGCGTTCACCTTGCCCTGCTTCACGTAGAGGCCGTAGGGACCGTCGAACACCTGAATGGTTTCCTCGTCCCCCTCAGGGATGCCCAGGTCCTTCAGGGCCGTGCGGCCGCCCCGGCCCCGCTTGGGGGTGGCCAGCAGCTCGATGGCGCGCGACAACCCCACCAGCAGCACGTCGTCTTCTGCCTTGAGCGAGCGGTAGTCCTTTTCTCCCTTCGCCTTGTCGTGCACCACGTAGGGACCGAAGCGGCCCAGGCCGGCCTGAATCCGCCCACCATCGGGGTGCTCGCCCAGCAGCCGCGGCAAACGCAGCAGGCCAAGGGCATCCTCGAGGCTGAGATCCTCCGGCTTGACGCCCTTGGGCAGGGAGGCCCGCTTCGGTTTGGGGTTCTCCTCGCTCACCTGCCCCCGTTGCAGGTAGGGGCCGTACTGGCCGAACAGCAGGTAGATCGCATCGCCGGTTTCGGGGTCTTCCCCCAGTGATTCAGGCCCCTCGGTTTTCTGGCGCAGGATCTGTTCGGCATGCTCGGCATCGAGCTCGGCCGGGGTGATCTCCTGGGGCAGGGTGGCCTTCACCAGCTCCTCGCTGCCGTCGTCCGCGACCCGCTTCGACTCCAGGTAGGCGCCGAAGCGCCCGATCCGCACCACGCAGGGGAGACCCTCCATCACGATCGTGCGTGAGGCAGTGGGGTCAATGTCGCCCTCGCGCTGCTGCACCTGGGCTTCGAGCCCCTTCTCCCCCTTGAAGAAGCTGTTCAGATAGGGGAGCCACTGGACCTTGCCGTGGGAAATCTCATCGAGTGTGTTCTCCATCCGCGCGGTGAAGCTGGTGTCCACCAGGTCGGGGAAGTGCTCCTCCAGCAAGGCGGTCACCGCGAAGGCGGTGAAGCTGGGGGTGAGCGCGTTGCCGGCGAGGGTGGCGTAGCCGCGGTCGGTGATCGTGCCGATGATGCTGGCGTAGGTGGACGGCCTGCCGATTCCTTCCTTCTCCAGCATCTTCACCAGTGCCGCTTCGCTGTAGCGGGCCGGCGGCTGGGTCTGGTGGCCGAGTGCCTCCACTGACTTGCAGACCGGTGCATCGCCCACCGCCAGGGCGGGCAGCAGCAGTTCCTGCCCCTCCAGCGCCGCGTCGGGATCGTCGCTGCCCTCCACATAGGCGCGGAAGAAACCGGCAAAATCGATGCGCTTGCCGCTGGCCCGGAAGCGGGCGTCCCCGGCGACGATCTCCACCGCCAGCATCGTGAGCCGTGCATCGGCCATCTGGCTGGCCACGGTGCGTTTCCAGATCAGCTCGTAAAGGGCGAGATCCTTGCCGTCGAGACCGGTGTCCTTGGGGGTGCGGAAGCGTTCACCGGAGGGGCGGATCGCCTCGTGGGCCTCCTGGGCGTTGCGGCTCTTGGTGCTGAACTGCCGCGGGGCGGGGCTTAGGAAGCTGTCGCCGTACTTCTCAGCCACACAGGCGCGGGCGGCGCTGATCGCCTGCTCGGAGAGGTGCACCGAGTCGGTGCGCATGTAGGTGATGAAGCCGCGCTCATAGAGGGCCTGGGCCGTGCGCATGGTTTCGCGGGCCGAGAGCCGCAGCTTGCGGTTGGCTTCCTGCTGCAGGGTGCTCGTGGTGAAGGGCGGCACGGGCTTGCGCACCGTGGGTTTCTCCTCCACCTGCTCCACCCGCCAGGGCAGGGCCAGCACGCTTTCGCGCAGGGCGCGCGCTTCGCTCTCCGCCAGCAGCTTCACTGTGCTGCCGGGCTTGAGCCCCCCGGTGCTTTCGTCGAAGTCGCTGCCCTGGGCGATGCGCTCGCCGGCCAGGTGGGTGAGCTTGGCTTCGAACCGGCCGCCTGGCTGCTCCAGCTCGGCCTTGAGGTCCCAGTAGCTGCCGCTGCGGAAGGCCCGCCGGGCACGCTCCCGCTGCACCAGCAGCCGCACCGCCACCGATTGCACCCTGCCGGCAGAAAGCCCCCAGGCCACTTTTTTCCACAGCAGCGGTGAGAGGGTGTAGCCCACCAGCCGGTCGAGGATCCGTCGCGTTTCCTGGGCGTGCACCAACTCCATGTCGAGTTCGCGCGTCTGGTCGAGGGCGCGGTGGATGGCGTCCTTGGTGATCTCGTGGAACACCATCCGCTTGACCGGCACCTTGGGGCTGAGCAGCTCCAGCAGGTGCCAGCTGATGCTTTCGCCTTCCCGGTCTTCATCCGTGGCCAGGAGCAGCTGGTCGGCGCCCTTCAGCGCGTCCTTCAGCTCCTTCACCACCTTCTTTTTGTCTTTCGGCACCACGTAGAGCGGCGCGAAATCCTCGCTGGTGTTGACGCCCAGGTTCGCCCACTTCTCGCCCTTGTAGGCGGCGGGAATCTCGCTGGCGTTGTTGGGCAGGTCACGGACGTGCCCCATCGACGCCTCCACCCGGAACTCCTTCGGCAGGAAGGCGCGGATGGTGCGGGCCTTGGTGGGGCTCTCGACGATGACCAGGGTGTGCGCCACAGGCAGGCGATGAACCGGTTCCCTCTTTATCGCATCGGCGGCCCGCCCCGCCTGAGAATGATCGGCGCCGCCGCTACAGTCCGCTCGACAAGGCGATCGTTTGAAGCCGACATGGATCTGTTTGGCGCCCTTCCCGCCCTGACGGAACTGCCCCACCTGGCCGTCGCCTCCCTGGCCACAGCGCCTGCGATCGGCCTGGGAATCACCGCCGCCCAGCTCAATTCCGGCGCCATTGCGCCCGAGGCTGCCATCCTCATCGCCCTGCTGATCTGCCTGCTGGTTGATCTGGCCGGCGAGGAAGCGGCGATCCGCTGGGTGCCGCCGATCTGTTACGCCGGCCTGGGCACGGCTCTGGTGCTCCTGGCTCTGCAGTGGAACGCGCCGCTGGAGCCTTCGTTCCTTGGCTCGTTCCTGGCGGACGATCTGGCGGTGGCTTTCCGCGCCGTGGTGGCAGCCTCCACCTTGCTCTCGCTGATGATCAGCTGGCGCTACGTGGAGCGTTCTGGCAGCCCGGTTGGCGAATACGCCGCGATCCTGCTGGCGGCCACGCTCGGTGCCATGTTCCTGTGCGGCTCCACTGATCTGGTCAGCATCTTCGTGTCGCTGGAAACCCTTTCGGTGTCCAGCTATCTCCTGTCGGGCTACATGAAGCGGGATGCCCGCTCCGGCGAGGCAGCGCTCAAATATCTGCTGGTGGGTTCCGCCGCCGCTGCGGTCTTTCTCTACGGCGCCTCCCTCCTCTACGGCCTCACTGGCGGCTCCACCGGCCTTGACGCGGTCGGACTTGCCCTTCAGACCAGTGCCACGCCGGTCACGGCATTGGCCCTGGTGTTCGTGCTGGCCACCGTGGCCTTCAAGATCGCTGCGGTGCCCTTCCACCAGTGGACCCCGGACGTCTACGAGGGGTCGCCCACCCCGGTGGTGGCGTTCCTTTCCGTGGGCTCCAAGGCCGCCGGCTTCGCCCTGGCCCTGCGCTTGCTGGTGGGCTGCTTCGACACCTTCGACACGCAGTGGAAGCTGCTGTTCACCGTGCTGGCGGTGCTGAGCATGACCCTGGGCAACGTGGTGGCCCTGGCCCAGACCACCATGAAGCGGATGCTGGCCTACAGCTCGATCGGTCAGGCCGGCTTCGTGATGATCGGCCTGGTGTGCGGCACCGAAGACGGCTATGCCGCCATGGTGCTCTACATGGCGGCCTACCTGTTCATGAACCTGGGCGCCTTCGCCTGCATCATCCTGTTCTCGCTGCGCACCGGCAGCGACCGCATTTCCGATTACGCCGGCCTTTATCAGAAAGATCCACTGATCACGCTCGGTCTCAGTCTCTGCCTGCTGTCGCTGGGGGGAATCCCGCCGATGCTCGGCTTCTTCGGCAAGATCTATCTGTTCTTTGCCGGCTGGGCCGACCACCAGTATCTGCTGGTGGTGGTTGGCTTGATCACGTCGGTGGTGTCGATCTACTACTACATCTCGGTGATCAAGATGATGGTAGTGAAGGAGCCGCAGGAAGCCTCCGATGTGGTGAAGGCCTACCCGGCGATCACCTGGAATCTGGCTGGCATGGGCACCCTGCGCACCGCCCTGGTGGCCTGCGTGCTGATCACGGCGGTGGGCGGTGTGCTCTCCAATCCGCTATTCAGCTGGGCGAATGAGGCCGTCACCGGCACGCCGATGCTGCAGCAGTCGATTGCCTCTTCCGCCGCCCGTGAAGCCACCGCCATCGCCGTGGCCCCCGTTCCTCCCACGCCTGCCCTGCTGGGATGACGCTCACGGCCCCTTCGGAGCTCTTACGGCCCCGGGCCCATGAGCCCGTGGCCGTCCTTGATCGCGTAAGCAAGGTGTATGGCTCAGGCGACACCGAGGTGCGTGCCCTTGATGAACTCAGCCTCACGGTGATGGAGGGCGACTATCTCGCCGTGATGGGAGCTTCCGGTTCAGGCAAAAGCACGGCGATGAACATCATCGGCTGCCTTGATCGTCCCACGTTTGGCCATTACCGGCTCAGCGGATCGGCGGTGGAGGATCTCGACGACGACGAGCTGGCCGATCTTCGCAACCGCAAGCTGGGTTTCGTGTTCCAGCAGTTTCATCTGCTGGCCCACATGAGCGCAATCGACAACGTGATGTTGCCGATGATCTACGCCGGCATCCCCGCCGAGCAGCGCCGCCAGCTGGGCATTGAAGCCCTCGAACGTGTCGGGCTCGGCCATCGCCTGCAGAACAAACCGAACCAGCTCTCCGGTGGTCAGCAGCAACGTGTGGCGATCGCGCGGGCGATCATCAACCGGCCGGCCCTGCTGCTGGCCGACGAACCCACAGGGGCGCTGGATTCCCAGACCACCCAGGAGGTGCTGGAGATCTTTGATCAGCTGCACCAGGAAGGGATGACCGTGGTGATGGTCACCCATGAAGACGACGTGGCTGCGCGGGCCGATCGCATCGTGCACTTCCGCGATGGCCGCCTGGATGACGCCTTCGCCTAGCCCGGCCCTGCGGCGCTGGAAGCGGCTGGTGCACTGGGACGTTCGAGCGTTTCCAGCAACTGGCCCATCAGCAGGGCAATCGCATCGCTGCCGCCCAGCAGCTGACGGCCCGGGTCGAATTCTCCCGGCTCCACCGCCACCCAGCCGCCATTGGCCGGCTGGCGCAACTCGAAGTGAAGATGAGGGCCGGTGCTCAGCCCGGTGCTGCCGACCCGGCCGATCACTTCGCCCTGGGCCACCCACTCCCCTTCTTTGACGAACAGCTCGGAGAGGTGGCCGTAGAGGGTGCGGCGCAGGGGACGCTCATGCTCCACCTCCACCGCCAGGCCGTAGCCGCCGGCCAGGCCACTGCTCACCACTCGCCCGGCCAGGGCCGCCACCACTGGGGTGCCCTCCGGCGCCGCCAGATCCCGGCCCGCATGCATCAGCCAGCTACCGATCACCGGGTGCATCCGCCAGCCGAATTCGCTAGTGGTGACAGCCGAGCCGATCAGCGGAAACAGCAGGCTGCGGTTGCCGTTGCCCAGGAGCGGCGCAGGCCTGGGGGTGATGCGGAACACGCTGGCAAGGCTGAAGTTGCCCCCCTGGCCGGCCAGCAGTGCCGACACGGGCACGGTGATCGGAGGCAGCGGCATGGATCCGGGCCCGCCGCTGGCATAGGTGCCATCGGGGAGCAGGCCGCCGGAGCCGGTGACAGAATCACTTCCAGGCTAGCTCACCACCACGCCGCGGCATTCGGAGGGGGAGAGGGCGCCCTCGCTGCAAGCCTGGCGATGGGCCGGCATGTTTTCAGGTCGCACCACGGCGCCGAGGCGTGCCCGCCGCCGTTCGGCCGGTGTCACCACTCCCTCACGCTCGAAGCGATCCAGCACCTGGTCAAAGGAGAGGGCTGGGGTCTGGGAACGCTGCAGGCTGGGTCGTAGCGGCTGGGGGGAGGTGTCGCTGGAGCCTGCCTGGGGTACCAGGGGTGGGGCTGGCGGGGTGAGCGCCTGGGGCACCGCCGGCGGGGGGGGTGCGGGAAGGGGCGCAGCAGGAGCTGTGGGAGCTGGTGCGATGGCGGCTGGGGCACCGGCCGCGGCATCGCGCAGCTCGGCGAGGGCGAGCGGCGCTCCGATCACAGAGGCCAGTCCGATCGCGAGCACGGGCAGATGACGAAGGCGGTTCACACCAGGTGGCAAAATGCGAGTTCAGCTTAGGCAACCTGGGGCGACAGTTCTGCGAAGCGGCGGCGCACGATGGTGCACTCCGCGCCACGTCGCAGTTCCAGGCCGCCGTCGCGGGCCAGCCCGGCCACCATCCAGGTCTCTCCCTGCCACAGCAAGGGTTGACCGCGGCCATGCAGTCGCCTGTCGGCTTCTTGCCACACCCGCTCCGGTTCAACGGCCGCCGCCACGGCCCAGTCAAGCGCCAGCAGCACCCGGGCTGCCAGGCGGATGGCATCGGCTCCCTGCCGTCGAGCCTGGCCGCTGAGCGCCAGCGCCTGGCGCACGTTGATCGCCCCAGCCGGTACAGGGTTCTCCCCGTTGAGGCCGATGCCCACCCGGGCCGCCTGGATGCGGCCGCCGCGCAGGCGCAGCCGTGGCAGCAGTCCCGCCACCTTGCAGTTGTGCAGCAGCAGATCGTTCGGCCATTTCAGCGTGGGCGCCAGCCCTAGCGCCTCCAGCTGCAGCGCCAGACCCACGGCCGCCGCCATGGCGAGGGAAGCCCCCTGAGGCGGCCACGGCAGCGCCGCACTCAACCAGACCCCACCGTGGGGCGAGACCCATGGGCGACCCTGCTGGCCATGGCCGAAGCGCTGCCGCTGCGCCAGCAGTGCCAGTGGCCCGGAGCCCCACCCTGCCTTTCGTTGATCGAGCAGCCGTTCCGTGCTCCCGCATACCGGCACCATCGCCAGCCTCCAGGGCAGAGGTGGCGCGAGGTACCCCTCCCGCAGCTGCAGCTCGCGTCGGGCAGCGGCGATGCGGCCGATCATGGGCCGGTGCGGCCAGCCAGCGACCACCTCACCCGGAGAAGGAACGCAGCCAGTTCCCGATTCGCACCGCGCCGGCCTCCAGCTCCGCCGCCGGATGCACCAGCGCCAGCCGCACCCACCCCTCGCCGCCGTCGCCGAAGCCGTTGCCCGGGGTGAGCGCCACACCGCTGCCCTTCAGCAGGGCCGCGCAGAAGGCTTCCGAGCCCATGGCGCGGGCCACGGGCGGCAGCTCCAGCCAGAGGTAGAGGGCCATGGAGGGCCGCTGCACCGGCCAGCCCTGGGCCTCGAGCGCCCCCATCATGCGGTCGCGGCGCTCCCGGTAGGTGGCACGCAGTTGCTGCGGCCACTGCGGCGCCTGCTCCAGGGCGGCGATCGCCCCGGCCTGCAACGCCAGCGACTGGTTGAAGTCGACCACTCCTTTCACCTGGCGCAGGGCGGTGATCAAGGGGGCGGCACCGATCGCGAAGGCGAGCCGGAAGCCGCCCAGGCACCAGCTTTTGGAGAGCGAGAAGAATTCGATCCCGCACTGGCGCCAGTGCGGACTGCGCAGCAAGGCGGGCGCTTCGCCCTCTAAGGCCAGGTCCACGTAGGGGTTGTCGTGGGCGAACACGAAGCCGTGCTGCACGGCTCGTGCGGCCGCTTCCTCCAGCCAGGCCTGTTCGCCCGTGGTGGCGGTGGGGTTGTGCGGATAGCCAAGCACCATCAGCTTGAGCTGCTCCCACTGGCTGGAGGGCACCTGCTCGAACGGCGGCCGCCAGCCCTGCTCGGCCTGCAGGGGCAGCAGCAGGGAGCGCGCACCTGCCAGCTCGAGGCCGCCGCGGTGGGAGGGGTAGAAGGGATCCAGCAGCAGGGCGCGGTCGCCCGGGTCAAGCACGGCCAGGGGCAGGTGGGCGGTGCCTTCCTGCGAGCCCACCAGCAGCAGCACTTCGCTGTCAGGATCGACGGCCACATCGAAGCGGCGCCGGGCCCAGGCGGCAGCCGCCTCCCGGAACGGACGCGTGGAAGCGTGCAGGCAGTAAGAGGAGCTGCCCGGCTCGGTGAGTGCCGCCGCCATGGCCGCCAGCGCCTGCGGCGGCGGCGGCAGATCGGTGGAGCCGAGCGAGAGATCCAGCAGCGGCGCGGGGCTGCTGCTGGGATCGGCAGCGCTCAGGGCGCTGCAGTATTGCCGGTGGTCGGATTTGCGTTGATCGTTGCGGGCGAAGACTCCGCTGCCCAGGCGGGCGACCCGCTCAGAGATGGGCATCAAGGAAGGCGTTGAGCTGTGGACGGGCCATCGCCCCTTCATGGCGGGCCACTTCTTCGCCGCCCTTGAACAGGATCAGGGTGGGTAGCCCCTGGATCTTCAGGGCATCGCGCACGCTGGGGTTGCCATCGGCCTCCAGCTTGCCCACCTCCAGGCGCCCGGCGTAATCGCTGGCGGCCGCCTCCATCAGCGGCGCCATCAGGCGGCAGGGGCCACACCAACTGGCCCAGACGTCAACCAGTACCGCGCCGGGCCGCTCAAGCACGTCGGAGGCGAAGTTCGCGTCGGTGAACTGGGCAACGGCCACGGGAGGGAACGAGCAGGGATCGGGAGAGTCCAAGTCTAGGAATCCCCTGGCGGGGATCCTGCCGCACCGCCGGAGCTCAGAGCTTGTCGATTGAGCGCTTGAGCTCTTCGAGCTCGGCATCCACTTCCGCGGCCTTCACGGGTTCCAGCAGGGGGGTGGGACTGTCGGCGGCCAGCAGGGGGGTGGCGGCAGGGCCGCCTTCCAGCCGGTTCTTGAGAGCGGCCAGCTCGTCGTCCACCTCGCTGCCCTCCAGGGAGGCGAACTGGCTTTCCAGGTCGGCGCCGGCCAGCTCGGCCGCGGCCTGGCTGCGGGCCTCCTGCTGCAGCACCTTCTCCTCCATCTGCTCGAAGGCGGCCATGGCGGAGTTGGTGCCCAAGCCGCTGACGGCGCTCTGCAACTGCTCCTGGGCCTGCGCCGCCTGGGAGCGGGCCTTGAGCATGTCCTTCTTGGTCTTGGCCTCGGCGATCTTGCCTTCCAGTGCCAGCAGACTCTTCTTCAGCGCGTCGACCTGGCCTGCCTGGCTGGAGAGCTGGTTGTTGAGCGCGGTGGCGGTGTCCTGATAGGTCTTGCGGCGGCTGAGCGCTTCGCGCGCCAGATCCTCCTCGCCTTTCTTGAGCGCCAGCTCGGCCCGCTCGTACCAGGTTTTGCTCTGGGCTTCCGCCTGCTGCGCCTGATTCTGGATGCGCTTCTGGCTGGCGATCGCGGTGGCCACGGCCGTGCGCAGCTTCACCAGGTCGGACTGCATGTCCGCGACCGACTGATCCAGGATCTTGCCCGGATCCTCCGCCTTGCTGACCAGATCGTTGAGGTTGGCCCGCAGCAGGCGGCTGAGCCGATCGAAGAAGCCCATGGATCATGGAGGGGGCACGTCCGAGGGTAGCGGTGGCGGGCGGCCCTGGCTCCGCCGGTTGCCCGCACCTAACCTGGCCCCATGGCGATCGCCCCCCGCGACCAGACCCGTCGCTTCGGCTCCCTGCAGGTGCTGGTGGCGCCGCAGCGGCGGCCTGCCACCGCGGTGGGCACCTGTCTCACCGCCCTCTCTGCCCAGTGGCGCCGCAACGGCAGCCTGGCGGCGCTGTGGCAGGCCTGGCCGAAGGTGGCGGGTGCTCAGCTGGCGCCCCATTGCCGCCCCCTGTCGCTGCAGGCCGGGGTGCTGTGGGTGGGGGCGAACCACCCGCAGTGGCTGCAGGCGCTCCGCTTCAACCGCCATCAGCTGCTGGGAGCGCTGCGGGGCGCGGGCTTCCAGATCCGCGATCTGCGCTTTCAGCACCACCACCCAGCCGCCGCCGCCAGCGCTGGCAGCGAGAGTGAGGCAGAGGTCTGGGCTGCCCACCCCAGCCGCATCGATGTGCAAGGCCTCACCGATTGCCCCCGCTGCGGCGCACCCGCTCCAGCTGGTGAACTGAAGCGCTGGGGGCATTGCAGCTTCTGCGTGCGCCAGGACGGCGCTCAATAGCGCTCCGGCCTTGGATCCCGCCAGCTAGGACGGCCTGCCCCCCTGTTCACCAGCGCCGCGGCGGCGCTCTCCAACCGCGCGCGGTCCACGCGCCAGAGGCGGTAGATGCCGGCGCGATCAAGCTCTTCCCCCTGAACGGCGCGCCAGTAGGGCAGCTGGCTCGTGTTGTGATCGATCACCACGAGCACGGTGGGGGACTCGGCGCGGGTACTGGGCTGCTGCCCCTCGCGCTGCTCGTGGCGCAGGCGATCGCTGAGGTTCACCATGCCATCGACGGAAATCCCCTCGTAGATCACCACTCGACCGGTGTAGTAGTGCAGCGAAGGCTTGAGTACCCCCACCATCGCCAGGGCCTCGCTGGGGCGGATCTCCCGCTGCACGCTGGCGGCCATTTCTCGCACCGGTCGCTGCCGCACGCCATCACCGAGTTGCCATAGCGGCAGCAGGGCGAAGAGATGGAATGCCACCAAGGGAAGCTGCAGCCCCAGCAGCCAGCCGGGCACCACCCGCCACAGGCAGAGCAGGCCGACCAGGGCCGCCAGGGTCCAGAACAGGGCTGCCCTCTCGACGAACCCGCTGGCGGTGAGCTCCGCCGTCAGGGTGGGCATCTCTGGATCCTTGATCAGGGGTATCCAGGTGTTGGACACCCAAAGCGCCACCGCCACCGTGGTGGTGAGCAGCACGGTGGCGGCCTGGGCGAGCAGGAACCAGCGGCCGGCCCCAGCGCCACGCCCTTCGCCGTCCCGCCTGCCGCTTTCGCCGTCCTGGGCCGCCAGGGAGATCAGCAGGCCCGCCGCCGGGGTGGCAGGCAGCCAGTAGCTCGGCAGTTTTGTGGCTGCCATGGTGAAGAACACCAGCACAGCCAGCAACCACCAGGCGGCAAAGCTGCGCAAGGAGTGCTGGGGCGCCCTCGGGGTTCTGGCCAGGCCACGCTTCAGGCCGAGCAGCAGCAGCGGTGTGAATGGCAGGCTGGCGATCACCAGCACCGGCAGGAAAAACCACCAGGGCTGGAGGTGGTCGTTCACCACCGAACTGAAGCGCTGCAGGTTGTGGTAGCCGAAGAAGCTGTCCCAGAAGGGCTGCCCCTCCACCACCAGCATCGCGGCATACCAGGGCACGGCCACCAGCGCTGTGATCACCAGGCCGCGCCCGGCCTTCAGCCGTGCCCAGAGGGCCGGCAGACTGCCCTGATGCCACCCGAAGCCGACGAGGGTGAGGCCGGCGAGCACCACAGCCACCGGCCCCTTGGCCAGCACCGCCAGGCCCAGCACCAGCCAGCCTGGCCACCAGGGGCGGCCGGGGTCGGCCCAGGCCTGCCACAGCAGCAGCAGGCTGACGGCCAGACAGCCGCTGAGCAGGGCATCGCTGACGCCGATGCGCCCCCACAGCAGCACCAACGGAGAAAGCGCAAAGGCCAGGGCCGCCACCACGGCGCTGCGGGCAGGCCGCCGGGGCAGCCGTTCTCCCCCCGGGCCCAGGCTGGGCTGGGGCCAGCGCACCAGGGTGGCGCAGAGGGCCAGCATCACGCCGATGCTGGAGAGGGCTGACGGCAGGCCGGCGGCCCAGCTGCCGAGCGGGTCGAAGCGGGCGTGATCCGGCAGGGCGTACACCAGCCCCATCAGCCAATAGATCAACGGCGGCTTGTCGTAGCGGGGCAGTCCGTTCACCCGCGGGGTCAGCCAGTCGCCGGTCTCGGCCATCGCCCGGGCGGCGCCAGCGAACAGCGGTGGCGTTTCGTCCACCAGCCCAGCCTCGCCGAGTTGCAGAACGAAGATCCCCAGCCCGAGCACTGCCGTGACAAGGAGCGCAAGCCGCCAGCCCTTGCCTCGACGAACCGCGGCCGGCGGGTTGGCAGGGGGCACGAGCAGCGGAACGATCGTGGGAAACCTACGTCCCGGCGTCCGGCGTCCGGCCCGCCGTTTGACCTTGTAGTGAATGACCGGCGGGGGAGCCTGGCTCCAGACCGGCCAGCAGCCAGGCCTCCACGCGCCCTGCGAATGCCTCCCGCGAGGCATGGCGCTCCACCCAGTGCCTGCAGGCCAGCCGGTCGAGGCCTTCGGCGGCAAGCACGGCCGCCTGCATCGCCTCCAGGTCGTCGGGAGGAACGAGCAGGCCGTTGATGCCGGGCTCCACCAGCTCGCCGGGGCCGCCACGGCGGTAGGCCACTACAGGCACACCGCAGGCCATCGCCTCCACCACCACGTTGCCGAAGGCTTCGTTCCATTTCGGCGTGTTCAGGAACACGCGGCAGCCGCCGAGCTCCGCCTGCAGCTCCCCGGTGGGCAGAAAGCCGCGCCAGTGCACGGTGCCGGCCGGCACCGCCGCCTCCACCGCTTCCCGGTAGGCGGCGTCTTCCACCACCCCCCACACCAGCAAGCGCCGGCCCAGCCCGGCGGCCACCCGCGCCGCGTCGATCAACCCCTTCTCCGGAGCGATGCGACCGGCCCAGCCCAGGGGGGCTTCCGGGTCGGGCTCGGCGCGGAAGCGATAAGCCGTCAGATCGAAACCGTTGCCCAGCACCAGCGGCGGGCCGGGCAGGTCGAAATCCGCCGCCTGGGAGCGCGTGTGGAAGGCCAGCCGCCCCGGGCAGCGACGCGCCACATCGGCGATCACCGCATCCATCACCCGCGCCACCGAGCCCATGCTCACCAGATGGAACAGCGGCGTGGCGCAGTGGGGCGTGAGCCAGAGAGGCAGCCAGTCGTAGGCCAGGTTGAGCACCGCATCGAAGCTGCCCTGCTCCTGCAGCACCCGGTCCCACAGGGCCGGCAGCAGGCCGTCGGCAGGGATCTGCACGGCACTGTCGTGGCTCTGGTGCTGCCAGCTGGGCTGGTCGTGGCCGGGGCAGGTCCACAGCTGCACCACCCCGCTGCCGGGGGGCAGCCGGGAACCTTCACCGGCTAGCACCGTGAGCCGGTGGCCGCGCCCGCCCAGTCCTGCCACCAGCGCCGCCAGGGTGAGCTCCACGCCCCCACCCCGGCCACTGCCGAGCGTGCCCACCGGCGTGCTCACCAGCAACAGCCGCAAACCCGTGCTCATGGGGCCGGCTCCGGTGTGGCGCTGGCGGGCACCCACAGTTGGCGGCGCCGGTTGATCAGCAGCACCGACACCATCGCCAGGGCGGCCCCCAGCCACTGCAGCGGGCGCAGGTGCTCATCCAGCAGCAGCAGACCGCAGAGCAGGGCGAACACCGGGGTGAGGAAGGTGAGGGCCGAAAAGCCGGTGAGATCGCCGCTGCTGGCGAACCAGAAAAACAGGCCGTAGGCCAGGGCGCTGCCCAGGAGGCTGGCGTAGGCCATCCAGCCCCATTCCTGCAGGGTCCAGGTCGGCCAGAAGGGCGGCAGCGCCGGATCGAGGGCGGGCCCCAGTGCAGCACCGATCAGCAGCGGCACCCCGCCGATCACCATGTGCCAGCCGGTGATGGCCACCGGATCGCTGCGCCGCATCGCAAAGCGGCAGAGCACCGTGCCCACCGCCATAGCCACGGCGGCGCCCAGCATCCAGAGCTCGCCGTGGCTCCAGGCCCGCACCCCGAAGCTGATGGGACCCTCCAGCCACCAGTGCTGGAGCAGCGGCGCCGGCAAGCCCAGGCAGAGGATGCCGGCCAGCCCCAGCAACAGGCCGAGCCAGCCCACCGGGTTGATCGCTTCGCCGAACAGGGCACGGGCCAGCAGCGCCACCAGCAGCGGCTGCGAATCGATCAGCACCGAGCCCAGCCCGGCGCCGGTTCCCTCCAGCCCGCGCGCCAGCAGTCCCTGAAACAGCGTGCCGTCCACAAGCGCGAAGGCCAGCAGCCAGAGCCGGTCGGCGGGATCCACCCCGAGCGGGCGCCGCAGCGCTACGGCGGCCAGCAGCACGGCCACGCCGGCGGGCAGCAGACGCATCCAGGCCAGCGTGAGCGGCCCGCTGTGGGCGAGCAGCGGCTTCATCGCCGCCATCGCCGTTCCCCACAGCGCGAAGGGAAGCAGCATCGGCAGCCAACGGAAAACGGGAGTCATCGGAGCGGCCGCCAACAACCTTTTTAAGATCCAGCCACTACGTGCCGCAGCGCATGCCCTGGCCCTGGCGCCGAAAGTCCCGCAAAACCCTGGCCCGCGTCGTGATCGAGGGACCGATCGCCGGGGGCACGCGCGAGCGGGTGCTCAAGGCGTTGCGCCAGGTGGAGGAACGGGAATGCCCGGCCCTGCTGCTGCGCATCGACACCCCTGGTGGCACCGTTGGCGACAGCCAGGAGATCCACGCCGCCCTGCTCCGCCTGCGGGACAAGGGTTGCCGAGTGGTGGCCAGCTTCGGCAATATCTCCGCTTCCGGCGGGGTGTACGTGGGGGTGGCGGCGGAGCGCATTGTGTCCAATCCGGGCACGATCACTGGCTCGATCGGCGTGATCCTGCGGGGCAACAACCTTTCCCGCCTGCTTGAGCGGGTGGGCATCAGCTTCGAGACGGTCAAGAGCGGCCCCTACAAGGACATCCTTTCCCCCGACCGCGCCCTCACCACCGAGGAGCGCAGCCTGCTGCAGGGCTTGATTGATTCCAGCTACGACCAGTTCGTGGCGGCGGTCGCCACCGGTCGGTGCCTCAGTGAGGAAGTGGTGCGTGGCTTCGCCGATGGGCGGGTGTTCACGGGCGCTCAGGCGCTTGAGCTGGGCCTGGTGGATGAACTGGGCGACGAGGACACCGCCCGCCGGCTGGCGGCCCGGTTGGCAGGCCTCGATGAACAGGAGGTGCGTCCCACTACCTTCGGCAAGCCCGCCAAGCGGGTGCTGTCGTTCCTGCCAGGCCGCAACCTCTTCGCCGGCCTCCACCAGGCGCTCAGCCTGGAACTGGCCTGGAGCGGCCAGCCGCTCTGGCTCTGGCGGCCATGAACCAGCCACTTGCGCTGCGGGCGCTGCGGGCCGCAATCACCGTCGAGGCCAACACCAGCGCGGCCATCGCCGAGGCAGTGGCCGAGCTGCTCGACGCCCTGATTGCCCGCAATGGCCTGGAGGGCCCGCAGGTGCTCTCGGTCACCTTCTCGGTCACCCCCGACCTGAACGCCTGCTTCCCTGCGGCGATCGCCCGCCGCTACCCCGGCTGGGACGCGGTGGCTTTGCTGGACTGCCAGCAGATGGCGGTGACCGGCGACCTTCCTCGCTGCATCCGGCTGCTGGCCCACGCCTGGATGGAGGCCTCCCGCCCTCCGGCCCATCCGTACCTGCGCGAGGCAGCCCGGTTGCGTCCGGACAGATCCGGTCATAACTGACAGCTCGGCCGCTGCACCCGCCTGGGCTGAACCGCCGGAACAGGGGAGGGAGAATGCACCCACAGCCTTTCGGCCCCCACCCCCGTCCCAATGACCCTTCCGTTGCTCGGCCCGCTCCGCTCCCGTCCGGCGCGTCCGGTGAGCCCGTTGCGGCGGCGATTCTCCCGGGCCGGCGCTGCGCTGGCTCTAGCCCTGGCCGGCACGGCCCTGGCGGCCACCATCGGCGATGTGCCCGCAGCCCGCTCCCAGGGCACGCCGGGCCTGCTGGAATTCCGCTGGGACAACAACCGGGATTACCGCAAGCTCTACTTCTTCATGACCGAGACGGCACGGCTGAAGCGCTCGGAGTATTACCTGATCCTGAGGCCCAAAGACCGCAACACGGCCATTCTCAAGCTCACCGTGGCCGTGCCTGCCACCTTCGACACCAAGATCAATCCCAAGGACCTCAAGCTCTGCGTGATGCAGGAAGGCGGTGTGATGTCGCGCACCCGCTGCAAGGAGCAGATCCCCGCCACCATCGAGGTGAACGCCAATGGCAAGGCGATCGAGATCTTCCCTGACCGCCCCATCCCCGACGACATCACCATCGGGGTGTACATGAACCTGTTCAATCCCTTCAACACGGGCATGTATCAGTTCAATGCCCTGGCACAGGCGCCAGGGGATGTGCCATTTGCCGGCTACCTGGGCAGCTGGCTGATCCAGATCGACCCCACCAACAACTGAGCCCGGGCCCACGGGCACCTGCCTGATAAGTTGGCCAATCGACCACAAGCAAGACCCAGAGCGGCACCATGACGAAGCGCACCCTCGAAGGAACCAGCCGCAAACGCAAGCGCGTCTCCGGATTCCGGGTGCGCATGCGCTCCCACACCGGCCGCCGCGTGATCCGCACCCGCCGCCGCCGCGGCCGCGCCCGCCTGGCCGTCTGATCCGATTCCCTTCGCCAGGCCGTTCAGGCCCTTCTCCATGGCCTTGCCCGCCGCGCTGAGGCTGCGGAGCCGCCGGGCCTTCGACCGCCTCTACCGCAGCGGCCGCAGGGTGCATGGATCGCTCCTGGTGTTGCGCGTCACTGAGGCGGACCCCGCCCTGTTGCGCACCGGTGGCCCACACCCGCCCAGCCGCTGGCGTTGTGCCGTGGTGGTGAGCAGCAAGGTCAGCAAGCTGGCGGTGCGGCGCAATCAGCTGCGGCGCCAGCTTCACACCTGGCTCCACCAGCGCTGTGCCGGCCCCCAGCCCTCCGGCCGTGCCCTCTGGCTGCTGCTCAGCCTCAAGCCGGGCAGTGCGGACGCGGACACCGAGGCCTTGCTGGGAGAATGTGCGGAGCTGTTTCGCAAGGCAGGTCTGAGCCCATGAGCGGTACCCCGGCCGATGGTCTCCCCGTGATCCCCACCATTCCCGAACCCGTCTTTTATGAGGGTGGTCCGGCCAAGGGCGATCTGATCTTCAACCTCCTGCTCGGTCTCACCTTGATCGGTATCCCCTTCGCCGTGGGGGCCATCGTGCGTGCGCTCTGGCTGCGCTTCCGCATCACCAGCCGGCGCATCTCCGTGAGCGGTGGCTGGCTGGGCCGCGACCGCAGCCAGGTGGTGTACAGCCAGATCCGCGAGCTGCGCTCGGTGCCCCGCGGCTTCGGCGCCTGGGGCGACATGGTGCTGGTGCTCAACGATGGCGCCAAGCTTGAAATGCGCTCCGTGCCCCGCTTCCGCGAAACAGAGGCCTACATCCTCGAGCGCATGGCAGCCAAGACCAGCGCCGCAGCAGGAACGAAGGGATTCGGCGATGCCCAGCTGGCCACGGCCTGACGCCCCCCACTCCCTCCCGGTGCGCTCGCACCGCCCCATTGGTCGGGCACACTGGGCCGATCAGATCCTTCCCCCCGTCCCCACCCCGCTGTGATCGGCTACATCTCCGACAACCTGCTGCTCCCCATCCTCGATTTCTTCTACGGATTGGTGCCGAGCTACGGGCTGGCCATCATCGCGCTCACCGTGGTGATCCGGCTGGCGCTCTTCCCGCTGAGCGCCGGTTCCATCCGCAGTGCCCGCCGCATGCGCATCGCCCAGCCGGTGATGCAGAAGCGTCAGGCGGAGATCAAATCGCGCTACGCCAGCAACCCCCAGAAGCAGCAGGAAGAGCTGGGCAAGTTGATGAAGGAGTTCGGCAGCCCGCTGGCTGGCTGCCTGCCGCTGGTGGTTCAGATGCCGATCCTGTTCGCCCTGTTCGCCACCCTGCGGGGGTCCCCCTTCGCCGATGTGCCCTACACCCTGAACCTCAAGGTGCTCCCCGCCGACCAGATCGCTGCGGTGGAAGCGAAGCCGTTCAACAGCGCCAGCCATTCGATCTTCATCACCGAAACCAGCCACGTGCCAGTGGTTGCCAGCCTTGAGCAAGGCACCAAGCTCGGCGTCGGCGACACGGCCCAGATCGAGCTGCACACCCGTGACGGCAAGCCGTTCACCTCCGTCCTCGCCGATGTGGAGAACGGTTCGGCCTTCCTGCCCACCTGGTCGGTGACCAAAGGCGATGGCGTGGTGGCGGTGAGCGACGACGGCAGGATCACGGCCATCGGCACCGGTGACGCCACGGTGGAGGCCAAGGTGCCCGGCCTGGCAGCCCGCAGCGGCTTCCTGTTCATCAAGGCGCTCGGTCAGGTGGGCTTCTACACCGATGGGGCGATCAACTGGGACATCGCCATCCTGGTGGGAGCTTTCGGCGCCAGCCTGTTCGTCTCCCAGATCCTCTCGGGCATGGGCATGCCGCCGAACCCGCAGCAGTCCACCGCCAACAAGATCACGCCCGTGATGATCACCGGCATGTTCCTGTTCTTCCCGTTGCCCGCCGGCGTCCTGCTTTACATGGTGGTGGCGAACATCTTCCAGGGCCTGCAGACCTTCCTGCTCACCCGCGAAGCCCTTCCGGACAACCTCCAGGAGATTCTTGACCAGCAGCTTGCTCAGCAGACCGTGTCGGTGGCCTCCAGCGGCGCCGCCTCCCTCGACCGGCTGCCGTTTGAGCCCAAGAGCAAGAAGTGACGCAGCGCGGCCCCTCCCACCCTCCGCAGGCGGTGCCGCTGCAGCCGATCCCCCTGCAGCAGCTGCGGCTGATGCCCCAGGGGTGTCACTGGGAGGTCGACCAGCATCTGCCGGCCCTCACCACCCTCACGCCGGTGCGGGGCACGATCACTGCCCTGCATGGCGGCAGCGTGCTGGAGGTGAGCGGTGCGGCTCACACGATCATCACCCTCTGCTGCGACCGCTGCCTGCGCCACTACAACCAGCCGATCGCCTTCAAGGAGCGTGAACCGCTCTGGATCGGCGAGGCTGAACCGAGCGAGCCAGATGACGACCCGCTCGATGGCCCCTGCGAGCGCCTCGATCCCCAGGGCAGTTTCGATCCCGCCCATTGGCTGTTCGAGCAGCTCAGCCTGCAATGGCCCCTGCGCAACCATTGCGGCCCCGACTGCCCCGGGCCTGCCAGCTGGGGCACCCACGACGCGGCCCCGATCCCCGATCCCGCTTCCCAGGATGGTGCTGGGATCGACCCGCGCTGGGCGCGGTTGCGTGAGCTCCGCTGATCCGCTCCCATGCCCCACGTCGCCGCTCCCTTCCCGTTCAGCGCCCCTGAAGCCGGCCGATGACGGCGCCCTGGATCGACCAGCTGGATCTGCTGATCCGTTCGCGCACGCCGATCCTCTGGATCCGCAGCCCTGAAGAGGAGCGCATCCAGGCGCTGCTCACCACCGCAGCCGAGCGGCTGGGCCAGCGGCTGCTGCTGCGCTGGGATTTCGTGCAGGGGCTGGAGGGCCTGCCCAACCGGCGGGGGGAGGCAGCCCGCAACCCGATGGCGGCGCTCGACAGCATCGAATCCCTGCCTCCGGATCAACCAGCGATCCTGCTGCTGCTGGATTTCAACCGCTACTGCGAGGACCCGGGCATCTCGCGCCGCCTGCGCAATCTGGCTACCAGCCTGCGCCGCCAGCCCCGCACCCTGGTGATCACGGCCCCCGACTGGCAGGTGCCGCGCGAACTGGAGGAGTGCATCACCGTGCTCGAGCTGCCCCTTCCCAGTCCCAGCGAGATCAGCCAGCTGCTCACCAACATCGGTCAGGCCAGCGGCCGGCCGCCGGAGCCTGCCCTGCTGGAGCAACTGGCCCACTGCTGTAGCGGCCTCACCGAGCAACGCATCCGTCAGGTGGCCGCCCGGGCCCTGGCCCGCCGGGGGCAGCTCGGCGAAGCCGATCTCACCGAAGTGCTGGAGGAGAAGCGGCAGGCGATCGCCCGCAGCGAGCTGCTGGAGTATTGCCCAACCGAAGCCACCCCCTCCGACATCGGCGGCCTCGACGCCCTCAAGCACTGGTTGAAGCAGCGCAAGCTGGCCTTCAGCGACGAGGCCGAGCGCTATGGCCTGCCGCTACCCCGCGGCGTGCTGCTGGTCGGTCCACAGGGCACGGGAAAATCGCTCACAGCCAAGGCGATCGCCCACAGCTGGGCGATGCCGCTGCTGCGCCTCGATGTGGGACGCCTGTTCGCCGGCCTGGTAGGAGCCAGCGAGGCCCGCACCCGGGACATGATCCGCCGCGCCGAGGCCATGGCCCCCTGCGTGCTCTGGATCGACGAGATCGACAAGGGCTTCGGTGGCGACAGCCGCAGCGACGGCGGCACCAGTCAGAGGGTGCTGGCCAGCCTGCTCACCTGGATGGCGGAGAAAACCTCCGCCGTGTTCGTGGTGGCCACCGCCAACGGGGTGGACAGCCTGCCCCCCGAGCTGATGCGCAAAGGACGCTTCGACGAGATCTTCCTGCTCGATCTGCCTGATGTGGCTGAGCGGCTGGCGATTCTCGATCTGCAGCTGCGCCGGCGGCGCCCCGACCACCGCATCCCCCTGGATGTGCTCGTGGACCGCACCGCTGGCTTCTCCGGCGCAGAACTGGAGCAGGTGGTGGTGGAGGCCATGCACCTCGCCTTCGGCGACCACAGGGAGTTCGGTGAGCCTGATCTGATTGCCGCCGCCAGTGATCTGGTGCCCCTGTCGCGCACGGCGCGGGAACAGTTGGAGGCGCTCAAACACTGGGCCGAGAGTGGCCGGGCCCGCCCGGCCTCCAGATTGCGCGGCGTAACGAAAACAGACGCCGAGTAACGAACCCCGACGCCGGGTAACGAAACCCGGGGAATGGCGAAGTCTCCGCAATATCCATCCCTACGGTTCCGTGCAGTTGTACAGAACACCGTGGATCGTCCCGCCGTCGCTACCCAGATCGCCGTGGCTTGTCTTGGTGCCGGTGTGGTGACCACCTTCGCCGTGGCCCAGGGTCAGAACCCCCTCACCGCCCTCGGCATCACCCTGTTTTCCGCTCTCGCCGCTGTGATGGTGGGCCAGGTTCTCTGAACCCACACAGGCCAGGGTTGACGGTCGCTGTGGCTGGTTAGGGTCGCCTGGATGATCCATCCAGTGCGGTTCGTTTGGTCATGGATGCTTCGAAGCCTTCGCTGAACGTTGAGGCCACGGCGACTCACGTTCAGCCTTCGCTCACACACCCAGAGCCTTCGCCCACACAGGTTCTGCCATCTGTCACCCCTCCGGACCCTGCCGCCACGACGTTGACCGTGGCGGTGTTTGATGCGAAGCCCTACGACCGGCTCCATCTCCCAGCGGCCACAGGCGCAGATGTGCAGCTTCGCTTTCTTGCCTTTCGCCTCACTGCGGATACTGCCGCCGCCGCTGAAGGGGCCAAGGCTGTCTGTGTCTTCGTCAACGATGTGGTCGACCGGGCCTGTATCCAGCAGCTGGTGGCGAGGGGCATCACACTGGTGGCCCTGCGTTGCACCGGCTTCAACAATATCGATCTGGATTCAGCCAGGGAACTGGGGCTCACGGTGACCCATGTTCCGGCCTATTCCCCCTATGCGGTGGCTGAACATGCGGTGGCGTTGCTGCTGAGCCTGAACCGCAAGGTGCACCGGGCTTATAACCGGGTGCGGGAGATGAATTTCTCGCTGCAGGGCCTCGTGGGGAGCGATCTGCATCGCAAGACGGTGGGAATCGTGGGTACGGGCAAGATCGGCAAGATCGTGGCGCGCATTCTTCACGGCTTCGGCATGGTGGTGGTGGCCTACGACCCCTATCCCGACCCCGCCTGGGCGGCGCGGGAGGGCATCACCTATCTCGATCCGATCACATTGGCCTCGATGAGTGATGTGATCTCCCTGCACGTTCCGCTCACGCCGGAAACCCATCACATCATTCGGCGCGAAACCATTGAGCGCATGAAGCCGGGCGTGATTCTCGTCAATGTGAGCCGTGGCGGCCTGATTGACACCTCCGCGCTGATCGAGGCGCTCAAGTCGGGCCGGCTCGGTGGAGTGGCACTCGATGTCTATGAGGAAGAGGAGGGGGTGTTCTTCGAGGATCTCTCCAGCCATGTGCTTCAAGACGATCTGCTCGCCAGGCTGCTCACCTTCCCCAATGTGCTGATCACCGCCCACCAGGCCTTCCTCACCCACGAGGCGCTCGGTGATATCGCCCACGTGACCGGTGTCAACCTGCGGGCACTGGCGGCGGCGCACCCCTTCCTGAAGGGCTCCGTGCTCACCTGACGACGGCATCGTTTCCCCCATGGATCCACACACCCCTGCCCAGCTGCGGCAGCTCATGCCAGCGCTGGCGAACAAGAGCTACTTCAACTACGGCGGGCAGGGCCCGCTGCCGACGCCCTCGCTCGCGGCGATCACCGCCAGCTGGCAGCGGCTGCAGGAGCTGGGCCCGTTCACGACAGACGTCTGGCCATGGCTGTCAGCCCAACTGAGCAGCCTGCGCGGGGTTCTGGCGGCCGGTTGCGGCGTTCCTCCCGATCGGTTGGCGCTCACCGAGAACGTGTCGAGTGGCTGCGTGCTGCCGCTCTGGGGGCTCCCCTGGCAGCCCGGCGACACCTTGCTGATCAGTGATTGCGAGCACCCCGGCATCGTGGCGGCCTGCCGCGAGCTGGCGCGCCGCGAAGGCCTCAGCCTCGACACCCTGGCGGTGAAGGAGATCCGCGGCGATTCCCCCGCTGCTGTGGATGACGCTGTGCTGGCGGCGTTCGAAGCCGCACTGACGCCGCGCACGCGCCTGGTGGTGCTCTCCCACTTGCTCTGGAACACCGGCCTGGTGATGCCGATCGCGGCCGTGGCCGCGCGGCTGCGGGAGCATGGGCGCCAGCCATGGTTGCTGGTGGATGCTGCCCAGTCGGTGGGAAGCCTGCCCGTGGCTGAAGCCGCCAGCCAGGCCGACATCTACGCCTTCACCGGCCACAAGTGGTGCTGCGGCCCTGAAGGGCTGGGTGGGGTGGCGCTGTCGGCGCGGCTGCTGGTGGAGTCGCAGCCCACGCTGGGAGGCTGGCGCAGCCTGGCGAACGAATCCCAGGGGGGCAGTGCCTGGCACACCGACAGCCGCCGCTTCGAGGTGGCCACCTCCTGCACGCCGCTGCTGGCAGGGTTGCACACCTCTCTGGCGTTGCTGGAGTCGCTGGGCTCGTGCGAGCAGCGGCTTTCGCTGATCCAGGAGCGCAGCGGCCAGCTGTGGCAGGGGCTGCAGGCGATTGATGGGATCACGCCGCTGCTGAGTGCAGCGCCACCCGCTGGCCTGGTGAGTTTCACCGTGGCCGGTCAGACCCCCCAGGCGGTGGTGGAGGCGCTGGGGAAGCAGGGACTCTGGCTGCGCAGCCTCGACGACCCGTGCTGTCTGCGTGCCTGCACCCATGTGACCACCAGCGCAGCCGAAGTGGAACGGCTGCTCGATGCCCTGTGTCAGCTGGTGTGAGGCGCCGGCGGTGACCCAGGAGGGCTCCGCCGACGGTGACGTGAGCCAGGAGCGTTCAGCCGACCGTGTCGGAGGCCATCAGGGTGCGGTGAACCCAGCCCGCCAGCAGGGCGCCGGCAATCGGTGCCACCCAGAACAGCCACAGCTGAGCCATGGCATCGCCGCCGACCCACACCGCCACGGCGGTGCTGCGGGCGGGGTTCACGGAGGTGTTGGTGACGGGGATGCTGATCAGGTGAATGAGGGTGAGGCTGAGACCGATCGGCACCCCGGCAAAGCCGCCGGGAGCCAGGCGATCGGTGGCGCCCATGATCACCAGCAGGAACACGAACGTGAGGATCACCTCGATCACCAGCGCGGCCAGGAAGCCGTAGCCGCCGGGGGAGTGGGCTCCCCAGCCGTTGGTGGCCAGCGGATTGCCACCAGTGAGGGCGAAGCCCTCCCTGCCGCTGGCCACGAGCAGGATCACACCGCCGGCGATCACGCCGCCGAGCACCTGGGCGATCATGTAGGGCAGCAGCTGGGAGCCGGGAAACTTGCCGCCGGCCCACAGCCCGAAGCTGACGGCCGGGTTGATGTGACAGCCGGAGATGTGCCCGAAGGTGTAGACCATGGTCAGCAGGGTCAGACCGAAGGCGAGCGAGACGCCGAGGAAGCCCAGGCCCAGAGGGTTGGCGGCGGGGTTGTCGTAGGGGAACACCGCTGCCAGCACGGCGCTGCCGCAGCCTCCGAGCACCAGCCAGAAGGTGCCGATCAGTTCAGCGAAGAACTTCTTCGCCAGTGGAACGCTGGAGGCCATGCGGGTTAAGCGGCGGTATCGCGGTTGATCTTCTCACCGCCTGGTGCTGGTTTTCGGCCGTTTGTGTGTTCAGACGCACAGTTTTCAGGGGGGCGGTCAGTGTGCCTGCCGGCCCCTGGCAGGGTCGTTTCCTCCTCAGACGGTTCTGAGCTGCAGCGCCTTCTGCGCTTCTTCCCGGTCGTCGAAGTGGATCTTGGTGGTGCCAAGAATCTGATAGTCCTCATGGCCCTTGCCGGCGATCAGCACCAGATCGCCGGGCGCGGCGCTGGCGATGCCGAGGGCGATGGCGGTGGCCCGGTCTCCCTCCACCACCAGGTCGGTGCCGGCGGGAATGCCGGCCACCACGTCGTCGAGGATGCGCTGGGGGTCTTCCGTGCGCGGATTGTCGGAGGTGACCACCACCCGATCCGCCAGCCGGGCGGCGATCGCCGCCATCTGGGGCCGCTTGCCGCGGTCACGGTCACCGCCGCAGCCGAACACGCAGATCAGCCGGCCGGAGCAGAAGGGCCGGCAGGCGGCCAGGGCGTTCTCCAGCCCATCGGGGGTGTGGGCGTAGTCCACCAGCACCGCCGGCAGGTCAGTGCCGGCACCACCAGCCAGCACCACCCGCTCCATGCGGCCGGGCACCCCGCGGAAGCTGTCGATCGCCGCCAGCAGCGGGGCCAGCTCCAGCCCCTGCTGCAGCAGGGCGCCCACCGCCTCCAGCAGGTTCATCAGGTTGAAGCGCCCCACCAGCGGCGAGCAGAACGGCCCTGAGCCCAGCGGGCTCACCAGGGTGCCGCTGACGCCATCGGCCCCGACCACCAGATCACGCACACCCAGCTCCGCCACGCCCGCCCCCGCCGGCGCTTCGGCCGGTGTCGCCAGGGAGCAGCGCCAGAGTCGCTCGCCGAGGGTTTCCGTCAGGCGCTCCGCCAGCTGCGCGCCCCACGGGTCGTCGATGTTCACCACGGCGCCCCCTGCCAGCCGCTCGGAGGCGAACAGCAGCGCCTTGGCCTCGAAGTAGGCCTGCATCGACGGGTGGTAGTCGAGGTGGTCCTGGGTGAGGTTGGTGAACACGGCACCGGCGAAGCGGCAGCCCGCCACCCGCGCTTGATCAAGGGCATGGGAGCTCACCTCCATCGCCCCGACCCGGGCGCCTGCGGCCACCGCCTCGGCCAGTTGCCGCTGCAGCTCGTCGGCGAAGGCGGTGGTGTGCGAGGCGGTGGCGCTGTGTCCGGGCCAGCGGTTGCTGAGCGTGCCGAACAGGGCGACCGGCTGGCCGCAGGCGGCTGCCAGATGTTCGATCAGATGGGTGGTGGTGGTTTTGCCGTTGGTGCCGGTGACGCCGATCAGGGCCAGCTGCTGGCTGGGCTCCCCCCAGAAGGCCGCGGCCAGCCGTCCGGCAATTTCCGCCAGCGGTCCCTGCACCACCAGCACTGGGTCGGTGGCGGAGGGCGGGCACTGGGCGGCGGCCGCCGCGCCGATCACCGCAGCCACCGCGCCATTGCTCAGCGCCTTGGGCCAGAACACGCCGCCGTCCACCTGACCACCGGGCACCCCCACGAACAGGGTGCCGGCGCCCACTTGGCGGGAATCGCAGCTCACGCCGGTGACGGTCTCATCCCCCAGGGTGCGGGGCACCTCCAGACCGCTCTGGTGCAGGAGGGAATGGAGAGGCTGGGTCATGGGGGTGGGGGCAGCCGCCGCCGTGGGATCGGGGTTCGCAGGGTTTTAGGCGGATTCGGGGGCATCCGATAGCGCTGCCAGACACTTCCTCAGCCAGCGGTCGAGGGCGGCCCCGCTGAGCCGCGGCGATGCCCGCGGCAATTCCTGCAGCTGATCGGCGCGCCGTACAGCCAGCACCGGAATCTCCAGCCCGTAACGGGCCTCGAGCGCGGGGTCGCTCGCCACATCCACCAGCACCAGGTCGGGACGGGGTTCAAGCGCCCGCAGCCGTTGCTCCAGCCCGTCGCAGAGGCAACAGCCGTCGCGCCGGTAGAGCGTCAGAGGGGGCAGGCCGGCCGTGGCGGTCATCAGCAAGGGAGGGTGTGGGGGGAGAGCTTCAATCGGGAACCGGATCGCAGCCGCACGGGGTGAAGGGGTGACAGCGCAGCAGGCGGCGGGCCGTGAGCCAACCACCCCGCCAGGGGCCATGGCGTTGAATGGCCTCCAGGCCATAGGCGCTGCAGCTGGGGATGAAGCGGCAGCGGGGCCCCAGCAGGGGAGACAGCCACTGCCGGTAGGCCTGGATCAGGCCCATAAGCACCCTCGCGACCAGGGCGGAGAGGGCGTTGGCCCGGAAAGATAGAGTGATGGGCTGGCGTTCCACTGCCGGGAGCTGCCGAGGGAAACCTCCAGCATGCTCCCAGGTCAACGGCGGCGCCGGTCCATCCCTTTGAACAGCTTTCCCCGATGTCCCGATACCGCGGCCCTCGCCTGAGGATCACGCGGCGCTTGGGAGACCTCCCCGGTCTCACCCGTAAGTCCGCCAAGCGGGCTTATCCCCCCGGTCAGCACGGCCAAGCCCGTCGCAAGCGCTCCGAATACGCCATCCGCCTGGAAGAGAAGCAGAAGCTTCGCTTCAACTACGGCATCTCCGAGCGCCAGCTCGTGCGCTACGTGAAGAAAGCGCGCGCCCAGGAAGGTTCCACCGGAACCAACCTGCTCAAACTGCTCGAGAACCGTCTCGACAACGTCTGCTTCCGTCTCGGCTTCGGCCCCACCGTGCCCGGCGCCCGCCAGCTGGTGAACCACGGCCACATCACCGTGAATGGCCGCGTCGTTGACATCCCCAGCTATCAGTGCCGAGCCGGTGATGTGATCATCGTGCGTCAGCGCAAGGCCAGCAAGCAGCTGGCTGAAGGCAACCTGGAGTTCCCAGGCCTCTCCAACATCCCCCCCAACCTCGAGCTCGACAAAGCCAAGCTCTCGGCCAAGGTCAACGGCCGCATTGAGCGTGAATGGGTGGCGCTGGAGATCAACGAACTGCTGGTGGTGGAGTACTACTCCCGCAAGGTGTGATCCTCGGGATCCTCCCCCACCAGGATTTTTCTCACCACCACACCCCGCCCTCGGCGGGGTTTTTTCATGGTCGAGCTCTGGCTTGCACTCTCACAGTTCCGCCAGGGCTGCACTGAGCTGTCGCAGACGACGGCCAAGCCTCAGCCGGCGCTGCCAGCCGCCCTCAGCCGCTGATCAGCTGCTCCAAGGCGGCGGTCACATCCGGCTGGCGCATCAGCGCTTCCCCCACCAGCACCGCATCGGCGCCGGCGCTCTGCACCCGGTCGAGGTCGTCGCGGCTGAACAGCCCCGATTCGCTCACCAGCAGTGCTCCCCGCTGCCGCACCTGATCGCCGAAACGGACCATCAGTTGCTCGGTGGTGGCGAGATCGGTGTGGAAGCTGGTGAGGTCGCGGTTGTTGATGCCGATCAGGGTGTGAGCCGCCGTGATTGGCTCCGACCAGATGGGCAGGCGCAGCATCCGCTCCAGCTCGTCGGCGTCATGCACCTCCACCAGCACGGCCAGCCCCAGGGCACGGGCCACCTTCATCAGGTAAACCACGTCCTGGTCGGTGAGAATCGCCGCGATCAGCAGGGCCGCATCGGCGCCGGCGGCGCGTGCCTGGTGCAGCTGGTAGGGGGAAAGGATGAAGTCCTTGCAGAGCAGGGGCAGATCCACCACCTGGCGCACCTCAACCAGCACCTCGAAGCCGCCCTGGAAAAACCTCTTGTCGGTGAGCACCGACAGGCAGCTGGCGCCACCGGCCGCATAGCCCCTGGCAATGGCTACCGGATCGAAATCGGCGCGGATCACGCCTTTGCTGGGGCTGGCTTTCTTGATCTCGGCGATCACCGCGGGCTTGCGGCAGCTCGCCCGCAGCGCGGCAACGAAATCACGGGTGGGGGGCAGGTCGCGCAGTTGGCGCTGCAGCGTTTCCAGCGGCACCCGCTCCCTGGCGGCGGCCACCTCGCGATCTTTCTCCCAGACGATCCGCTCGAGGATGTGCTGGGGCTCCTGCTCGGGATGGGGAATGCCGAACTGAAGATTGGCCACCTTCACCGGCGGATTGGGTGGACGGCGACGAATCTCCAAAGCCTCAGGGCAACAGGAGCCGATCGTAAGGGCGGGCACCGAGACGGCCCGTGAGTGGGCCAGGCCTCATCAGGCCACGGCCATGGCCGCCTGCTTGTAGGCCACCTCCACCACTTCACTGAGGGTGGGGTGGGTGTGCACTTCCGTGGCGAGGTCCCCCACCCGCTGGCGGCGGGCCACGGCGTTGGCGACCTCCTGAATCAGGTCGGCGGCGTGCAATCCATAGATGTGGGCGCCCAGCACCTCGCCGGTGTCCTTGCGGAACAGCAGTTTCATCAGCCCATCGCTTTCCAGTTCCGCCAGCGCCTTGGAGTTGGCCTTGAAGTAACTGCGCACGCTGCCTAGCTCAAACCCCTCGGCCGCCGCCAGCGCCTTGGCGTCGGCTTCGCTCAGGCCCACCGAGCTGATCTCGGGATGGGTGAAGGTGGCGGCCGGAATGGAGCGGTAGTCGATCGCACGCGCATGGCCAAGGATGTTGTCCACTGCCACGGTGCCCTGGGCGGCGGCGGTGTGGGCCAGCATCATCTTTCCGGTCACGTCGCCCACGGCCCAGAGATGGGGCACGGGCGTCTCGCCCGCCAGCACCTGGAGCTGGTCGTTCACGGGGATGAAGCCGCGGTTGGTTTCCACGCCCACGCTGGCCAGGTGTAGATCCTTGCTCACCGGCACCCGCCCGGTGGCCACCAGCACCGCATCCACTTCCAGCACCTCCACCAGCTCCTTGGTGGCCATGGCTGCCAGTTCGATCCGTACCGGCGCCCCCGGGGTCACCTTGCGGGCCAGCAGACCGGCCCGGGTGTCGATGTCCCGGCCGTCGATCAGGTGGCGAGCGGCGATCTTGGCGATGTCGGGATCAAAGGTGGGCATCACCCGATCGAGCGCCTCGATCATCGTGACCTCGCAACCCAGTGCCGTGTACACATCGGCGAATTCCAGGCCGATGTAGCCGCTGCCCACGATGGCGATCCAGCGGGGCAGCCACTCCAGGCTGATCGCTTCGTCGCTGGTGAAGACCGTGCGTCCGTCGGTTTCGATTCCGGGCGGCACGAAGGGATCCGAGCCGGTAGCCACGATCACATCGCGGGCGGTGAACACCTGCTCCACCCCGTTGCTCTGGCGCACCGCCACCCGCTGATGTCCGTCGAGGCGCCCCTTGCCCCGCAGGATCACGGCCCCCGACCGCTCCAGGGTCTTGGTGAGATTGGTGCGGATCGTGGCCACCAGCTGATTGGCGTGATCGGCGATCTTCTGCCGCTCGAAGCGCACCGGCGCGGCGTGGATGCCGAAACCTTGCAGGTGCTTGGCATCAGCCAGCTCCCGCACCCGGCCACTGGCGGCCAGCAGCGCCTTGGAGGGCACGCAGCCGCGGTTCACGCAGGTGCCGCCCATGTCACGCGATTCGATGATCGCCGTGCGCAGGCCATGGTCGGCCGCATGCTTGGCCGCATCGAAGCCGCCGTAGCCGGCGCCGATCACGATCACGTCGTAGTCGAAGGAAGAGGCGCTGCTGTCGCTCACCGGGGCGTGTCTCAGGGAGTGACCGGCATTCTCTCCTGTTGCTGGCGCCAGCGTTCCAGCAACAGGGGCCCGGCCGCCACGGCCACGTTGAGGGATTCCACGGCGGCGCTGTGGGGAATCGTGACCCGGTGGCTGCAGCAGCTGAGCAGGTCGGCGCTCAGCCCTGCACCTTCGTTGCCCAGCAACAGCACGGTTGGCAGCGTCCAGTCGAGCTGCCAATAGGGAATCGCGGCAGTGTTGGCCCCAGAGGCGCTGGTCTCAGAGGCGGTGGGTCCGCTGCGGGCCATCACGGTGGTGGCCACCACCTGGGCCCCTTGCGCGCGGGCCTGCTGCAGGCGCAGGGCGAGGCCTTCGAGGCGCTCAAGCGGCAGGGTGAGGGCCGCGCCGGCGGAGGCGCGCACCACTTTCGGTTGCCAGGGGTCGGCGCCACCGGCCAACCACAGCGCCTCGACCCCGGCCGCCAGGGCCGTGCGCATCAAGGTGCCCAGGTTGCCCGGATCCTGCAATTGCTCCAGGGCCAGCACGAACCCCGGCCTGGCGGGCGCGGCGGGACGGGGCAGGGCCAGGCTCAGCACCACCCCATCGGGATGCTGGGTGGTGGCCGCGGCCGCCAGCACCGCCTCATCCACCGGCTGCAGCACCGCCGCCATCGACGGATGCTGGTGCAGCAGGGCCTGATGGGCCTCGATCCAGGCGGGTGTGGCGAGCAGTTCGCCCGCGGCCAGGCCAAGTCGGGCGGCTTCCTCGATCAGGTGGGTGCCTTCCAGCAGCACGCGTCCCTGGTCGCGCCGTCCACGGGATTCATGCAAGGCGCGGAAGCGCCCCACCGCTGGATTGCGCCGGCTGGTGATCAGCGGACGAAAGAACGTTGCTGGCTCCCGCGACTCTGAAGGCTGGCCAGTGGCCTCATAGTGGCTCTGCTCGGCAGATTGGCCAGATTGTCTTGGCTCCGCAGATTGCAGTGGCTCACCAGGTTGGCTGGGGTCGCCGGATTTCCGGAGTTCTTGGGCTGGCCAGGGGCCGCCGGCCTGCGGGAGTTCAGAAGACCTGATGTTTTCTGACATGCATGGAATCCTTCATCACCAGTTCGGTGGCATGAAGATCCATTCCTTTGACCGCCGCCACTTCGCCGCGGATGCCCTCCTCGCGGAGGTTTTCAACGAGCTTCTGCAGCACAATGTCCTCGACGGTGGTTTCGTCGAAACCGCCAGGGGTGAGGCGTTCAAGAAAGCGCCCGATCTTCCCCGCCACGACCTCGGAGGAATTGCTGATCTTGAGGACGATCATGGAAACGGGAGCGCGACGGAGGAGAACCCGGATTGGAGGTTCCTAGCAGGACAGAGGGAGTGGGCTGAAAAATGATGCGGATGGGGAGACTTGAACTCCCACGACATTGCTGCCACTAGTACCTGAAACTAGCGCGTCTACCAATTCCGCCACATCCGCTGGCGTGCCGCCGCAGCGACCGAGCAACCCTAGATCATCGCCTGCACGGCCGGCCACCGGCTACCGCGTCACGCCACGGGGTACTCCGGAAGACAGTTCAGGGGGCGGACGGCTAGACGGTGCGCCTCTGAATTGTCAAGATGCCGGCACCATCGGCTATGTAATCAGCCATGACCGTGACCGCCGCCGTGGCTCCCCAGCTGATGGTCAATCCCCGCCTGGAGATCCTTGGGGGACACCGTCTGGCCGGCGAGCTGCGCGTGAGCGGCGCCAAGAACTCGGCGCTGGTGCTGATGGCGGCCTGCCTGATGAGCACCCAGCCCCTGCGCCTGCGGAACATCCCTCCGCTCACCGACATCGCGGCGATGGGCGAGATCCTCGGTGCCTTCGGCGTGAAGGTGAAGCGCGGTCCCGACTGGATCGAGCTTGATGGGGCCCATCTCACCCACTCCACCGCCCCCTACGAACTGGTCAACAGCCTGCGGGCCAGCTTCTTCTGCATCGGCCCGCTGCTGGCTCGCCTGGGTGTGGCGAAGATTCCCCTTCCTGGTGGCTGCCAGATCGGTTCCCGTCCGGTCATTGAGCATGTGCGGGGCCTCAAGGCGCTCGGCGCCCAGGTCACCATTGATCACGGTGTGGTCTCGGCCGTGGTGCCCGGCCGCAGCCATCGGCTCCACGGTGGCCACATCCACCTGGAATGCCCCAGCGTCGGCGCCACCGAAACGTTGATGATGGCCGCGGCTCTGGCCGAAGGCGAAACGGTGATCCACAACGCCGCTCTCGAGCCGGAAGTGGTGGACCTGGCCGGCCTGCTGATCGCCATGGGGGGCAAGGTGCGCGGCGCTGGCACCCCCACGATCACGATTGTTGGCGTCGAGCGGCTCCATGGCGCCGATTACGCCGTGATTCCCGATCGCATCGAGGCCGGCACCTTTCTGCTGGCAGCGGCGATCACCCGTTCCGAGCTGCGCGTCGCCCCGCTGATCCCCGACCACCTCGGTGCCGTGATCAGCAAGCTCGAAGAAGCCGGCTGCTCGCTGGAAGCGGATGGGATCGGCATGACCATCCGCGCCGACCGGATTCAGGCCCTCGACCTGCGCACCCAGCCGTTCCCAGGTTTCCCCACCGACCTGCAGGCCCCATTCATGAGCCTGCTGGCCACGGCCTCGGGCACGAGCATGGTCGTCGAGACGATCTTTGAAAACCGCCTGCAGCATGTGGCTGAGCTGCAGCGCATGGGGGCTTCGATCCGCATGCAGGGCAATACGGCGTTCGTGGAGGGGGTGGCCCGGCTCAGCGGCGCTCCCGTGCAGGGAACCGATCTGCGCGCCTCGGCGGCGATGGTGCTGGCGGGTCTGGCCGCCGATGGCACCACCAGCGTGCAGGGCCTGGAGTTCCTCGACCGCGGCTACGCCGATCTGGAAGGGAAGCTCAACAGCGTCGGCGCGGTGATCCGCCGCGTGAATGGCTGAGCGGAGCTTCGGGCGGTTGCCCGTTGCTCGGGCGAGGGGCTGATTCCCGCCTCCCCCTACAGTCGTTGAGCGGGAGCGTGCCGGAATTGGTAGACGGACTCGACTCAAAATCGAGCGCCTTCGGGCATGTGGGTTCGAGTCCCACCGCTCCCATCCCTCCAGCCTCAGCCCCATGTCCGTAGAGATCGCCGCGCCACCGCGGCCCGCTCCCACGCTGGTGCTGGTGCCCGACCCGGTGATGGACACCTACGCCCGCTTCCCCCTGGAGTTGGCGAAGGGCAAGGGCGTCTGGGTGCAGGACACTGCCGGCCGCCGCTACCTCGACTGTGTCGCCGGCATCGCCACCTGCACCCTCGGTCACAGCGACCGTGTGATGCGCAAGGCGCTGTCACGGCAACTGGGCCGCCTGCAGCATGTGTCGAACCTCTACCGGATTCCCGAGCAGGAGGAGCTGGCCGCCTGGATCACCAGCCGCAGCTGCACCGATCGGGTGTTCTTCTGCAATTCCGGCGCCGAGGCCAATGAGGCGGCCATCAAGCTGGCCCGCAAACACGGCCACACCGTGCGGGGCATCGAGCGGCCGATCATCCTCACGGCCCAGGCCAGCTTCCACGGCCGCACCCTGGCGGCGGTGAGCGCCACCGGCCAGCCGAAGTACCACCACGGCTTCGAGCCCATGGTGGAAGGCTTCCGCTTCTTCCCCTACAACGACATCGCCGCGTTCGAAGCGCTGCTAACGGCCTGCGAGGCCGACGGCCCCCGCGTTGTCGCCGTGCTGATCGAGCCGCTGCAGGGCGAAGGGGGGGTGAACCCTGGGGATCCCGCCTTCTTCCGCCGCCTGCGGGAGCTCTGCGACCGGCACAGCATCCTGCTGATCTTCGATGAGGTGCAGATCGGCGTGGGCCGCAGCGGTGCGCTGTGGGGCTACGAGCAACTGGGCGTGGAGCCCGATGCGATCACCCTCGCCAAGGGCCTCGGCGGTGGCATCCCGATCGGAGCCCTGGCCGTGAAGCGCTCGGTGGATCACTTCCGCCCGGGCGACCACGCCAGCACCTTCGGCGGCAATCCCTTTGCCTGCCGCGCCGCCCTCACGGTGGTGCAGGAGCTGGAGCGGCGTGCCCTGGTGCCGCACGTGGCGGCCATGGGCATGCTGCTGCAGTCGCTGTTGCGGGATCTGGTGGACCAGCGCCCGCACCAGCTCGAGGGGGTGCGCGGCTGGGGGCTGCTGCAGGGTCTGGTGCTCAAGTCCGACGGTGAGCTCACGGCGCCGGCGATTGCCCTGCGGGCGATCGAAGCCGGCCTGCTGGTGGTGCCCGCCGGCCCGCGCGTGGTGCGCTTCGTGCCGCCGCTGGTGATCCGGCCCAAGCACCTGCGCCTGGCGGTCAGCCGCCTCGCGCAAACGCTGGATGCGTTGGCCGGCGCCTGAAGCTGTAGAGCGCCACGGTTTCTCATCGGTTCCCACCCATCGACGACTTCGCCGACCTGATCGAACCGTTCAGCCGTCGCGGGGTGGACCTGGGCCTGGAGCGTCTGAGGGCGGCGCTGGCGGAGCTGGGCCATCCCGAACGCCGCTTCGCCGCCGTGCAGGTGGCTGGCACCAACGGCAAGGGCTCGATCTGTGTGCTGCTCCATGCGGCGCTTCAGGCCGCCGGCCATCGCTGCGGGCTCTACACCTCGCCCCATCTGGTGAGCTGGTGCGAGCGGATCCAGCTGGGGGCCGGTCCCATCGCTCCCGCCCACCTGCGCCATCTGCTGACGGCCCTGCAGCCGCTGGCGTGCCGTCACGATCTCACCCCGTTCGAGCTGGTGACGGCGGCGGCTTTCGTGGCCTTCGCCGAAGCCGGGCTGGAGATCGTGGTGCTGGAGGTGGGGTTGGGGGGACGGCTGGATGCCACCACGGTCCACCCTGATCGCCGCGTGCTGGGATTCGCCAGCATCGGCCTCGACCACGCTGAATTCCTCGGTGACAGCGAGGCGGCGATCGCCGCTGAAAAAGCCGGCGTGCTGCATGGGGCCGCTGCGGCCGTGTCTGGCCCCCAGCGGCCCGATGTGGCGGCCGTGCTGGCGCAGCGGGCGCAGCTGCAGGGCTGCCCACTTCACTGGGTGAAACCGCTGGAGCAACAGGGGCAGGAGCTGATGGCGGGCCGGTTGCGCTGGCGCCATGGCCTGCCGGGCGACATGCAGCGCACCAATGCGGCGGTGGCGCTGGAGATGCTTCAGGTGCTGCGCCGCCAGGGCTGGCACCTCCCCGATGAGGCGATCAGCGCGGGGTTTGCCGCCGCCCGCTGGCCAGGCCGCCGGCAGCGGGCGCGCTGGGGCCAGCTGCCCCTGCTGCTGGACGGGGCGCACAACCTGCCGGCGGCCCAGGCGCTGCGGGCCGAACTTGACGGTGGCGGCAGGGGCACGCCGGCGCCGCCCCAGCTCTGGGTGCTGGGCATGCTGGCCAACAAGCAGGGCCCGGAGATGGTGCACGCCCTGCTGGCCCCCGCGGATCGTTGCTGGCTGGTGCCCGTTCCCGGCCACGCCTGCTGGAGCGCCGCCGAGCTGCGCAGCGCCTGCCCAGAGCGGGCCAGCGCCCTGCTGGCTGCCGCCAGCCTGGAAGAGGGACTGGCGGCGGCGTCCACCGTCTGGGAGACCGTTGCCGGGGCCCCGCCGGTGGTGGTGGCGGGCTCGCTCTACCTGCTGGGCAGCCTGCTGGCGGCTGGCACGCTGGACCTGGTCCCCGGGGCAGGGGAGAGTGAGGACGGCATGTCCGGGCTGGAGCGATGACAGTGAGGCATCAAGAGGGAATGACGCATAAAGAGGTGGTGGTGCGTAAAGCGGCAGTGGAAGCGGCCACGCTGCCGGGCTGGCGCTGGCTGGCGGTGCGCCCAGCCCTGGCCGTGAACACGCGCTTGGCCGCACTGGCCGTGCTGGTAGCGGCGCTGCTGCTGGGTGCAGGCCTGGGGCCGCTGCCGGCTCTGGCGCTCGACACCTCCGCCGGGGTGGGCCTCCAGGAGCGCGCTCTGTTTCAGGACCGGGTCGATTACACGCTCACCAACCAGAGCGGCGTGGATTTCAGCGGTCAGCAGCTCGCCAACACGTCGTTTGCCGGCGCGCTGGGGCGGGATGCCGATTTCTCTGGAGCCGATCTGCACGGCTCGATCCTCACGCAGGGAGTGTTTTCGCGCTCCGATTTCCGTGGCGCCGATCTCTCCGACGCCCTGATGGACCGGGCTGACTTCAGTGAAACCGATCTGCGCGGTGCCCTGCTGCGCGGGGTGATCGCCGCCGGCAGCAGTTTCAGCGGCGCGCAGGTGGAGAACGCCGACTTCACCGATGCCCTGCTGGACCGCGCCGATCAGCGCGCTCTCTGTCAGCGGGCCAGCGGCACCCACCCGCTCACCGGCATCAGCACCCGGGCCAGCCTGGAGTGCGGCTGAGCGCAGGCAGCCCCGCCCTGTTTGGCCGGGGATGGCCGGGCGTCCGCGTGTCTGAATGTGGGCAGGGTGATCAGCCGCGTTTGGATCAGCCGCAGCTGGTCCAGCCGCGCAGTTTGCCGGGGTTGAGCAGCCCCGCTGGGTCGTAAGCCATCTTTGCGGCCACCTGGTCGGCATCGATCACCCCCAAGCCGCCGTCTTCCACCGTGAGGCTGTGGGGGTTGAAGAGCAGGGCGCCCAGGTCCCTGGCCTGCTCCATCAAGGCCTGCAGCGCCGCCCGATCCCGCCAGCGCACCAGAGGAATCGCCGCCAGACGTTGCTGGCCCTGCTGACGCACGCCCTCCAGGTGCCAGAGCAGGTCGTCGCCCCAGCGCTGCTTCAAGGCGGCGAGCGTCGGCCCTTCCGGCTGGGGCAACAGCATCTGCAGATAGGTCCAGCCCTTGTCCAGCGCCCGCAGATGCAGGGTGGTGTGGTTCCAGGTGAGTTCGCGCAGGGGCAACCCGCGGCTTTCCCCCTCCGCTGCTTGCCACACCAGGGCTCCGCCCAGTTGATCCAGCAGCGGCATCAGGGCCGGCAGGGCATGGGGGGCGGCGAGCAGCAGCAGCCGGTGGCCGCGGGCCGCCGGGCAGCCGCCGGGCAGGGGGAGCTGGCGGGCGATGGGTGCCTCCAGCAGGCAGAGTTCCTGCAGCACCAGGGCAGCGCAGGGCAGCAGCCTGGCGGCCTCCAGCGCCCTATCCCAGTCTGCAAAGTCGACCACCAGCTGCTGCCAGGTCTCGGCGGCGGCGGTGGGCACGGTCAACGCCGTGAGGATGCCGTTGGTGCCGTAGGCGTGATTGAGCGGCCGGCTGCCGGTGGCATCGAGTGTCAGCAGGCGCGGCTCGGGCTCCACCGTCACGATCTCCAGGCCCAGCAGGTTGCCGGGATCCCGCAGGAAGCCCCAGCGCAGGGAACCGATGCCTCCGGATCCCCCGGCGATGAAGCCCCCCAGCGTGGCGCTGCGGGAGGTGCTGGGGGTGAGCCGCAGGGCGCGGCCCCGGGCCGCCAGTTGACGGTCGAGGTCGCCCAGCAGGCAGCCCGCCTCTGCGGTGAGCACGCCGCTGGCCGCATCGAACTGCCGCAGCTCTCGCAGGCCGCTGAGATCGAGCACCACGCCACCGGCGAGCGGCACGCACTGGCCGTAATTGCCGGTGCCGGCGCCCCGCACGGTGAGCGGCACCTGCTGCTGGGCGCAGGCCGCCGCCACCTGCTGCACGTGCCCCAGCTGTGTGGCCTTCACCACCAGCTGGGCGTGGTGACCGCTGAGCAGCGGCGTGAGTACCGGCGAATAGGTGAAGAAGTCGTGGGAGAGTTTCTCAAGCTCGCTGCCTGGCCCCACCAGCTCCGCAGCGGGGCCGCTGCCCGGGGGGCCGGCGGCGGCACGGAGTTGCCGGGCCACCGCTTCGATCCGCTCTGCGCTCACGGGAGCGGGCAGGCCGGCGGGCAGGGCCACAGGGAGCAGCGCGACCGGTGCGCTGGCAGGGGAGGGGGTCACGGGGAACGGGGCGGTGGTTTCAAGCTGGCAGGCTTTCAGGCTTTCAGGCTTTCAGGCTTTCAGGCTCTCAGGCTGGCAGCGCTTCGAGCAGTTGCTGCAGTGGCGACGGCGACGGGGCCGGCAACCAGCGACCCGCGCGCAGCACCCGCCGCGGTACAGGCCGGGCCAGCAGGTCGCTCCAGCCGGAGGCGCCCAGCAGGAGCAGATCAGCGGGTGCCCCTGGTCGCACCACCCCGTCCCAGGCCAATCCCATCAGGCGGCTGGAGGCGGTGGTGAAGGGCATCAGGCCCTGGCGCTGCCATGGGGCCAGGTGAGCGGCCGGCATGGAGAAGCGCAGCAGATCCAGGGGATCGAAGTCTCCGCCCGGATACCAGGGATCCTGCACGTTGTCTCCCCCCACCGCCACCGTCACCCCGGCGCGCTGCAGCTGGCGGATCGGTGCCAGCGGGCGTTGGGCGGGGGTGTGGCCGTCGCGGTGCCCCAGCAACCAGAGGTTGGTGGTCGGCAGCGCCACCACCGCCAGCCCCGCCTCGGCCATGGCGTCGGCGAGGGGCAGCAGGCGGCGCACCGGTAGCTGGGACATGCTGCAGCTGTGGCTGCAGCACACGGGCACACCGATACGGAGCTCGATCACGAGGCGGGCGGCCAGGGCCACACCGGCGCCACCGCCATCGGCGCTTTCGTCGATGTGGAGGTCCACGCCGCAACCCAGGCCATCGGCCAGGCGCAGCAGAGCCCGCAGTCCTTCGCCATCGGCGCCGTCGGGGGGGAACGGGGCGCCCAGCACGCCGCCCAGCAGCACCCCGCCGGCCGCGGCTGCACTCTCCCCCCGCCGGCCCAGCAACTGACGCGCCAGTTGCTCGCCTGCCGCGGTGGCCCAGTGCCGCACCGGCACCAGCGCCACCAGTTGCAGCGGCAGCCGCTCCGCCCACGCCTGCTGCAGATCGAGCAGGGCCTCCCAGCTCACCTCGGCGCCGGGGCCGAGGCTGTCGACATGGCTTCGAATGGCCCGCAGGCCGTAGCGCCAGCCTTGGTCCAGGGCACGCTCCGCACGCGCGTGCACCTGTTCCACACTGCGTTCGTGATGCTCGCGCTGGTTGGCGGCCAGGGCGCCCGCCATCGTTCCCGTCCGGTTGGGATGGCGCTCCCAGCTGAAGGCCTTGTCGAGGTGGGCGTGGGGCTCCAGCAGGGGGGTGAGGGCGAGCGGCAGCCGTGCCTCGGCCTGGGCTGGATAGGGCTTGATCGCGGTGAAACGCCCTTCGGCATGCTCCAGCTCGACGGCTACCAGGCCATCGGCATCAGCTGCCGGCAGGTGGACGGCGCCTGGATCCAGAAGGCAGCGCGGCAGCCGCAGGGGCGGCAGGGGTGTGGCGCTCACGGTCTGGCGTCGCTGGTGGCGCCTGCGTCGTTCTCCTCTCTGCCGTCCTTCGAGGTGGAGAGGATCACGAAGTGCCCGGCGCCGGCCAGGGTGATGACCCGGTAGCGGGGAATGCGCAGGAAGGGCAACACCTCCTGGCCCCCGATCTCCGTCTGGTACAGGCTGAAGACGCCGAAGTTGTGCCGCGTCGTGCCCTGCCGGGCCAGGGCGCCAAGCACCTGCGACTGGCTGCGGATCAGCTCCGGGCAGTTCTGCACCACCAGCCGCAACGGCATCGGCAGCCCATCGGCGCCGCAGACCTCCTCCACCGCCAGTTCCACCAGCTGATCGCCGGCGAAGCTTTCGAAGTCGTTCGGTGGAGGGTTGGTGAACAGGAGGGCCAGGGCGGTGCCTCCGAGGCCAGCCGCTCCGGCCAGCAGCGGCCAGAGGCGCGAGGCGGATGGGGGCGCGGCGGGCAAGGGGCAGCAGGCGGGGCTACTTGATACATTGGCAAAGACCACGGCGGGCGTAGCCAAGTGGTTAAGGCAGCGGCTTGTGGCGCCGCCATTCGGGGGTTCAAGTCCCCTCGCTCGCCCTCAAAGCCGCCACCAGTCGATCGGCTGCTGCGCGGCTCCTCACCGGATCCCCGCAGGGGAGTCCGGTTTTTTTCTGCCCATCCGCGCAGGCCGCCGCCGCTTCCGCCTCCCCCAGCAGCGCCGTGTTGAGCGCTACGGCCCGCACCCGCACCGGCGGCAGGCCGCCCGGACGGCCCAGCGCCGCCAACTGCTCCACCGCCGCGATCAGCTGAGGCAGCGGGGGGATGGGGATGGTCGGATGCCGCGAGATCGCCCGCTGACCGGCGCGATGCACCAACAGCAGACCGGTTGGCTGGCTGCCGCGCAGCAGCGGCAGGGTGGCGGTGGAGCCCGGATGACAGAGCGAGCCCTGGCCTTCCACCAGCACCAGGGTGGCGTCGTTGCAGGCCGCCACGGCCGGGTCGCCGCCCCCACCGGCCTGGCAGGCCTCCAGCACCGCCCCCTCCACGGCCCCGGCGGCGTAATCCACGCGCACGGCATCGAGCGGCACCCCGCCGCCGCTGATCAGGATGCCCGCCTGGCCGGTGCCCACGAAGCGGGCGTCGAGGCCTTGGCGGCGGGCGGCGGCCACCAGCTCCAGGCAGGCGCTCATCTTGCCCACGGCCATGTCGGTGCCCACAGCGAGCAGACGCTGGCCGGGCAGGGCTGCGCAGCGTGCCGCAGCCACCTGCAGTCCTGGCGGCTCCTGCCGCAGGTCCCAGATCCACTGCTGGGGACCGCGCAGGGCCGCCAGCGCGGGGTCGTCGGCCAGGCGAGTGTGCAGCCCGCTGGCCACATGCAGACCGGCCTGCAGGGCGGCGGCCACATCGCGGCGCAGTGCTTCCGGCAGCAGGCCGCCCGAAGGCGCCAGCCCCACCACGGCCACCTCCGGGCCGTAGGGGAGAGCCTCCGCCAGGCTGGCCACCACCGGAATGGCGCGGGGGATGCCGGTGACCTGCTCCAGCGGCAGACCTGCCTGCGCCGGATCGATCACCGCCACGATCGGCCCGCTGCGGTAGCGCAACAGCGCCAGGCCCGTCTTGCCGGACAGATTGTCGAGGCCATCGTGCTGCAGCAGCACCACCCGGGCCGAGGCGCTCAGCACCGTGGCGGCTCCGGCGGGGAAGGGCCGGCGGCGGTCCCATCGGGGACGGCACCCTCTGAGGGGGGCTGACCCAGGCCCGGCCGGGAGCTGGGGCGCAGGATGTCGCCATCCCGCTCCGGCTCGCTGAAGGGGTCGTCCACCAGGTTGAGGTGGCTGTCCAGATCGGGCCAGCGCACCAGCGGCAGCAGCTGGGCGGCGGCCCCGTTGAGCAGGGCGCTGTCCGAGTAGCAGCCGAGCATCAGATCGAGGCCGAGGCGTCGGGCGGTCTGAGCCATCAGCCAGGCCTCCGACAGCCCGCCCGTCTTGAGCAGCTTCATGTTCACCCCATCGACATGGGGGGCCAGCCGCAGCAGGTCCTGCAGATCCCAGCAGCTCTCGTCGGCCACGAGCGGGATCGGGCAGTGCAGGTCGAGAGCGGCGAAGGCGGCGGCATCGGCCTCCGGATCCTGCAGGGCGGGCAGCGGCTGCTCCACCAGCACCACCCCCTGCTGCGCCAGCCAGGGAATCAGCTGGCGCGCCGTGGGCAGGTCCCAGCCGCCGTTGGCATCCACCTGCAGCTCGGCGCCGGGGAACCCTGTGAGAGTGGTGGCCACCGCCTGCACCAGGGCCCGGTCGTGGTCGGCACCATCAGGGCTGCCGAGCTTGAGCTTCACCCGCCGCGGCCTGACACCGAGCCGCTCCTGCCAGCCCACCAGCCGGGCGCGCACCTGCTCCACCGTGCCCAGCCCCAGGGTGACGCTCGTGGGGGTACAGGCCTGGCGATCGAGACCCCAGAGGCGCCAGAGCGGCTCGCCCAGACGGCGGCCCCACCAGTCGTGCAGAGCCAGATCAACGGCGCAGCGGGCCGGCGGCGAAAGCCCCGCGAGCAGGGGCTGAAGGGCCTGCCGCTCGCTCGGATCGCGGGGGCGGCCGAGGGCGTCGGGGCTTTCCAGGCGCGGCAACAGGGCGTCCAGTTCCGCCGCCACGTCATCGGTGCTGAACCGTCGATGGCCGGTGTCGAAGCCGCCGGCCTCGCCCTGGCCGATGGTGCCGTCGTGCTCGATCTCCACCAGCACACGCTCCACCCCACGCGAGGTGCCGCGGCTGATCGTGAGCGGCACGGCCTTGGTAAGGAAAAAGCGGCGAAGACGAGCGTGCATGCTCGGAAAGGGGCGTGCATCGGTTCCCCCCACCGGCAGTCTCCGCCATGGCCGGTGGTTTGCGCCATCCCCGGCTCCTCGCGCCGTGATCCGCAGACGCACCCTGCCCAGGGATCCATGCCATGGCCGAAACTGGTGCGATGAGCGCGACCCCACCCACCAAAGGCAGCTACTGGATCACCACCTTCGGCTGCCAGATGAACAAGGCCGATTCCGAGCGCATGGCCGGAATCCTCGAAGCCATGGGCTACGCCGCAGGCAGCGATGAACATTCCGCTGATCTGGTGCTTTACAACACCTGCACGATCCGCGACAACGCAGAACAGAAGGTCTACAGCTATCTGGGCCGCCAGGCCCAGCGCAAACGCATCAATCCCCACCTGACCCTGGTGGTGGCGGGCTGCGTGGCCCAGCAGGAGGGAGCGGCGCTGCTGAGGCGCGTGCCCGAGCTTGATCTGGTGATGGGCCCCCAGCACGCCAACCGGCTCGGCACCCTGCTGGAGCAGGTGGCCAGCGGTCAGCAGGTGGTCGCCACCGACGACCACCACATCCTCGAAGACATCACCACCGCCCGCCGCGACAGCGCCGTCTGCGGCTGGGTCAACGTGATCTACGGCTGCAACGAGCGCTGCACCTACTGCGTGGTGCCCGCGGTGCGGGGCCAGGAGCAGAGCCGCACCCCGCAGGCCATCCGGCTGGAGATCGAGGGGCTGGCGGCACGGGGCTTCAAGGAGATCACCCTGCTGGGCCAGAACATCGATGCCTATGGCCGCGACCTGCCCGGCATCACCCCGGAGGGCCGCCGCGCGCACACCCTCACCGACCTGCTCCATGCGGTGCACGACGTGGAGGGGATCGAGCGGATCCGCTTCGCCACCAGCCACCCCCGCTACTTCACCGAACGGTTGATCGAGGCCTGTGCCGTGCTGCCCAAGGTGTGCGAGCACTTCCACATCCCCTTCCAGAGCGGCGACGACGACGTGCTCAAGGCGATGGCGCGGGGCTACACGGTGGAGCGCTACCGCCGCATCCTTGAGCGCATCCGGGAACGCATGCCCGATGCGGCGATCAGTGCCGACGTGATCGTGGCCTTCCCCGGCGAAACCGATGCCCAGTTCCGCCGCACCCTGGCCCTGATCGAGGAGATCGGCTTCGACCAGGTCAACACCGCTGCGTACTCGCCCCGCCCCGGTACCCCCGCCGCCGGCTGGCCCGGCCAGCTGAGTGAAGGCGTGAAGGTGGAACGGCTCCAGGAGATCAATGCCCTGGTGGAGACCACCGCCCGGGCGCGGAGCCTGCGTTATCTGGGCCGCACCGAAGAGGTGCTGGTGGAGGGGCTCAACCCCAGGCATCCCGATCAGTGGATGGGCCGCACCCGCACCAATCGGCTCACCTTTTTCCCCGCCGCTGAGGCTGACCCTGCGGCAGCCCGGGCACAGCAGGGAGCAGCCCCGGGGGCAGGGACGATCCAACCGGGGTCGCTGGTGCCGGTCAGGATTGAGTCGGTGCGGGCGTTTTCGCTCTCCGGCCTGCCGCGTGTGCCGGCACTGAGCTGCTGAGCCGGCGGGCCGCGTCTTCCCAGCACTGATACGTTTGGCCTCTCGCTTTCGGCCCTGCGGCCTGACTGACGCCATGCCCTCAGCCCCGTGCACGATCGGACTGGTGTTCGGAGGGGTCTCCGGGGAGCACGCGGTCTCGATCCGCTCGGCGGTCACGGTGGCCGGTGCCCTGCGCCGTGGCGCCAACGTCGGCCGCTACCGCCTCTGCTGTTTCTACATCGACCTGCAGGGCCACTGGTGGCCGCCGGCGGTGGCCGATGCGGTGCTGGCCCAGGGCGTGCCACCGGCGGCCGACCAGTTGCCGGCCACCCCGGTGCGCGCCGGCTTCCAGGGCCTGCCCACCGGCGCCGCTGATGTGGAGGTGTGGTTTCCGGTGCTGCATGGCCCCAACGGCGAGGACGGCACCATCCAGGGGCTGTTCAGCCTCATGCAGGTGCCCTTCGTGGGATCCGGCGTGCTCGGCTCCGCCGTGGGCATGGACAAGCTGGCGATGAAGGCCGCCTTCGCCGCCGCCGGTCTGCCCCAGGTGGCTTACCAGGGCGTGGATGCCGCAGAACTGGAGGGCCAGGGTGTTCCCCTGAAGCTGCTCGAGCGACTGGAGCACCATCTTGGCTACCCCTGCTTCATCAAACCGGCCAACCTCGGCTCTTCCGTGGGCATCAGCAAGGCGATCGACCGTCCCAGCCTGCTGGCCGGGCTGCGGGAAGCGGCCCGCCATGACCACCGCCTGGTGGTGGAACGGGGCGTGAAGGTGCGGGAGCTGGAGTGCGCCGTGCTGGGCAAACGCCAGCTGCGCGCCTCGGTGGTGGGCGAGATCCGCTTCGACGCCGACTGGTACGACTACACCGCCAAGTACAGCGAAGGGCTCAGCCACACCCTGATCCCGGCGCCGGTGGCGGAGCCGGTGAGCGAGCGGGCGCGGGCCATGGCCATCGAGGCCTGCCGGGCGGTGGCGGCCGAGGGGCTCGCCCGGGTGGATTTCTTCTACGACGAGGCCAGCGGCGATCTCTGGCTCAACGAGATCAACACGCTGCCGGGCTTCACCTCCCAGAGCATGTATCCGATGCTCTGGGAGGCCACTGACCTTCCACTGGAGGGTCTGGTGCACGAGTTGGTTCAGTTGGCGAGAGAATCACGCCGTGATCTGCAGGCAGGAGCTCAGGCGGCATGACGCACGGATTGCTCTGGCTCCCGCTGCTGCTGGTGTTTGTATTGCTCACGGCGCTGGGCTGGCTGGAGCGCCGGCGGCAGCGTCTCTTCCGCGACTGGGCCTTGGGGGCGGAGCTGGCCAAGCTCGATGGCTGTGGGGCGGCGCTCCTGCGCGACGGCCAGCTGATCTGGAGCACGTTTGAAGCGGGGCAACTCAAGCCCCAGGGCGAGTTCCAGATCAGCAAGCTGGAATTGCTTGAGCTGATGGCGCTTGGATCCGGTGATGCGCCGCTCACCGAAGAAAGCCAGGGCAGCTGCCGGCTCAGGCTGGTGGGCAACGGGGTGCAGAAGGATGTGCCCTTCTCCGATGCCGAGCGTGCACGCCGCTGGATGCACGACCTGATGGCCCGCTCCCGTTGCGAGCTGTGAGCCAGGCCCCTCTGCCTCCTGGGGTGGAGCGGCGCCGCCAGTTGCGCCTTCAGCGCCGCAATGAACGCCTGCGCAATGTCTGGCGTCTGCTGCTGCTCTCCGCTGGTGCCGCCGGTCTGGGGTACGGGCTGCTGCGCCAGGGCTGGTCGTTGCGGGGGCCGGATCAGGTGCTGGTGATCGGCAGTGAGCAGGTGAGCCGCGAGGAGGTGATCCGCGCCGCCCAGCTGCGCTTTCCACTCACCCTGTTGAGCCTGCAGCCACGGGAGCTCAAGGACCGGCTGGCGGCGACGTTGCCGGTGGAGCAGGTGGGCGTCCAGCGCCTGATGCTGCCGCCCCGTCTGCGCATCGATCTGGTCGATCGCCAGGCGGTGGCCATGGCTGAACGGCGCACCCCTGCCGGCCTCCAGCGGGGCTGTGTGGACCGGCTCGGCAACTGGATGAACTGCGGCCCCCACCAGCTGACGGCCAAATCCGGCGGCGTCTCACCCAGCAGCCTGCTGGTGCTGGGCTGGCAGCCGGCCTACCGAGCGCCCCTGGCCCAGGTGTTGGCTGAACGGGAACAGCTGGGTGGAAACCTCAGCCAGATCCGCTTCGAGCCCACCGGCACAATCGTGCTGCTCACCCGCAACCTGGGCGAGGTGCGCCTGGGGCCCCCAGATGGCCAGCTCACCCGTCGCCTCGAGGTGCTGGAGCATCTGGAAGAGGAGCTTCCCGCCCGGGTGAAGGGCAAGCCGGTGAACACGATCGATCTGAGCGATCCCGACCGACCGGAACTGGGCCTCAGCGTGCGCACGCCTGCGTCTGCCGCCCCTCGCCGTACCCCACCCACTACCAACTGAGACCACCGATGCCGTTGCAGCTGCCAGCCCGTGCGCTCAGGCCTTTCTCCTCACCTGACGGGCTCGGTTGCGAGAATGGAAGATTCGGGCGAATGTGTGGGATCAGACAATCCTTTTCCCGCACCTGAAGGACATAATGCTGTCCGAGATGAACGGTTCAGCGCGCTTGATGGAGACTGCACCGGAAGGCCTCCCCCTCGTCGACCACGTTGGCTCCAACGGACACGCCGTGACTTCTTCTCATCCCAGCAGCAACGGCATCGTTCCCAGCCAGACGGCCCGCATCGAGGTGATCGGCGTCGGTGGTGGAGGAAGCAACGCCGTGAACCGGATGATCGCTTCCGATCTGCAGGGGGTGGGCTTCCGAGTGCTCAACACCGACGCCCAGGCCCTGCTCCTCTCCCAGGCCCAGAACCGGCTGCAGCTCGGCCAGAAACTCACCCGCGGCCTCGGTGCCGGTGGCAACCCTGCCATCGGTCAGAAAGCGGCGGAAGAGTCCCGCAATGAGCTCCAGGAAGCGATGCAGGGTGCCGATCTGGTGTTCATCGCCGCAGGCATGGGGGGTGGCACGGGCACCGGTGCGGCACCGATCCTTGCCGAGGTGGCCAAGGAGTGCGGCGCCCTCACCGTGGGGATCGTCACCAAGCCATTCAGTTTCGAGGGTCGCAAGCGGCTGCGCCAGGCTGAGGAGGGCATCGCCCGTCTGGCGGAGCACGTCGACACCCTGATCGTCATCCCCAACGACCGCCTGCGCGATGCCATTGCCGGCGCTCCCCTTCAGGAAGCCTTCCGTCACGCCGACGACGTCCTGCGCCAGGGCGTCAAGGGCATCAGCGACATCATCACCAAACCGGGCCTGGTGAACGTCGACTTCGCTGACGTGCGCTCGGTGATGACCCTTGCGGGCACCGCTCTGCTGGGCATCGGCGTGGGCTCGGGGCGCTCCCGCGCGATCGAGGCCGCTCAGGCGGCGATGAGCAGCCCGCTGCTGGAATCGGCCCGCATCGACGGCGCCAAGGGCTGTGTCATCAATGTGAGCGGCGGCAAGGACATGACCCTTGAGGACATGACCACCGCGGCGGAGGTCATCTACGACATGGTCGACCCCGACGCCAACATCATCATCGGTGCCGTCGTCGACGACCTCCTCGAGGGCGAGATCCACGTGACCGTGATCGCCACTGGCTTTGAGAGTGGTGCTCCTTACCGCTCAGAACGCTCCACCCCCTCCTTCGCCACGCCGCCAGCCGCCGAATCCCCCGCCGATCACCGCGGCGCCAAGATTCCTCCCTTCCTGCTCAACCGCCAGTCCCACCTCCGCGAGGAGTGAAGCGTCAGCCAGCTCGAGGGTTCCTTAGGGCGTCTGGCGATGAGCTACGGCCTGTGCGCGGATCTCAGTCGAGCTGATCCCGTTCTATCGAGAGCTAGCGGCGTAGCAGCTTGGCCGGCGGGTCTCAGCGGCGGAAGGCCTGCGTTGAAAGCCGAAAAGCCTGTGTTGAAGAGGGTGACCCGGAGACCACGCCTGCCTGGAGCATCCCGTGTGGCTGCTCCCTTCCAGGCCTGACCAGATTTGGGCGTCCGGGCCGCGTGGGTCCGAGTCGTGGCGATGCTAGCAAGGGGGTGCCTGCGCCCTAGCTCGCGTGCCCCTGCGCCCTGCAGATCTGATCCAACGCAAGCAGGCCGGTCTGCCGATCCGGGTGCTCACTGCCTGGGATGCCCTCTCGGCGGCGCTGGTGCAGGCCGCCGGCGTGGAAGCGGTGCTTGTGGGCGATTCGCTGGCGATGGTGGTGCTCGGCCACGCCACCACCTTGCCGGTCACGCTGGAGGAAATGATCCACCACACCAAGGCGGTGGGCCGCGGCTTACAGGGCGCTGCGGCGGAGCGGCCCATGGTGATCTGTGATCTGCCCTTTCTCAGTTATCAGTGCGGCGGTGATCTGGCCATGGCTGCCGCCGGCCGGGTGCTGAAGGAAACCGAGGCGGCGGCGGTGAAGCTGGAAGGCGGTGAGGCGGAAACCGTGCAGGTGGTGGACCGGCTGGTGCGCAGTGGCGTGCCGGTGATGGGGCACCTCGGTCTCACCCCCCAGTCGGTGCACCAGCTGGGCTACCGGCGCCAGGCGAACGATCCGATCAGCCAGGAACGGTTGCGGCGCCAGGCCAGGGATCTAGAGGCGGCCGGCTGCTTCGCCCTGGTGCTGGAGCATGTGCCTGCCCCGCTGGCTTCCAGCCTGCGGAGCCAGCTCGCGATTCCTGTGATCGGCATCGGTGCCGGCGACGACTGCGACGGCCAGGTGCGGGTCACGGCCGATCTGCTCGGGCTGACCAGCCGGCAGCCGCCGTTCAGTCCGCCACTGATCGATGGGCGCCAGCTGGCGGTGCAGGCCCTGCGCCAATGGACGGAAGACTGGACGCCCGCTGCTCCCACCATTCGACCATCACCCGCAGCACCGCATTGCTGAGGGCGAGGCCGGCGGGATCGCTGAGCCGCCAGCGCCCCCCCTCGATCCGCAACAGTTCGCGGCAGTGGGCGCCTGAGAGCTGGGCCAACAGATCCTCGAGGTCGGCGTTGCTGAGGCCATGGCGGCGGGCCAGCTCGGCCATGGCCACCCCCTCGCGCCGCCGCAGCCCCACGATCATCAGTTCATCGAACGCCATGCCGCCACCGCTGGGCTCAGTTGCCGGCTGGTCTGTTTCTGTGGCTTTGGGCTGTTCCATCCCCTCTGTCAACCAGGCGGCATAGGCCGCGCGGGTACGGGGCCGGGCCAGCCGCAGGCCGTAAGGCGCCGAGGTGGCACCCATGCCGAAGCCCCACCAGCCCGCGCCGCTCCAGTACACGCGGTTATGGCGGGAAGCGTGGCCAGGCCTGGCGTAGTTGGAGATCTCGTAGTGGCCGTAGCCAGCCGCGCGCAGGCGCTCCCCGGTGAGATCCATCAGGTCGGCGCCCAGATCCGGCTCCGGCAGCTCCAGCTGGCCCTGCTGTTGCCGCCTGGCGAACACGGTGCCGGGCTCCACGATCAGGTCGTAGATCGAGAGGTGGGGCGGGCTCAGGGCAAGGGCCTGCTCCAGTTGCCCGCGCCAGTGGGCCAGGTCCTGCTGCGGCAGGCCCTGAATCAGATCCAGGCTCCAGCTGCGCAGGTCACCGTGCTGGCGCGCCTGCTGCAGCCAGCTGGCCGCTTCCAACAGATCCCGGCGCCGGTGGCGCCGCCCCAGCCGTTCCAGCACCCCGTCATCGAAGCTCTGGCCCCCCAGGCTGACGCGGTTCACCCCCGCCGCCAGCACACCATCGAGCCGGGGGCGATCAAAACTGGCGGGATCCATCTCCAGGGTGATCTCGGCCCCGGCGGCGATGCCGTAGCGCTGCTTCAACGCCTCCAGCACGGTGCGGATCTGGCCAGGGGTGAGCAGCGAAGGTGTGCCACCCCCCAGATACACCGTGGAGAGCGGCGGGCCGGCGGGGCTGGCGGCGATTTCGCTCAGCAGCAGCTTCAGGTAGGCCTGGATCGAGCCGGAGCTGGCGCCATCGGCCCGATCACCGAGCGGCACCACGGCGAAGTCGCAGTAGAAGCAGCGCCGCTGACAGAACGGGATATGCACATAGGCGCTGCGCGGCCCCCGGGATTCACCAGTGGTGGGGATGTCCATCGCCAAATGGTCGGTTACGACGCCCGGTCAAAGCGACCGGAATCGGGCATGCTGCAGGTCCTGAGCTGAGGGACCCCACAACCGAACCCATGGTGGATCCGCTCATCCTGCTGCTGTTTCTCATCTCCGGCGCCGCCACCGGCTGGCTGGGGGTGGATCTGCTGCCGGAAAACCTGCTGATCCAGGTCACCAATCTGGAGGGCCTGCGCTGGGTGCTGGGCGGTTTCGGTGCCTTCTTCGGTCTGTTGGCGGGCTTCTTCTTCCAGCTGCTGCGCCGCCGGCTGATGCGGCAGGTGCGCACCATGCCCACCGACCTGCTGGTGAGCCGGGCGGTGGGCTTGATCCTGGGGCTGCTGGTGGCCAACCTGCTGCTGGCGCCGATCCTGCTGCTGCCGCTTCCCTGGGAGGTGGTGTTCGTCAAGCCGTTGGCGGCGATCCTCAGCAACGTGTTCTTCGGCGTGCTGGGCTACAACCTGGCCGAGGTGCACGGCCGCACCCTGCTGCGCCTGTTCAACCCCTCCAGCGCCGAGGCGTTGCTGGTGGCCGAAGGGGTGCTGCAGCCCGCCACCGCCAAGATCCTCGACACCAGCGTGATCATCGACGGCCGCATCCGGGGGCTGCTGGAGTCGGGATTGCTGGAGGGCCAGGTGATCGTGGCCCAGGCGGTGATCGACGAACTGCAGCAACTGGCCGATTCCGGCAACGCCGAGAAAAGGGGCAAGGGCCGGCGCGGCCTCAACCTGCTGGCGGCGCTGCGGGAAACCTACGGCCGCCGCCTGGTGGTGAACAGCACCCGCTACGAGGGCAGCGGCGCCGACGAGAAGCTGCTCAAGCTCACCGCCGACACCGGCGGCACCCTGCTCACCGCTGACTACAACCTGGCCAAGGTGGCCCAGGTGCAGGAGCTCAAGGTGATGAACCTCAGCGCCCTGGTGGTGGCCCTGCGGCCTGAGGTGCAACCAGGCGATGCCCTGCAGCTCAAGATCGTGCGTGAAGGCAAGGAGGCCGATCAGGGCGTGGGTTACCTGGAAGACGGCACCATGGTGGTGGTGGAGGCTGCCCGCAAGCGCATCGGCCAGCGGCTGCCGGTCACTGTCACGGGCGCCCTGCAGACGCCCACCGGCCGCATGGTGTTCGCCCGCTGCGACCATGAGGATCCCCGACCTGCCGCCGAGGTCCGTCAGCCCGCAGGCCCCCGCTAGGCTCCCAAGAGGTTTTCCGGGCGTTCCCTGATGTCGGTGTCGGCTCCCTACTACGGCGATTCCGCCGTGATGCGCACACCGCCGCCCGACCTGCCGTCGCTGCTGCTCAAGGAACGCATCGTTTACCTGGGCCTGCCCCTCTTCTCCGACGACGACGCCAAGCGCCAGATGGGCGTGGACGTGACCGAGCTGATCATCGCCCAGATGCTTTATCTGGAGTTCGATAATCCCGAGAAGCCGATCTTCTTCTATATCAATTCCACCGGCACCAGCTGGTATTCCGGTGACGCGATCGGCTTTGAAACCGAGGCCTTCGCTATCTGCGACACGATCCGCTACGTGAAGCCGCCGGTGCACACGATCTGCATCGGCCAGGCGATGGGCACCGCCGCGATGATCCTCTCGGCTGGGGCCAAGGGGCACCGGGCGGCCCTGCCCCATGCGTCGATCGTGCTGCACCAGCCCCGCTCCGGCGCCCGCGGCCAGGCCAGCGACATCCAGATCCGCGCCCAGGAAGTGCTCACCAACAAGCGCACCATGCTGGAGATGCTTTCGGAAACCACCGGCCGCAGCGTGGAGCAGCTCAGCAAGGACTCCGACCGCATGACCTACCTCACCCCCCGCGAGGCTCTGGAATACGGCCTGATCGACCGCATCCTCACCACCCAGAAGGTGCCGGTGCCACTGGCTGGCGCCGTCTGATGCCGCGCGGGCCGGCCACTCCTGCCTGCTTGTTTCCGCCTTCCTGTTCCCGCAACGTTTTCCGCACCCTCACCACTCCCTCGCCATGCCCATCGGCACCCCCAGCGTTCCTTACCGTCTCCCCGGCAGCCAGTACGAGCGCTGGGTGGACATCTACACGCGGCTCGGCGTGGAGCGCATTCTCTTTCTGGGCTCGGAGGTGAACGACGGCATCGCCAACAGCCTGGTGGCGCAGATGCTCTACCTCGATTCCGACGACAACAGCAAACCGATCTACCTCTACATCAACTCGCCGGGTGGCTCGGTCACGGCGGGTCTGGCGATCTTCGACACCATCCAGTATGTGAAGTCGGAGGTGATCACCATCTGCGTGGGTCTGGCGGCCAGCATGGGCGCCTTCCTGTTGGCGGCAGGCACCAAGGGCAAACGGCTCGCCCTGCCGCACGCGCGGATCATGATCCACCAGCCCCTTGGCGGCACCAGCCAGCGCCAGGCCAGCGACATCGAGATCGAGGCGCGCGAGATCCTGCGCATCAAGGACATGCTCAACCAGAGCCTGGCGGACATGTCCGGCCAGAGCCTGGAGAAGATCGCCAAAGACACCGACCGCGACTACTTCCTCAGTGCCGCCGAGGCCAAGGCTTACGGGCTGATCGATCGGGTGATCGACCACCCCAGCGAGGTCTGAGCCCGAGGTCGGGTGGGGCGCGACCGTAAAGTCGCTGTTTGCCCTGCCCGATTCGCCGGATGGCCCAGCTTTTCTACGACTCCGACGCCGATCTGAGCCTGCTTGACGGCAAAACGGTGGCCATCATCGGCTATGGCTCCCAGGGCCACGCCCATGCCCTGAACCTCAAGGACAGTGGGGTGAATGTGGTGGTGGGCCTTTATGAAGGCAGCCGCTCGGCCGAGAAGGCCAAAGCCGATGGCTTGGAAGTGCTCAGCGTGGCCGAGGCGGCCGAGCGGGCCGACTGGATCATGGTGCTCCTGCCCGACGAAACCCAGAAGAAGGTCTACGACGCCGAAATCGCGCCCCATCTGAGCGCCGGCAAGATCCTCAGCTTCGCCCACGGCTTCAACATCCGCTTCGGCCTGGTGGTGCCTCCCAAGGACGTTGACGTGGTGATGATCGCCCCCAAGGGTCCCGGCCACACCGTGCGCTGGGAATACCAGAACGGCCAGGGCGTGCCCGCCCTGTTCGCGATCGAGCAGGACGCCAGCGGCCAGGCCCGGCCCCTGGCCATGGCCTACGCCAAGGCGATCGGCGGCACCCGCGCCGGCATCCTTGAAACCAACTTCAAGGAGGAAACCGAAACCGACCTGTTCGGCGAACAGGCCGTGCTCTGCGGTGGCCTCAGCGAACTGGTGAAAGCAGGCTTCGAAACCCTGGTGGATGCCGGCTATCAGCCCGAGCTGGCCTATTTCGAGTGCCTGCACGAAGTGAAGCTGATCGTGGATCTGATGGTGAAGGGCGGTCTCACCGCCATGCGCGATTCGATCTCCAATACCGCCGAATACGGCGATTACGTGAGCGGCCCGCGCCTGATCACCGACGACACCAAAGCGGAGATGAAGCGCATCCTCGCCGACATCCAGGACGGCACCTTCGCCCGCAATTTCGTGGCCGAATGTGAGGCGGGCAAGCCCGCCATGACCGCCGCCCGCGAGCGCGATGCCCACCATCCGATCGAGAAGGTCGGCAAGGGGCTGCGCGCCATGTTCAGCTGGCTCAAAGTGGCCTGATCCTGAGCAGCCAGCCATGCGCCGCGGCCTGCTTTCCCTGGCCTGGGGAAGTGCCCAGGCAAGCGCCAGCCTCACCCTGGCGTCCGCGGCCTGGCTGGTGAGCGGCCTCACGGCCTCGCCGCTGATCAACAGCCTCCTGCCCGTGCTGGCCACGGCGGCGGCACTGATGCCGTTACCGCAGCAGCCGTTGCTGGGCAGCCTGTTGCAATTGCTCGCCACCCTGCTGCTGCTGGCCATCGGGCTGCACGGCCAGAACCTCGACCCTGCCACGGCTACTGCCTCAGCCACTGGCGCAGCCTCTGCTGCGGTCGGCGGCGGTGTTGTCCTGCCCCTGGCGCTGGCCTTGCTGGCGGTGCTGCTGTTCGGACTGGGCCTGCAGATCGGCCAGCTGCCGCTGCAGCGGTTCCTGGTGGGAGCCCAGGGGATTTCAATGCGGCGTCTGCGCTCCGGCTCCGAGCTCGGCGCCCTGCTGGGCCACCTGCTCACGGCCCTGCTGTTTCCGATCGGCAAGGCGGTGCTGCAGTTCTCGCAGGCACTCGTGCTGCTGCTGCCGCTGCTGCCTGCTGCCCTGCTCTCGCGCCGCCCGGGTCGTCGCCACCTCCCCCCTCGCTCAGGCCCAGATCTCGCCTCAGCAGGATCCTCTACGGCCTTAACAGCTTCCGCCGCCACCGCCGTAGCCGCTTCCACCGCAGTGGCGGCGGCCGCTGGGGCCAACCCTGGCGGCGGCGTGTCCTTGAACTGGCGCTGCTGCCTGCAGGGGATTCTGTTCGGCAGCCTGTTCGGCTTGCTGCCCCTCTGGGTGCGTCAGCTCGGGGGGGGCAGCTGCTTCGATTTCGGCATGGTGCTCACCGCCTACGGGCTGGGACGCCTCCTCGCCGCCGCAGGACCCGCTGGCTCCCTGCCGTCCCCGCCTGCCCTCGTTGCCGCAGCGGCGCACCCCGGGCCGTGGCGGCTGCATCCGGCCCGGGGCCTTCCCTACCTCCTGCTGGCCTTCACGCTGGCGGCCACCCAGTGGCTGCCGGGCTGGGGCCCCCTGGTGCTGTTCCTGCCGATGGGGGCCCTGGCCGCTTTGAGCGATGCCCGGCTGGTGGCCACGCTGGACACTCATCCAGATGACTCCGCCACGGACGAGCCGCTGCGGTGGCAGATCCTGGCGCGCTCCAGTGGTGTCGGAGCCCTGGCCGGCAGCCTGCTGATGGGCGGCACCGCCCAGTTGCTTGGTCTGCCTCTGGCGCTGCCCCTGCAGGTGCTGGCGTTCGCCGCCGCCGCCGTGCCCCTGTCACTGGCGGGCCGCCGCCGAGGACTGGCTTGAGCAGCAGCGGTGCAGCTGCTGCCCTGCTGGCCTGGCTGACCGTGGCAGCGGCCTGCGGACTTGACCGCTGGCTCGGCGATCCCGCCGGCTGGCTGCATCCGGTGCAGGTGATGGGTTGGTGGATCAGCGTCTTGCGTCGGAGCGCCGAAGCCTGGGCCGGCGATCGGCCTGGGCGGCTTCGCCTGGCCGGTGCCTGCATCACCGTGCTCTTGGTGGGCGGCAGTGCTGGCGCCGGTTGGCTGCTGGAGGCGCTGGCCTGGCGCCAGCCGGCGCTGGGTCTGCCGCTGCTCTGGCTGGGCCTGACCAGCTGCCTGGCGGGAGCAGGCCTGGAGCAGGCGGTGCGGGCGGCGGTGGCGCCGCTGGAGCGGCATCCGGCCGAGGCCCCGCCCTCTCCCGAGGCACTGGCGGAGGCCAGGGGTCGCCTGGCGTGGATCGTGGGCCGTGACGTCGACCAGCTGGACGAGGCCGGCATCCTGCGGGCAGCCGCAGAAACCGCCGCCGAAAACAGCGTGGACGGGCTGTTTGCCCCGCTCTTCTGGCTGCTTGTGGGCGCCGGCCTCTGGCTGACGGCTGGATTGATGCCGCCCGCAGCGGGCCTGATGGTCTCCGCAGACGGTCTGATCGTGACTGGGCACACCCTGGCCCACGGTGTGCCCCCTGTGCCCGGGCCGCTGGCGCTCGGCTGGGCCTTCAAGGCCAGCAGCACGCTGGATTCGATGCTGGGGTACCGGCGTGGGCGGCTGCGCTGGCTGGGCACCGCCGGCGCCCGGCTCGACGACCTGCTCACCTGGTTGCCCTGCCGTCTGGTGGCACTCACCCTCCCGCTGTTGCAGGCCGGCCGTTCGCAGGCCGTGGCCCAGCTGCGGCTGGCCTTGCGGGAGGGCGGCCCCGACCCGTCGCCGAATGCGGGCGTGTCGCAGGCGGCCTTCGCTGCCGCCGCCCACCTGCGCCTTGGCGGCGCCAATCACTACGGCGGTGTGCGGATCGACAAACCGTTGCTCGGGGCGGGCTGGCCGGCAGCAGACCAGGCAGGCGTGGAGCGCCTGTTGCGGCTGTCCCGGCAACTGGAGCTGCTGTGGCTGCTCGTGGCGTTGCCGCTGCTGGTGCTCATCGCGGACCTGAGACCGCGTTGACTCCTGGTTGTCCACGCGCGGCTTGACTCTGGCTGCCTGCGACTGATTGGCTTCCAATGCCGTCAGACGCGGCTGGCTGCGCTCGGAAAACTCGGTTTGCCGGACGCCAACCAGTCTGCGTTGCTCAGTATGCGCCGCGGTCTCTCGGGAAGAGGACCACGCCCACAGTGCGCAGAATGATCGAAAGATCGGCGCGGAAGCTGCGGTGGCGGGCATAGGCCACATCCATCCGCACCCGTTCGGCGTAGCGGAGATTGTTGCGCCCCGACACCTGCCAGAGGCCGGTAATCCCGGGCCTTACTGCCAGCACCTCATTCATGCGGCGCCCGTAGCGCCTGAGCTCGTCCCTGACGATCGGCCGGGGACCCACCACGCTCATTTCACCTCGAAGCACATTGAGGAATTGGGGCAGCTCATCAAGGCTGGAGCGACGCAGAAAGCGGCCAATCGGTGTGATCCTGGGATCGGCCTTGAGTTTGAAATCCTTGCCGTATTCGCGTTTGAGTTCAGGGGATTGCTCGAGCAACGCCTGAAGCATGAGGTCAGCATCTTTACGCATGGTGCGGAATTTGATGCAACCGAAATCGCGGAAGCCCCGTCCGATGCGCCGCTGCACGTAGAACACCGGCCCAGGCGAACTCACCTTTACTAGGGCTGCCAACATCAGGAACAACGGGCTACCGAGCCCTAGCACCGCCAGCGAAAAGACGATGTCACCGGTCCGCTTGACCACCCGGGATGTGGTGCTCTGGGCTTCGATCAATTGCGCCGCGGTGGGCCGATCGCGGGAAGTCGGCACGGCAGTGAGTGCGGATCTCCTGCCTGGCAGCGGGGTGATGGCGGAGGAAGTGGCGGACAGGGCGGCGGAGTGGGAAAGGGTGGAAGGGGTCGCTGATGCGGACAGGAACGGTGGCAGGGTGGCGGGTCTGTAGGGGTTGCTGCTGGCGTTCACCATCTCACCCCTTGGTGTTGAAACTCTAAAAATCGTTTTGTTCTCCCACAAGCCAGCAAGGTCACTCAGACCAGAGGCACAGCCAGGGCCTCTCAGCACCCTTGAGGTCCACAGTTCTGGACGCAAACTGCCGCACGACGCAGCGCCCTGCTCACCATGGGGCTCTGTTCAACTCTGAGCGATGCTTACCTTTGCGCGCTCTGGCAAGCCGCTCGGCTCCGGCAGGCTCAACTCAGAGTGTGCGTTCCCTTGGAGCCGTGGCTCAGCCCTGGGGCCATGGAAGGGGCTGACGGCCCTGACTCAGGCGGACCCCGTGCTGCTGCCAGTAGCGCTCCAGCAAGCCCAGCAGCCGCTCCCGGAAGCGCTCGGGGGCGAAGGTCTCGGCCCATGCCCGTTGCCGCTCGGGCGGGAACCGGGACCAGAGGCGTTGCTGTTCGAACTGCTCCAGTGCTGCCACGAGGCTGGAGCTGGTGGGCGCGTCGAACAACAGGCCGGTGGGGTGCGCGCTGCCGCTGTTGAGGCAACGGACACTGTCGAGCAGGCCCCCCTGCCCCAGACCGATCACTGGCGCTCCCGCCGCCATGGCCTCCACCGGCGCGATGCCGAAATCCTCCAGGCCGGCATGCAGAAATGCTCGGCAGCGACCCATCAGGCCGTTCACCTCCTCCTCCGAACAGCGCCCGAGGAAACGCACGCTCGGACCCGCCAGCTGCTCCAGGCGCTGCCGTTCCGGCCCGTCACCCACCAGCCACAACGGCAGACCGGTGCGGTTGAAGGCCTCCACCATCAGGTCCACCCGCTTGTAGGGCACCAACCGGCAGACGGAGAGATAGAAGTCGTCGCGGGGCAGATGGCAATCGAAGCGATCGACCGCCACCGGTGGGTGCAGCACCGCACTACGGCGGCCCCAGTAGCGCCGGATGCGGCGTGCGGTGAAGCGGGAGTTGGCGAGGATCCGATCGACGCGACCGGCACTGACCACGTCCCACTGACGTAGTTGGTGCAGCTGCCAGCGCAGCAGCGGCCCCAGCGGACTGCGGGCGATGGCGGAGCGCGACAGGTAGGCGTGCATCTGGTCCCAGGCATAGCGCACCGGGGTGTGCACGTAACTGACGTGCAGCTGTTCGGGGTCGGTGAGCACGCCCTTGGCCACCAGATGGGAGCTGCTCAGCACCAGCGGATAGCCCCGCAGGTCGAGCTGTTCGATCGCCAGGGGCAGCAGGGGCAGATACTGCTGCACGTGACTGACCCCCCAGGGCAGTTGCTGGATGAAGGAGGTGCGGATCGTGCGCCTGTGCAGCCAGCTCTGGGGCCGGCGGCTTTCCCCGTCCACAAGCGCGAACAGGTGCGGATGCAGCAGGGCGTCCATTTCCTGGACCACCAGCTCCGAGCCGCCCACGGACCGGGGGGTGAACCACTCGTGAACGAGGGCGATCTGGTCGGGCACCCTGGGCATGGCGGCACGGTAGGCGCTCCGATGGCCTGCGAGGTCACGAAAGCTCTCAGTGGATTGCCATCCCTGCCGCTGGTCTGGATGCTGAACCCAGTCCATGGTCGCCATGCCGATTCGCGATCTGCTTGAAGACGCCCTCGAGGAACCCTCGATCGGCGAGACCGACTGCTTCCAGTGGCATGCCACGGCTGTAGGCATCGCCGCGCTTTGGCGTGCGGGTCAACCGCCAGCTGTACCTCCCTTTGAGGTGGCACTGAAGGAAGGCCTGCTGGTGGGTCTGGATCTGAGCCGGGAGGAGCGCGAGTTTCACCAGCTCCGTAAGGGCCTGGTGCTGCTGTTCCATTCCTGAGGCCTGCGGAAAGCTACCGAGTCATTTCTCCGTCGGCGCAGCCAGCCGGATTGGTCTTAGTGCTCATAAGCCGGGGCTACCACGACACTGTTGCGTCCGCTGCGTTTTGCCGTGTAAAGCGCTTTGTCCATGCGTGCCAGGAAGGTATCCGCGTCGTCTTCCTCAAGGTGCAGCGAAGCGACTCCGAGACTCATGCTCACCGAGGTGGCAACATCTCCGCTAGAGATCCTTAGCTCCTGCACTTTGAACCGCAAAGATTCAGCGATCACCAGAGCTCGGTCCTGTGGGCAGTCAATCAACAGGATCACAAACTCCTCGCCTCCATAGCGAAAACAATAGTCAGTCGCCCGTATGCCGGTGCTGACCGCATGGGCTACGGCCTGAAGTGCTTTGTCTCCAAAGGGGTGTCCGAAGCGATCGTTAATCTCCTTGAAGTGATCGATATCAAGAAGAATCCCCGTCAAGGGATGCTGACTTCGCTTGGCTCTGGCCACTTCCTCTCCTAAACGCAAATGAAAATCACGCCGATTTCTGCAGCCAGTGAGCGCATCTGTCATGCTCAGCTCGGCCATCTGATCGCGAGAGCGAGCGAGCTCAAGCGTAAGCTGATTGATTCGTTGAATTCGCATGTTGATCAGATTGATCATTGTGGCGAATTCGCTGATTGCGGTTACAGCCAAGGTTGGCATCAGCATGCTCGATTCTCCTGAGAGTTCGGCCCGTGGCTCGGATGTCAATGGCTTCAATAGCTTCTGTATTTCATTCTCAAACATCCTGGCAAGCTGTTCGGTGATCAAGACCCCTACAAGCAACAACAAGCCAAGAAGGCCAAAAGTATGCAAGGATTCCCTCTGTAGCTTCCTGATGAGTGGGGCCGCTGGAGAGACAACGCGTGTGATCACCTCATTGGAGGCAAGGGGAGAAGTCCCTTGGGAATCCTGATTTAGCATTTGAACTTTTGTTTCCCAGTAGCTATTCAGTAGCTTCATGAGGGGAACATCGCCTTCTTGAGGGATCAAGATCGTGAGTCCATTCTGAGTGATGAATTTTGCGCTGCCATTCACGTACTGGTGATCCAGGATGTGGAAAAGAGCTGGGTTTGAATTGACTCTGCTGACTTTGGTCTGGCTGTATTGGGTGGTGACTTTGCGTTCTCTTTCAATTGCAACACGCTCTCTGCCAATCCAAAAATCTGATCCTTTGTCTTTCAAAAAGGAATCGGGAAGGGATCGGGAGGCATGAGCAATGTTGACCAAGTTGTTCAGTTCATCGCGTTGCGAGACTTTGACGAGTTGATTCGCAGACAGCCCCCATGTGATCAGTGAAGGCGTGAGCAAGGAGAGAAGGCCAAAGGCGAATATTGCCGTTCGTATGGAAACGCTCTGATCCGGCCTTGGTCGGATCCACAGCCGATAAACCAGGACCAGCAACACGGCCATCAAGGTATTGAGGACCCCATTGACGGCCTGTTTGAGAGCGATAAGGGTAGTAGGGGTAAGATCAACTCCCAGGAATAGGTGATAGAAAACGAATGTAAGTGGGATGCCAGCAAGAAGCCAAAACGTCAGATCGTGAAGGATGATGCGATCGTTGATAACGCGTTCCTGGGCCTTGGACTCCCTGTTTGTGGCAACCGATAGCCAGGTGATTTCAAGAACATAAATAATTGTTCCCCACGGATGCCCCCATGTGGCCCAGGTGACAAGTGCTGCGAGCCCGCCGATGGCCAATCCCCACCACTGCTGCCAGATGAGGAGTGCAAGAACGGCAAAGATCGAGCCAAAAAAGATATGAATGCCAATCGTAATTGGAACATTGATTAGGGTGCCAAAGATGGCCCCCCAGAGGAGTATGGCAAAGGCCGGGATCGTGGGATGTGGTTGGCGGGCCGGCAAAAAGTGTTTTCCGGAAGGAAATGGCTCCAAACTTAATATACATGCTTAATGATTGATGCGCCTGCCAAGTTTCGTATGGATCGTTACTGGGCCTCTTCTGCCGGCTGATTTTGTGCGCTCGCTTGCCTCCTCAGGAAGGCTTGTATGCCGTCAACAGGGCTTGTTGTTCGCCCTGTCCCCCGAAGCGCCTCTGCCCGTGAGCGCGTGCCGATGACCATTCCCTGAGAATGTGATCGGTGGCCTCCGTCAGAATGGAGAAACATGTCTCTTGGGCTTTCTGATGACCCCATCTGCCCAGTTCTGGAGCCACAAGCCCTGGTGGTGCCAGCCTTGGTCGATCGTCGGCACCGGCCTTGCTATAGGCGCGGCCAGCCTTGTGCTGCTGCCTCGTTGGTGGATCTCCGCACCGGTGGTGGCCGCCGTACTGGCGTGGTGGTGGCTGTTCCTGGTGCTGGTGCCTGCTGCTGCCGAAGATGGCCAGCTCATGGACGCTGGTGGTGTGACTGATCCGGGCGTCAATGAATCCCCGGACCTGGACCCGTGACCGGGTGTGACCAGCGGACGAACAGCTGTGGAAATGGCAACCGATCTGACAGCAGGGGAGTGCCCAGACCCTTGAATAGGGTGTCTCTCATGGCGCTAACGCAGGGACCCTGCCGATGGCGATCCGCATGAGCCCTGATCAGAGAACGACACCATGAGCTACGAACCGGGTACGAACGAGTGCCGGTTGCTGATCGACAGCAAAGCCCAGATTGAGCTGGCTCTGGCCAGCCTCGCCAAACTCGAGAACACCGATCACATCCGCCTGCAACTGCTGGCGGTGTACAACCAGCTCGAAGGCCTCCACGACCTCAGGCGGGCCAAGCGCCCGGGGCCGATTCCTGCTGGAGCTCTCCCGGATGAAACCGATTGACAAAGTCCTCCAGGGGCATCGGGCCGCAATGTCGGCTCCAAATGGACTCATCCTCGGAGCGCGACCACATCGAGATCCGCAGGGGCCAGCGGCCTGAGGCCCTGAACACGATCCGATAGCGGTAGAGGCAGCCAAGACAGTGATCAGGGGAGGGCACGGGCTCTCCTTCCCCATAGCGACGCAGAAAGCCCGTGAGCAGCCCACCGCCGCCGCCTCCTGCTCCTGGGTGTTCGGCTTCGCCGTCAAGGCTTGCCGTTTCCAACCGCAGAGCAGCGGCGGCCGGGTTGCCCGCGTGGGGCAGGTGCAGATGAAGGGCTCCCCAGCCAGGGAATCCCAGGAAGGAAAAAACGGCTCGGGTGGCCATCACGGCATGCACAGAAGATCCACCCCTCCATTTCCCGCCCTGTCCCAGGGGATCGCGCGCCGGTGCTCCTCCCGTGCGTTCGTTTTGCTGCCGGGGGGGTTGGCAGGCCTGCTGGGTGCTGCCCTGCTCACTGGCTCGGCTCCCCCAGTTCCCTCGCCGCCGGCGTTGGCGGGTCTGCTGCGGGTGGGCTGGCCGGTATTGGCCGCCGACAGGCATCTGCGCAGGCTCGGCTGGCGCCCGGCCCCTGGGCGCCAGCCGGATGCGCTTGATCGCAAGCTGGCCGGCAACAGCCTGGCCAGCCTGAGTGACTGCTCGGGCACGGGCCTGGGTTTCTGCCGCTACGACTACCGCCGCGATGCCGTGAACCTCAGCGTGATCACGCTGCCAGAGCAGGCGATCTTGCAGCAGGTGATGCCGGCGCAGAAGCTGATCGAGGCGGGACAGGTTGAGCCGAAACCGCCAGGTGCAACAGGTGGTGCTCGCGTGGTGCGCTGGCTGCATGCCGATTCCGGGCGCACCTGGGGGCTGTGTCCCGGCAGCGAGCTGCCTCACCGGCTGGTGTCCTGCCCCGAGCCCTGAGCTCGCTGCCACCGCATGGGTCCTGGCTTCACAGCGCCTGCGATGATCGCCTCAGTGGGGACGGCGGAGATGATTCCGGAAAACAAGCGCCGGCCGGCCTGGCTCAACTGGCTCTTCCTGCTGGCGTTCCTCTGGTCGTCGTGGCAGCTGGCCGGGCTCTGGCTGGCCCGGCTGAGCTGAGGCGGAGTCAGGCCAGAGTCCGGCCAGTCCTGTCCAGACCGGCCGCTCACGTCGATGCTCAACTGGATTCGTCGGCAGGATCAGCCCCATCGCCCAGTGCCTGCCTCAACCGGCCCAGCAACACCTCGGTGGCCTGCTCCTGGCTGAGGCCGCGGCCACAGGCGGCATCCCGCCAGCTCCGGCTGGCCTGGATCAGTTCCTCCAGCGGACCTGCTCCAGCCCGCAGCGCTTCGAAGGCACCCAGAAGCCGTGCGCGCTCCGCCGCATCGGGGTCGCCGCAGACGATGTACTGCATTCCATCGCTGCCGGTGTAAAGCAGCGTTCCATCAGGCCCCAGTAACGGCGCGGTGGCTGGAATCGCCGGAGTGGGATCGGCCCCGTCCCGTTCCTGCAGATCGTCTTCCCATGCATCGCCATTTTGGTCATCGCCATCGGGGGCTTCGCCATCGGGGAGATCGGACGACCGGGGTGGGGACATGGGGAAGGCAGCAGGGGGACAGCGGTGCGGAGGCAGGCAGTCGATGGTCTGCCCATCATCACCGCCCCGTCACGGCCAGGAATCAGCTCGCCTGACGCGGGTTCAGCGAATGCCCCGTGAAGCGCACACAGAAACCGGTGGGCTCGCCGGTGACCAGCGACACGTCGCCGCCATGGGCGCGGGCGACCCGCTGGGCGATCGCCAGGCCCAGGCCGCAGTGCCCGTGGCCGCCGCGGGCCTGATCGAGCCGTTGGAACGGTAGGAGGGCCTGGGAGCGCTGGCTTTCGGCGATGCCCTTCCCCTGATCCCAGACCTCCATCTCGAAACCCTGCCGAGGCAAAGGGCGCAGCCGGAGCCGCACCGGCGGCTCCCCGTAGCTGAGGGCGTTGTCGATCAGATTGGCGACGGCCCGGCCCAGGGCGATCGGTTGCACCCAGGCCTGCACGGGGGTCAGGTCGAGCTCGAGCGGGCGACCGTCGTAGCGCGCCGCCAGTTCCGCCAGCAGCTCTTCGAGCGGCACCTCCACGGCCAGCTCGCTGCCGCCGCCGCCAGCGAACAGCAGGAACTGGCCAGTGATCCGCTCGAGATCGTCGAGATCCGCCTCCGCTTTGGCCCGCTCGCTGCTGACCAGATCCGGTCCCTTGCCCAGCGACAGGCGCAGCCGCAGGCGGGTGAGCGGACTCTTTAGATCGTGGGCAATGCCGGCCAGCATCGTGGCCCGGTCGCGTTCGCTGTTGTCCAGCCGTTCGAGCATGGCGTTGAAGTGCCCTGCCAGCCGCCGCACCTCCGGCGCTCCCCGCTGGGAGAGACGATCCGGTTGCGTTTCCAGGCCGACGCGGCCGAGCGCCCGCTCTAGCTGCCGCAGAGGCCGCTGCACTTCGAGCAGCAGAAACAAGGCGCCCGCCATGATGCTGCCGCTCACCAGCGAGAGTGTGACCAGCTGCGGATCGGGCGGCCAACCGAGCTGGGGACGGATAGCGGCATAGAGCCACACCGGCTCCAGCGGTGAGGCCAGCTCGATCCACACCCCGCGGTTCTCGCCCTCGGTGGGTACCACCACCGGACAGCGTGGCAGGCGGCGGCAGAGTTCGAGCTGCAGTTGGGCGGCCTGGCGGTCGAGCAGGGCATCGCTGGCCTGGCCCTGCCACCAGGGCCGACGCCGCGGCCGGGGTGGTTGCCCCACCCCGAGCTGCAGGCCGCTGAGCTGGGAAACCGTGGACGGTGGAAAACGCTCCAGTGCCAGCTCCGAAAGGCGCAGATTCAGGGCCACCTGCGGACCCATCTGGTCGATCTGAGAGCGGCCGAGGGTGGAGCCGAGCAACATCTGCAGCAGCAGCAGACTGAGCCCCCAGCCGCCGAGAAAGAAGCCCCCCAGGCGCCAGAGCAGCGCCGCCGAACGCAGGGAGGCCGCCATGACTCAACGGCCCCGCGGGGCCCCATCCGGCACGAACACGTAGCCGTAGCCCCACACCGTCTGAAGGTAGCGAGGGCGGCTGGCATCAGGTTCGATCAGGCGGCGAACACGTGACACCTGCACGTCCATGCTGCGGCTGTCGGTGTCGCTGTCTGGACCGCGGGCCAGTTCGATCAGGCGTTCACGCGACAGTGGGCGGTGGGGATGCTGCACGAAAGCGGCCAGCAGGCTGAATTCCCCGCTGGTGATCGTGATGCTCTTGCCTTCCCGTTCAAGCGTTCGCGCCGAAAGATCCAGCACGTTGTCGCCGAATTCCACCAGCTCACCGCCGGCCACCGGAGTGCCGGCCGGCAGGTTGCCGCGGCGCCGCAGCACCGCCTCGATCCGGGCGGTGAGCTCCCGCGGCAGGAACGGCTTGGCGAGGTAATCATCGGCTCCCTGTTCAAGGCCGATGATCCGGTCCACGGCCTCGCCCTTGGCCGTGAGCATCACCACCGGCAGGTCGTCCTGGTTGTCGCGCAGACGGCGCAGCAGGGTGAGCCCGTCCTCGCCCGGCAGCATCAGATCGAGCACCACCAGATCGGGGCGCTGGAATTCGAGGCGCGCGATCAGCTGGCGGCCATCGTTGAGGCAGCGCACCTCGTAACCCTGATCGGTGAGATAGCTGCTGAGCAGCTGGCGAAGTTCGGGGTCGTCATCCACCACCCAGATGGTGTGGGCTCGGCTCATGGCTGGGAGAAGTCCCGTTCTGCACCGACTGTATGGAGGAATGACCAGAGCAAGCCTGAGGACACGGGCGAGGGACATGTTCAAAGATGACCCAAGCCGGGAACGGTCGGATCCGGTCATGGCTTGCTCAGAATCAGCTGGCTCGCGGTCACCCCATGACGCCACCTTCTCCATAAGGTGCTCGCATGCCACGGCCAGGCCCTCGATCCCGCCCCCAGCGCGCCGTTGTTCTGGCGCGATGCAACCCTGCGGCGCAGTGGCCCATGGTGCGCCTGCTTTCCCTGCTTGCCTTGTGGTGCCTGGTGGTCAGCCCCGCTGCGGTGCAGTGCCAGGAGACCTTGCAACTGCTGAGGTATCAACAGAAGCTGGAAGCCTGGTTTCAGCGGCTGGATCGGGATGGCGATGGCCGCCTGACCCCGGCCGAAGTGAGGGGACATCCGTTTCTGGAAATCAATTTCAATCGGCTTGATCAGGGCCGGCGGGGGTACTTACTGCCCTCGGACTTGGCCCCGAACCAGCGTCACTTCCTCGGCAACCGCCTGCAGGACACCTTTCGGCGCGCCGACACCAACCGCGACGGCCAGCTCAGTCCTGCTGAGGCGGCGGGGTTCCCATGGCTGTGGCGGCAGTTCACCGAAGCGGATCGCAACCGCGATCGCAGCGTTTCGTTGGAGGAGCTGTGGTGGTTGCGCCGTTCACTGTCCCCAGGACATTGACGCCGGCAGGATATGAAGGCGGTTTGCGGGTTAGTGCGGCGGTCGCGTGGGCGGACGGATCGTGGTGAGCTTGGCCATGGCCCGGCCCATGCCCGGCGGTAGCCGCAGGCTGTTGCCCACACCCGGAACCAGCAGGCGCACCAGCCGGAACACTCCGTTGCCCATCAACCACAGGGCACCGACGGCCAGCGCCACCACCACCAGCAGGCCCAGCAGCTGGGCCAGCCCGGCGAGCAACTGCAGCAGGCCCAGCCCGATCTGGCCGAGGCCAGCGAGCACGGCACTGATGACTTTGCTCACCAGCAGGAGCGAATCCAGCCGAGAGGGAAGTTGCAGCAGCGCCACCAGCAACCCCAGCCCGATAGTCGCGTTGAGCAAGGCGAGCAGGCACTCGCGCAAGGTTGAACGGGTGCGTCGCTTGCGAAACACCTTGCGAACCGTCTTGGGGGTGAACCCGGGATCGGGTTTGCGGTTCATCGCCACAGGCTCAGGTGTCGAAGGAGTACCCAGCGCCTCGCATCCAGCGCTCGAACTCAATCAACACCAGTTCGTTCGGACAATCCACCAGGCTGAGCCCTTCCACGGTGCAGTCGCCCTGGCCGCCGTGGTGAAGCGACAGGTGGAAGTCCTTGCCGCTGAGGCCGCACACTTCCGGATCGCTGCGCACCACCACATCCAAGGAGGCTCCGAGGCGAATCACGCGGCGCCGCAATTCCGACCAGCTCTTTGTCATCGGGCAGTGTTCAAGGCTTGGTTCTTTCCTTCAACGGATGGGATCCCGCCGGCGGAGTGTGCCAGTTCCGGTCATGGGACCTAGCCGTCTCCCCATGTGCCGTTGATCACACATTGAAAGAGTAATGGGTGTTCTGGGGGCCAGGTGTTGGGATCGCAACGCTCGGTGCTGGTTCAGGGGGCGGTTTGGGCCGGTGGGGTCGTCGGTGCACTGGTGGCGGCCGGTCGGGTCTCTCCTCCCGGGGCGACAGGCTTGGGCAGCGGCACCAGCAGGCTGAGCGAGGAGGTGATCACCAGCGCTGCCAACCCTGCCGCCGGGGAGAGCAACCGTCGCCGCAGCGGTACCCGCTCGAGGATTTCGCGGCGCTGCAGCGGCAGCTCGGTGGGAATTGTGAAGCCGAGCTGCACACGTGGATCGAGCCGCAACTGGTCGAGGCAGCGCACGAGATCTGCCAGCTCGGCGTCGTCGAAGTCGAGTTCGAGGGGAGGCGTGTCCGGCTGGCTGCTGAACAGCCGCAGGCGGTGCCGGCTCTGTTCGCCAGAGCCGAGGGGCTCGATCTGCACCGGTGAACCTTCACCACCGAAGCGGCGCGGCACCCCGCTCACCAGGTGGCGGGCATAGGGCAACACCACGCTCAGCAGGGCCTCAAGGTGGTTGCGTTTTCCCTCCAGCGACGGCCGCCCGATCAGGTCGAGTTCCCAGCCCGTCAGGATGCCGATCGCATCGCCGTCCTGGGAGGCGGACAGATCCGGAAGGCCATCAAGGCGCAGGCGGCAGCTTGTCTGCTCGTAGCGATAACTCTGTTTCATGCCGCGGCATCCATAAGGCTGGCCTTGAGACGGTCAAATCCCCCCGCGCCGGCGCCGAGGGCCAGACTCTGCACGAGCTGAAGACGGCGACGGGCACCCTCCGCGGGGTCAAGGAGCTTCTGAACCCCCCCGCGGCGGGGGTTCAGCCGTTCCCGCACCAGCTCCTCGAGGCGCTGGCGGAACAATTCCCAGCGCTGGACGCTCACCACATCCGGCTCAGACGATGACAGCAGCTGGCGGAGCATGGGATAGATGCGCTCGGCGAGGGCGCACAGCACCGAGATCAGCGCGTCGGTTTCGGTTTCGCTCAGTTCGCCCCGGCGGCAGGCCAGGCGCAGTGGGTTGTAGCAACGCCGTTTCCACAGCTCCACCCGGTTGGGGAAAAGGTCGCCGAAGCCCAGCTGGCGGGCCATGAACACCATCGCTTCCCCCCCGTTGAGATCGAGGGCTTCCACGCTCAACAGCATCAGATCCAGCCGTTCCAGTCCGCGCCGGTTGAGCCGGCTGGGGGATCGGGATTCAGTCAGGGTTGCATCGGCCATGGCTGCGATGATGCCAGCGCCTGAGCCGATCCGTCATCCGCCCCCGCCATGGCCGCCCTATCTCCTTCGCTCGAAAGGGCACAGCCGCCCGATCTGCGCCAGCTGGTGCGAGACATTCCTGACTTCCCCAAGCCCGGCATCCTGTTCCGGGATCTCACCCCGTTGATGCGTGATCCGCTCGGCTGGCAGGAGGTGATGCGCCAGCTGAGTGAGGTGTGCGAGCGGTTGCAGCCCGAACTGATCGTGGGGATCGAATCCCGCGGCTTCATCGTGGGCACTGCCCTGGCCACCGTGGTGGAGCTGGGCTTCGTGCCGGTGCGCAAACCCGGCAAATTGCCCGGGCAGGTGCGTGGCGTGGATTATGCGCTGGAGTACGGCACCGATCGCCTGGAGATCCAGCACGATGCCCTCGCCGATGGCGCTCGTGTGCTGATCGTCGATGACCTGCTCGCCACCGGTGGCACCGCCGCCGCCTGCGCTCAGTTGGTGGAGGAGGCCGGTGGGGCGCTCTGCGGCTTCGGGTTCGTGGCCGAGCTGGCCGGCCTGGAGGGCCGCCGGCGGCTGCCCGGTGGACATCCGGTGGAGTCGCTGATCATTTACAGCTGAGGGACGGCGGCAGGTCTGAACCGTCCTTAATCCTGGCTGTCCTGCCAGCCGAGCACCTGATCGAGCTGCTCCAGGCTGATCAGCCCGAACCGCCAGAGAATCACCGGCAGCGGCGCCTGCTCCAGCTGGGCCTGCTTGACACCCAGGGCCAGGGCGTTTTCGCTCAGACCCAGCTCCCGGCGCAGGTAACGCACCAGCGCGGACGACGGCACCGGTTGGGGGGAGGTGCTCTTCACCATGGCCCGGAAGGGAAGCACCGGCTGGAGTTCGCCATCACTCTGACCAGCGCGCCAGTAGCTGGCAAGGACCGAGGGTCATGGTCCGGAGACTGAGGCGCCGCAGCAGCGGCAGCCGGCCCAGCAGGCCCAGGCCGATCTGGCGCACGCTGCGCTGTGGCCACTGCCGGTTCGAGAACAGCCGCACCAGGGCGTCGGTGGCCAGCAGGGTGAGCAGCACATCGGGCCAACGGCGACGGCCGTAGGCCGCCGGCAGCCGGCTGAGGCGCAGCCTGCCCCGGGCGGTGCGGGCCGCCAGTTTGTGCAGCACGGCCACATCTCGCCAGCAGAGGTTGAGGCCCTGCCCCCCCACCGGGTGGCAGCGGTGCATGGTCTCGCCCACCAGCACGGTGTTGCCCCGGTGAAAGCCCCCGCTCAGCTCCAGGGCGGCGGGGAATGCCCGCGGCGCGTCCAGGAGAGCGTCGGCCTGCAGGCCATCGGGCAGGGCGCCGGCCAGCCGGTCGAGAAAGGCCACGGGGTCGAGGCTCTCCAGCCGCCGCATGCGCTGGGCCGGGCCGCTCCACACCAGCTGAAAGCGATCGCCGCCCAGGGGCAGCACGGCGAAGGGGCCCTCGGCGCGGAACAGCTCCCAGGCCTGATCGCTGGCGGAGCCGCGCAGGCGCACCTGCACGCTCAGACACGACTGGCTGTAAGGAAGGCGCCAGTGGGCCAGACCCAGGCCCTGACGGGTGGAGGAGGCGGCGCCCTCGGCCGCCACCAGCAGATCCACCGGTGTCTGGCTGCCGGGGCTGCCGAGCGCCAGCTGCACGCGCCCATCACCCTCCAGCCGCCTCAGCAGCAGCTCCATCAGGGGCGTGTGGCGCACCACCCAGCCCACGGCGTCGCCGCTGGAGGCTGAACATGTGGACGCCGGGGCGGTGGAGGGTGACGCTGCCCGGCGGCCGAGATCGCGGGCGGTGAAGGGCACCTGTAGGCCCAGCTCGAGGTCGTGGAGTTCCAGGGCTCGGAACGGCGCCAGCTCCGGAGCGAGCTCCTCCCACAGCTGCAGGCGCTCCAGCAGTCGGCGGCTGGAATGGGTGAGCGCGTAGGCGCGGTTGCGGGCCAGCAGCTGGCTGGCGGTGAGCGGATCCTCCAGCTCCACCTGCCAGCCGGCCTCGGCCAGGGCCAGGGCGGTCAGGGCGCCGGTGGGACCGGCGCCGCGGACCCGGGCCTGCAGCTCGCTGGTCAGATGGTCGGAATGCCGGTCCAGGGAATCGCCCATGAAAAAGCCGCAGCAGGATTCTGCTGCGGCTGGTTGAGGGGGCGTGGCCGGTGATCCCCACCGGCCCGTGCGGGCCGGCGATCAGCCGATGCCGAGCAGGCCGCGGGTGAAGGCCTCACCGCCGAGGGCGAATTCAGTGGCGAGCAGGGCGATGAAGCCGAGCATGGCCATACGGCCGTTGAGCTTCTCGGCGCGCTCATGGAAGCCCCAGCCGCTCTCGGCGCTCACCACTTCCATGCGGGGCTCGGTGGCGAAGGCATTGAGGCGGCCGCCGTCTTCGGTGGTGACGGTGGCGCCGCGAATGGTGGCGCGCTCAGTGGCGGAGACGGGGGCGGTGGTGGTGGCCTGGGCCATGGGGCTCCTCGGTGGTGATGGGATCAATGTAACAGAATATTGCGCAACGTAAACGGATGTCGCGAATGCTCAGGCGCATGCCCTCCCCAGTCCAAGCACCCCGGTGGAGGCGACCCGGTGTCTGCGCGGCCACGGCGCTGGCTGGCGGCGGGCTTCAGCGCAGGCGCCGCAGGCAGAGCTCCTCGAAGGCTGGGCGCAGCAGATAGGGGTACTCGCCGACCCAGAGCTTCAGCTGCGGCAACCAGGCGTCGGTGAGGGCGCCGATGCGCACGAAATCGGGCCGCTCGCTCAGGGCCAGGCAACGGATCACCATGCCCCGGCGGATCACCTTGTGCTTCTTTTCCATCGGGAAGCGGATCTGGCCCAGGTAACCGTCGTCGTCTTCCAGCTCCAGGCACAGCCAGGTACGACGGTTCTCCACCAGCTCCAGCCGTCCGCGGGCATCGGCCTGCTCCTTCCGTTCCTCCACCAGCTCGCGGGTGAACAGATCGGCCACCACCCCTTCGAAGATCGCCCCTGCCGGGTAGCGGCGCAGCACGCTGTTCTTGCGCCCCGCCTCCAGGATCGGGCCCCAGAGCACATAGAGCAGGAACACGAAGCCCGCCACCAGCCACACCGGCCCGAAGCGGTAGGAGAACTGGCTCTGGGCGATCAGCAGCGAGATCACCCCACCGATCACGGCGATCAGCACCCGCTGCAGGATCTTGCGGGGGTTGCCGCTGCAGGCGTTGAACTGCGGACCGCTGGCCACCGCCGGGATCAGTTTCTGGAGCTCAGCGGGCTTGACGGGAACCAGCATGGCCTCAGAGCAGACGTTCGAGGCCGTAGACGAGCCCCTGCAGCTGCCGCACCCGGCGCACGGTGAGCAGCACGCCGGGCATGTAGGCGGAGCGGTCGATCGTGTCGTGGCGAAGGGTATAGGTTTCGCCCGCCGCGCCGAACATCACCTCCTGGTGGGCCACCAGACCGGGCAGGCGCACCGAATGGAGCCGCAGGCCGCTCTCGCGCCGGCCGCCGCGGCAGCCCGCCAGGGTTTCGGTCTCCTCCACCTGGGCGGCATTGAAGGATTTCCCCAGCTCCTCGATCAGCTCGGCGGTCTTGATGCAGGTGCCGCTGGGGGCATCGGCCTTGCGGTTGTGGTGCAGTTCGGTGAGTTCGGCGAAGTCGTAGAAGCGGGCGGCGGCCGCGGCGGCCTGCTGCAGCAGCACCATGCCCACCGAGAAGTTGGGGATCACGGCTCCGCCGACGCCCGCCTTGGCGGCAAAACTGGCCAGATCCTCCAGCTGCGTGGGGGAGAGGCCCGTGGTGCCGATCACCGGGTGCACCCCGTAGGCGATGGCGGCGCGGGTGTGCTCGTACACCACCTTCGGATGGGTGAAGTCCACCAGCACGGCGCCGGCGCTCTGGTGGCGGGCCGCCTGGCTGGCCTGGCAGAGGCAACCTTCCAGATCGGCCGTGACCGCCAGCTCCAGCGGCCCCAGGCCCAGCCGCTCGCCCACGTCGTCGCCCTCGGCCCCGGGGGTGGTGTCGATGGCTCCCACCAAGGCGCAATCGGGGGCGGCCAGCACGGCCCTGATCACCTCCGCGCCCATGCGGCCGAGGGCGCCGGCCACCACCACGGGGATCGGCTCCGCCGAAGTGGCGGGCGGCATCGCAGGCGCCGGTGGTGGGGTGGCGGTCATGGGCGCAGACAGGCTCTTCGCTGGGGCGAGCCTATGGCCGTCGCGGGGCAGGCCGGCTGGGTACGGGCCTGTTACGCCTTGGCCGGAAACCCCACCTGCCGCCGCCGCTTTCCGTAGGCTCCTTCACATTGCTCAATCTGCACGCCCATGTTCACGCAGGTCCGCTCCGCCAGCCGTCGGGTCAGCCCGGCCGGATGCGCCGCCCCTGCGGGCTCGGACGGCCGCCCGGTGATGAAGGCGGTGTATGTGGTGCTCGAACCCCAGTACCAGAACGCCCTCACCACGGCCGCCACCAGCCTCAACGAACACAACCCGGCCCTGGCGGTGGAGCTGTGCGGCTACCTGATCGAGGAGCTGCGTGATCCGGAGAACTACGCCGCCTTCTGCGCCGATGTGGCGGCAGCCGACGTGTTCATCGCCTCGCTGATCTTCATCGAGGACCTGGCCCAGAAGGTGGTGGAGGCCGTGGCCCCCCACCGCGACCGGCTCAAAGCCGTGGTGGTGTTCCCCTCGATGCCCGAGGTGATGCGCCTCAACAAGCTGGGCACCTTCTCGATGGCGCAGCTGGGCCAGAGCAAGAGCGCCATCGCCAGCTTCATGAAGAAGCGGAAGGAGGCCAATGGGGCCGGCTTCCAGGACGCGATGTTGAAGCTGCTCAACACCCTGCCGACGGTGCTCAAGTACCTGCCGGTGGAGAAGGCGCAGGATGCCCGCTCCTTCATGCTGAGTTTTCAGTACTGGCTGGGCGGCACGCCGGACAACCTGCGCAACTTCCTGTTGATGCTGGCCGACAAGTACGCCTTTCCCCGCGGTGAGAGCGACCGGCCGCTGCTCGAGGTGGCCGAACCGGTGGTGTTCCCCGACCTCGGCATCTGGCACCCGATGGCGCCGGGGATGTTCGAAGACCTCAAGGAATACCTCAACTGGCAGGCCAGCCGGCAGGATCTGAGCAACAAGGCCCGCAGTGGCCCGGTGATCGGCCTGGTGCTGCAGCGCAGCCATATCGTCACCGGCGACGACGCCCACTACGTGGCGGTGATTCAGGAGCTCGAATACCGCGGCGCCACCGTGATCCCGGTGTTCTGCGGTGGTCTCGACTTCTCCAAACCGGTGAAGGCCTTCTTCTACGACCCGCTCAATCCCGAGCAGCCGATCGTGGATGGGGTGGTGAGCCTCACCGGCTTCGCCCTGATCGGCGGCCCCGCCCGCCAGGATCATCCCCGCGCCATTGAGGCGCTCTCCAAGCTCAACCGGCCCTACATGGTGGCCCTGCCCCTGGTGTTCCAGACCACCCAGGAGTGGGAAGAAAGTGACCTGGGCCTGCACCCGGTCCAGGTGGCCCTGCAGATCGCCATCCCTGAACTGGATGGCGCGATCGAGCCGATCGTGCTCAGCGGCCGCGACGACGCCACTGGCAAGGCCCACACCCTGCAGGACCGGGTGGAGGCGATCGCCGAACGGGTGATCCGCTGGGCTTCGCTGCGCACCAAGCCGCGCATCGACAAGAAGCTGGCGATCACGGTGTTCAGCTTCCCGCCCGACAAGGGAAATGTGGGCACCGCCGCCTACCTCGACGTGTTCGGCTCGATTCACCGCGTGCTGGAGGAGATGAAGCGCAAGGGCTACGACGTGCAGAACCTGCCGCGGGATGCCAAGGCGCTGATGGAAGCGGTGATCAATGACCCCGAAGCGCTGCAGGGTGCTCCGGAGCTGGCGATCGCCCACCGCATGAGCGTGGAGGAGTACGAGCGCCTCACTCCCTATTCCGAGCGGCTCGAGGAGAACTGGGGCAAGCCGCCCGGCAACCTCAACTCCGATGGCACCAACCTGCTGATCTACGGCCGCCACTTCGGCAACGTGTTCGTGGGGGTGCAGCCCACCTTCGGCTACGAGGGCGATCCGATGCGGCTGCTCTATTCCCGCAGCGCCAGCCCCCATCACGGTTTTGCCGCCTACTACACCTACCTGGAGAAGGTGTGGGGCGCCGATGCGGTGCTGCACTTCGGCACCCACGGCTCGCTGGAGTTCATGCCCGGCAAGCAGATGGGCATGAGCGAAACCTGCTACCCCGATTCGTTGATCGGTGCCCTGCCCAACCTCTACTACTACGCGGCCAACAACCCTTCGGAGGCCACGATCGCCAAGCGGCGCGGCTACGCCGCCACGATCAGCTACCTCACCCCTCCAGCTGAAAACGCCGGCCTCTACAAGGGGCTCAAGGAGCTGGGCGAGCTGGTGGGTTCCTACCAGCAGCTGCGTGAGAGCTCCAGGGGTGTGCAGATCGTCAACGCGATCGTGGAAACGGCGCGTCAGTGCAACCTCGACAAGGACGTGACCCTGCCGGAGGGGGAAGCCAGCGCGCTCGATCTCGATGGCCGTGACGCCGTGGTGGGGGCGGTGTACCGCCAGTTGATGGAGATCGAGAGCCGGCTGCTGCCCTGTGGCCTGCACACGATCGGCAAGCCCCCCACCGCCGAGGAGGCGATCGCCACCCTGGTGAACATCGCCGCCCTTGAGCGGGAAGAGGAGGGCTACCGCAGCCTGCCGGCCCTGCTGGCCGAAAGCCTCGGCCGCACGATCAGCGATGTCTACAAAGGCAATGACGCCGGTGTGCTGGCGGATGTGGAGCTCAACCAGACGATCACCGAGGCGTGCCGCAAGGCGGTGGCCTCGATGGTGCGTTCCGTCACCGGCAGCGATGGCCGCGTCAACCTGCGCGGCAACTTCGGCTGGTTCTTCGATCTGCTGGAGCGTTTCGGAGTGCGGCTGCCCAGCCCCTGGCTGAGCGCCTGCCGGGCGGCGGGTTTTCCCGGGGTGGATGCCGCCGAGCTCGACAACCTGTTCGGCTATCTGCGCTTCTGCCTCGAGCAGATCTGCGCCGACATGGAAATGGAGAGCCTGCTGCGGGCTCTTGATGGCGAATATGTGATCCCAGGCCCCGGCGGTGATCCGATCCGCAATCCCGGCGTGCTGCCCAGTGGCAAGAACATCCACGCCCTTGATCCCCAGGCGATTCCCACCCGCGCCGCGATCGCGGCAGCCAAGGTGGTGGTCGACCGGCTGATCGAACGCCAGCGAGCCGAACAGGGAACCTGGCCGGAGACGATCGCCTGCGTGCTCTGGGGCACCGACAACATCAAGACCTACGGCGAATCGCTGGCGCAGATCCTCTGGTTCATCGGTGTGCGCCCCGTGCCCGATTCCCTCGGCCGCGTGAACAAGCTGGAGCTGATCTCGCTGGAGGAGCTGGGGCGCCCCCGCATCGATGTGGTGGTGAACTGCTCCGGGGTGTTTCGCGATCTCTTCATCAATCAGATGGGGCTGATCGATCAGGGCGTGAAGATGGCCGCCGAGGCCGATGAGCCCCTAGAGATGAACTTTGTGCGCAAGCACAGCCAGGAGCAGGCTGCGGCCCAGGGCATCAGCCTGCGCGAGGCGGCCACCCGGGTGTTTTCCAATGCCAGCGGCAGCTACAGCTCCAACGTGAACCTGGCGGTGGAGAACAGCACCTGGGAGGAGGAGGGCGAGCTGCAGGAGATGTACCTCTCGCGCAAAACCTTCGCTTTCAATGCCGACAACCCCGGGGAGATGAACCAGAACCGGGAGGTGTTCGAGTCGGCGATGAAAACCGCCGACGTAACCTTCCAGAACCTGGATTCGGCGGAGATCTCGCTCACCGACGTGAGCCACTACTTCGACTCCGACCCCACCAAGCTGATCGCTGGCCTGCGCGACGACGGCAAGGCCCCCACCAGCTACATCGCCGATACCACCACCGCCAACGCCCAGGTGCGCTCCCTGAGCGAAACCATCCGCCTCGATTCACGCACCAAGCTGCTCAACCCCAAGTGGTATGAGGGCATGCTCAACTCCGGCTACGAGGGTGTGCGTGAGGTGGCGAAGCGGCTCAACTTCACCCTGGGCTGGAGTGCCACCAGCGGCGCTGTCGACAACTTCGTCTACGAGGAGGCCAATGACACCTTCATCAACGATGAGGAGATGCGCAAGCGGCTGATGGAGCTCAACCCCCACAGCTTCCGCCGCATCGTGGGCACGCTGCTGGAAGTCAACGGCCGCGGCTACTGGGAGACCAGCGATGAAAACATCGCCCAACTGCAGGAGATCTACCAGGAAATCGAAGATCGCATTGAAGGGGTCACCACCGCTTAAGGTCAACCCATCACGGTCCTCTTTTATGTCTCCAGCCCTCAAAGGTGTGGCTTACGTGAGCGTCTGGGTGCTGCTCTGGGGCACGGCGTCTTCCCTGGCCGATTTCGTGCTGCTGGAGCGCGGCGCGTATGACGCCGGCACGGTTGCTCAGGCGATCACGTTCACCTCGTACGGGATCGCGGCGGTGGTGTTGGCTGTGCGCCTCTCCGGCCGCTTCCTCACCCCTCAAGACTGAACCCCTGCGACCTCATGACGGCGTCCACCATGCGGGCCGTCTGGGCGATCGGGCCCACATCATGCACACGCAGCACATCGGCTCCCTGGCTGATGGCCAAGGCGCTCACCGCCGCTGTTCCCCACAGGCGTGCCCGCGGCCGTGGCTCCTCCAGGACAGCGCCGATGAAGCGTTTGCGTGAAGGGCCCACCAGCAGGGGGAAGCCTGCGGCACGCAACTGGCTCAACTCACGCACCAGGGTGAGGTTGTGTTCGGTGGTCTTGGCGAAGCCCAGGCCCGGATCCCAGATCACCTGCGCGGTGTTCACTCCGGCGGCCACGGCCCGCTCCGTGGCCCGCAGCAGCTCCTCGCCCACCTCTGCCGTCACAGCCTTGTAGGTGGCGAGCTGGTCCATGGTGCGGCTGTCGCCGCGGCTGTGCATCAGCACGTAGGGGCAGCCGGCTGCCGCCACCACCTGTAACAGCTCCGGCTCGCGCCGCCCACCGCTGACGTCGTTGATCCAGTGGGCACCGGAGGCCAGGGCCGCCTCGGCCACCGCAGCGCGAAAGGTGTCGACCGACAGCAACGGCCCTCTGCCGTCCGGAAAGGCGGCACGGATCAGCGCGAGCACCGGCAGCACCCGGGCCATTTCTTCGCTGGCGCTGATCTCGGCGGCGCCGGGGCGTGTGCTCTGACCGCCCAGGTCGAGCAGATCGGCGCCCGCCACCACCATGCGCCGGGCCTGGCGCAGCGCCGCCTCCGGCGTGGGATAGCGCCCCCCGTCGCTGAAGGAATCGGGGGTGAGGTTGAGCACCCCCATCACATAGGTGCGCGTTCCCCAGGCCAGGGCCGGAGCCGAGGACGTTGCCATTGCCGTGTTCACCGCCGCCACAAGCCCAGCCACTCATGATCGCGTGGTTGCCCGTTGCGGCCACTGGCGGAGCCCACAGCCGCTTCCCAGCAGGCCTTGGTGAAGCCTGCCTGCTCAACCTGCCGAGCCAGGGCGCCGGCCTCGGCGCCGTAGGGCGGCCCGCCCGGGCGCGGGTGACACCAGAACAGACCCAGCAGCCAGCCGCCGGGAGCCAGCAACTCCCGCACCGTGGTGAGGTAGGTGCTCCGCTGTGAAGGATCAATGGCGCAGAAGCAGGTGTGCTCCAGCACCCCTTCAAGGCTGCCGGCCGTGAGCCCTGCAGCGGCAAGCGCCGGAGGATCGAACAGGTCGGCCTGCAGCCATTGCAGCGCGGGGCTGCTGCCGTGCAGCCGCTCGGCCTCTGCCAGCGCCGCTGCGCTGAAATCGAGGCCAACCGCGGCAAAGCCGGAGGCAGCGAGCAGGCCCGCCTCGTGGCCGCGCCCACAGCCCGGCACCAGCACCCTCCCCGGAGCTTCTGGAGCCAGCGCGTGGTGCTGAAGAAACGCCTGCAGCGGTGGCGCCGGCTGACCCAGCTCCCAGGCATCGGTTCCCTCCCGGTAGCGATGGTCCCAGGCAAGGGCACACTGCGGCGGCTCAGGCGGGCTCATGGTTCCGGCTTCGCCAGCAAGACCTCGATCCGATCGGCGAGCTGCAGGCAGCGATCCATCTCCTCCCACAGCAACTCCCGACGCACGGCATCCACCGCGTAGGAGCGATGGTGCAGGTCGCGGGCCTGGTAGCGGAGAGCCTCACGGATGCGCCGCCATTCATCCGGATGCAAGGGGAAGGAAAGAGTGCTCATCGCGTTGTCATTCATGCCACTGGTTGTAGGAAAGGCCGCTGTTTCCATGTGAATTCTGTGTAGCGAGCCTGCGCGGTTGCTGCCGGAGTCGTGAGCTCCATGTCTGTGGGTTGTGGGTTTGCATGAGTATTTCTGCTGGCCTGCTTCATATGTCGTGATGTAGAGCATGAAGCTTGATGTCGGGCCTCCCTGGCGACCGCAGTGGTGCGTGGGTCGCCGTAGGGTCGTGCAGGGAGCAGAACGTTCGCTTCAGCCATTGCATTGATGTTGGCGTTTCTTTCCCTCCATGTCCGCCACAAACATGCCCCGGGCCCATGGCAGGGTTGAATGAACACAGTGGCCTGCGGAGCACAATGCCGCTGAGGACAATGCCCCTACGGCCCTTGTGGTATGGCCTCCGCAAGGAGTGTTCCCCGCCTGAGTTTTTCATGAGGGATGGCCACGTGGTTGAGAGCGGTTAGTGGAGAGGCCATCCAGCCACAACGCTACGGATGGCAGGCGGTAAGTCTTTTTTCTCATCCACGCCAGTTGGCGTGAATCCCCAGGAGTTCACCACATGACCGAAGCGCGCGCGGCCAATCTCACCGTTGGCGAACTCGAAGCGAATTATCATCTCTATTGCAAGGCCCTCCGCATCCTGGTAAGAGAGGGAAAATCCCTCGTCAAGATCCAACGAACCGTCTGCTGGGATCGCCTCGAAACCATCTTTCACTGCTACCCCTCCCGCTATAAGTCGCCCGATTACCTCTACGTGCTGCTGAAACGTGAATACGGCGACCTGCCAAACAACGGCTCGTTGGGCACCAGCGGCTCCCCCGCTCCCAGCACCTGATTCTGATGTCCAGCTGATCAGCGCCAGATTGCGCGTTGCCGCTCCCGGAATTCAAGCCTGCAGGATGGCGAGCGGATTCCCATAACCAGCCGCGGCTTGCTGAGTCATGGCTTGAACATCCGAGGCCTGGGCCGCGATGGCTTGCACTTCTATGGCTGTTCCGCCGGCAACTGTCGCCGCAACTCGATCTGGCCGAGAGCGGCGCAACCATCCGGATCGGCCCGATCCGATGCTCCAGGCCAGGGCTCAGATGGTGACCGGCACGCGGTACTGGGCGATGCGGGCAAAGCTGATCGGGTCGAGCGAAGCGCCCCCCACCAGCACACCGTCAATGTCGCTCTGAGCCATCAGTTGGTCGATGTTGTCGGCTTTCACCGAGCCGCCGTACTGAATCACCACATCCGGATAACCCACCCAGCTGCGGATCAGGCCACAAATACGGTTGGCCTCAGCGGCGTCGCAGGTCTTGCCGGTGCCGATTGCCCAGATCGGCTCATAGGCCACGACCATTCGGCTGGGATCAAGATCCTCCAGGCTCTGCTCCACCTGGCGGCGGATCACCCGCTCGGTTTCGCGAGCGCTGCGCTGGCTGTCGGTTTCACCCACACACACGATCGGAATCAGGTCGGCCGCCTGGGCGCTGAGGGCGCGGCGATTGATCTGCTCATCGCTCTCGGAGTGGTACTTGCGGGGCTCGCTGTGGCCCACGATCGCGTACGAAACCCCGTGCTCCTTGAGCATGTCTGCCGAGATGGAGCCTGTGTAGGCGCCGCCGTTGTCCCAATGGACGTTCTGGCTGGAGAGCTTGATGTCGCTCCCTGCCAGGGCTTCGCTCAGCGCGGCGATGGCGGTGAAGGGCGGCGCCAGCACCACCACCCGATCCTCAGGAAGATCGGCCATCAACGGCACGAAGCTTCCGGCGTAGGCCCGCGCCTCTGCGCAGGTCATGTGCATTTTCCAGTTGCCTGCAATCACCGCCTTGCGCACCGCCTTCTCTCGCTGAGGTGCCCAACAACCTAGGCCGAGGGGGGTACCTCCAACTCAATGCCCTGCCACTCCACCCGGTCGCCCGCCACCAGCTGGCGGCCGCGGCGCAGCTCGATAGCGCCGTTCACGCGCACCTCACCGTTCTGCACCCGCAGCTTGGCCTCGCCACCTGTGGCCATCACGCCCTGCCATTTGAGGAACTGGTCAAGCCGCACCCAGGGAGGCGCCGAAAGGGCGCTGATAAGGTTCGCCGATGCTCGCACCCCCACCGGCCGGTTTTCGCGGGCTGCTGCCGCTGCTCGGGCCCCATCGCCGCAATCTGATCGCCGGCGGGGTCTGCATGGTGATCTTCGTGGCCTGCTGGCCCCTGCTCGCCTGGCTGGCCGGTCAGCTGATCCCCTCTATCGGCGCCGGTGATTTCCCGGCGGTGCTGCGGGCGATCGGCCTGGCCCTGCTGGTGTTTCTGGTGCAGAAGCTGGCCCAGTTCGGCCAGGACACCCTGCTGGCCTCCCCGGCCCTGCAGGTAGGCCAGGCGCTGCGCAGCCAGCTGTTCGCGCGCCTGCAGCGCCTGGAATTCGCCTCCCTGGAGAAGCTCTCCGCCGGCGATCTCACCTACCGCCTCACCGAAGACGCCGACCGGGTGGCGGAGGTGATCTACAAGACGATTCAGGACACCACCCCCAGCCTGCTGCAGCTGATCGTGGTGTTCGGCTACATGGTCTTCCTCGATTGGAAGTTGTCGCTCGCCACCTTGTTGCTGGCGCCGCTGGTGGCCGTGCTGGTGAGCGCCTTCGGAGCCAAGGTGATGGGGGCGGCCGAACGCAGCCAGAAGCAGGTGAGCGAACTGGCCGGCCTGCTGGGAGAAGCGATCGGAGGCCTGCCGCTGGTGCGCGCCTTCGCCGCCGAGACCTGGCTGCAGCAGCGCTTTGAGCAGGAGATCGACCTGCACCGCCGCGCCCGCTACCGCACCATGCGACTGCTGGCGCTCCAGCATCCGGTGGTGGGCTTCATCGAAGCGGCCGGGATCCTTTCGGTGCTGCTGATCGGCGCTTCGCGGATTCAGGCGGGCGGCCTCACCAGCCAGGGTTTCAGCAGCTATGTGGCAGCCCTGCTCATGCTGATCGATCCGATCTCCCACCTCACGACCAACTACAACGAACTCCAGCAGGGCCAGGCCTCGCTCAAGCGGCTGCGGGCGATCGAGCAGGAGCCGATTGAACCTCCCGACGATGCAGGCGCCCTGCCCCTGGGCCCCGTGCGTGGGGAGGTGCGTCTGGAGGGCGTCTGGTTCGGCTACGACCCCGAGCGCCCTGTGCTCCAGGGCCTTGAGCTTTGTGCTGAGCCCGGGCAGCTGGTGGCGCTGGTGGGACCGTCCGGCGCGGGCAAGAGCACGCTCTTTTCATTACTGCTGCGCTTCAACACCGCCCAGCGGGGCAGGGTGCTGCTGGACGGCCAGGATCTGGCCCGGCTGCGCTCCGGCGACCTGCGCCGTGCCGTGGCCCTGGTGCCCCAGCAGAGCAGCGTGTTCTCCGGCACGGTGGCCGAGGCGATCCGCTTCGGACGTGTCGCCTCCGATGCACAGGTGCATCAGGCTGCCGTACTGGCCAACGCGGCCGGTTTCATCGAAGCTCTGCCGGGCGGCTACGACGCCCGTATCGAGGAGCGGGGCAGCAATTTCTCCGGTGGTCAGCTGCAGCGCCTGGCCATCGCCCGGGCGGTGCTTGGCGATCCGGCGGTGTTGCTTCTCGATGAAGCCACCAGTGCCCTGGATGCGGAGGCAGAGGAGGCGGTGCAGCAGGGCCTGCGCCAGGCGATGGCCGGCCGCACCGTGCTGGTGATCGCCCACCGCCTGGCAACAGTGCAGGAGGCCGATCAGATCCTGGTGCTCGAGTCCGGCAGCATCGTCGAGTCGGGCAGCCATGATCAGTTGATGGCCCGGGGCGGGCGATACCGCGAGCTGTGCCAGCGTCAGCTGATCCGCGTGGCGGACTGAGCAGGTCCCGGATCGCCGGGCTCAAGCCCGGCCTGCCGCTTGGCTGGCCTCCCTTCCCGCTTTCTGCTGGTCTGGCTCCCACCCGGCTCTTCTCCCCACGCCGCTCGCTCCCCCTTCGCACCGCCGGCCATGACCGATCTGCCTCTGTGGGAATACCGGGTCATCCACATCAACCTGGAGAGTGGCACCCCTCCCGAACCCCCCAGCGCGGAAGCCGCCAGTGAGCGGCTGCGAGGTGCCTTGAGCCCCGAATTCATCGCCAGCGAGTTTCCGGAGTTCTACGGCGCCCCGCCGCCGCCGCGCCATCCGGCTGGGCAGCTGCAGTTCTTCCTCAATTTGCTGGGCGCGGAAGGGTGGGAGATGGTGGAAGCCTCGCAGGTGGGGCCCCTGCTGATGTTCTTCTTCAAACGGCGGCGCCAGCCGGCCTAAAATGAGCGATCCCCTTTGTGCTGGCTTTGACAGACGCCGCTTCCAACCCACCCGTGCTCACCTTCGAGGGCAAGCGCTACGACCTGAACACGCTGCCCGACGACCTCAAGGAACTGGTGCGCGGCATGCAGGTGGCCGACAACCAGCTCCGCCTGCACGAAGACACCCTGAAGGTGCTGGCGGTGGGGCGCCAGTCGATGGCCCATCAGCTCAACGAGCGCCTCAAAACCGTCCCGCCCCTGCCGGAGCCCTTTTGAGCGCAGTGGGCTCCAGTACCTGGAGTCCCTAACCCCGAGCGTCGCCCCCCGGCCCGTGGCTGCAGAAGGGCCGGGGTTTGCGGCTGCGATCAGAACGGCTTGTATCAGACCGGCTGCAGGTCTTCAAAGCGGAAGCGTTGCTCGCCCGCCTCACCCTCTGCTGCTGAGGCGCCGCTCCCTGCGTCGCTGGCGATCACGCGCTCGCTCAGCACCCAGGGGCCGATGCCGGCCAGGGGCACGAAGGTGTCGGTGAAGTGGCTGGTGCCACCACGGGCGACGCCGGTGGCAGGGTCGCTGTAGGCGCTGCTGTAGCGGCGGCTCAGGTAGCCGGCGCCCGTGTCGGTGGTTTCCAGCGTGAAGATCGTCACCACCGTGCCGTGGATGTGGCGGTGCACCATCGTCACCACGTTGTCCTTGATGCGGTAGCGGTCGCCGCTGCCCTTGCCGCCCACGATCACCTCCAGGCCCACCGCATCGGTGTCGCCGGCGGTGAAGGTGTTGGCGCTGTGGGTTTGCTCGAAGGTGCGGCGCACCCGGTGGATGCACACCTCCCAGAGCTGGGAGGCCACGGCCTTGTTGATTTCGGCGTCGTCGATCCCCTCCACGCTGGCCTTGAGGTCAGCGCCCACCACGAAGCGGCCTTCCACCCGACGGTCGCCCTGCTCCCACACGCAGCGGCCCTGGTAACCGGCGAAGCCGGGTTCCCAGGTGTAGCGGTTCTCGTAGGCGGCGCGGAACAGGTCGGTGATGTCGGTGCCGGGAGCCACGACGGAGCTGGGGGGAGCGGTGGTGGTCAATGGTTTCGGGCAGGGGCCCTTCACCGTAGCGATCAGCGGCCGGCCGGGGTGTGGATGTCCTGCAGGGCGGCCACGGTGAGCTCCTGGCTCTGCAGGGTGGTGATCGCCTCCACCGCCGCGCGCGCTCCCGCCAGGGTGGTGACCGTGGGCACCGCGTAGTCGAGGGCGGCGCGGCGCAGGTACTTGTCGTCGTGGGCGGCCTGCCGGCCGATCGGGGTGTTGATGATCAGCTGGATGCGGTCCGAGCGGATGGCGTCCTCCACGTTCGGGCGGCCTTCATGCACCTTGAGGATGGCCTCCACCTCGAGGCCGTGGGCGCGCAGCAGCGAGGCTGTGCCGGTGGTGGCGATCAGCCGGAAGCCCAGCGCGGCCAGGTTGCGGGCCACCGGCACCAGCGCCGCCTTGTCGCGGTCGTGGGTGGAGAGGAACACCATGCCTGCGGTGGGCAATGCTTCGCCGGCGGCCAGTTCCGCCTTGGCGTAGGCCATGCCGAAATCGGCGCCGCTGCCCATGACCTCTCCCGTGGAGCGCATCTCCGGTCCCAGCAGGGTGTCCGCACCGGGGAAGCGCTTGAAGGGCAGCACCGCCTCCTTGACGTTCTGCAGCGGCGGCTGAGGTTCGGCGGTGAGGCCCAGCTCCGCCAGCGTGCGCCCCGCCATCAGGCGGCTGGCGATCTTGGCCAGGGGCACGCCGGTGGCCTTGGCCACGAACGGCACCGTGCGGGAGGCACGCGGGTTGGCTTCGATGATGAACACCTGCTCCCGCTGCACGGCGAACTGCAGGTTGATCAGGCCGCACACATCAAGAGCCAGGGCCAGCGCTTCGGTCCACTGGCGGATCGTGGCCAGCGCGGCGGGCGAGAGCGACACCGCCGGCAGGCAGCAGGCCGAATCACCGGAGTGGATGCCGGCTGGCTCGATGTGCTCCATCAGCCCGCCGATCACCACCCGGCCCTCGCGATCGGCCAGGGCATCAACATCCACCTCGATCGCGTCTTCCAGGTACTGGTCGATCAGCACTGGATGGTCGGGCTCCACCTGCACCGCCTCCACCATGTAGCGGTTGAGTTCTTCTTCGTCGAACACCACCTCCATCGCCCGGCCGCCGAGCACGTAGCTGGGCCGCACCACCACGGGATAGCCCACCCGGGCGGCGACGGCACGGGCCTCCGTCTCGCTGCGGGCCAGGCCGTTGCGCGGCTGGCGGATGTCGAGCCGCCGCAGGATCGCCTCGAACTGCTCGCGGTCTTCGGCGCTGTCGATCGATTCTGGTGACGTGCCCCAGAGGCGGGTGCCGGTGGCCATGCCCTCCGGCGTGGACAGCCAGCGCAGCAGCGGCAGCGCCAGCTTCAGGGGCGTCTGGCCGCCGAATTGCACGATCACCCCGGCGGGCTTCTCGGCCTCGATCACGTTCAGCACGTCTTCGAGCGTGAGCGGCTCGAAGTAGAGGCGGTCGGAGGTGTCGTAGTCGGTGGAGACCGTTTCCGGGTTGCTGTTGACCATCACCGTGGCCAGGCCTTCCTCCTGCAGGGCGAAGGAGGCGTGGCAGCAGCAGTAGTCGAACTCGATGCCCTGCCCGATGCGGTTCGGCCCACCGCCCAGGATCATCACCTTGCGGCGACTTTCGGGTTGCACCTCGTCCTGCGGCGGCAGTGGCGCCAGGCTGCCGTCCGCGTTCAACTGCTCCAGCGGCCGCTCGTAGGTGGCGTAGTGGTACGGCGTGGTGGAGGCGAATTCCGCCGCGCAGGTGTCCACGGTCTTGAACACGGCATTGATCCCCAGGGCCTGGCGATGGCGGCGCACGCTGAGTTCGTCGCTGCCGGTGGCCCAGGCGATCTGGCGATCGGAGAAGCCCAGCTGTTTGAGCGCCAGCAATGTGTCGCTGGTCAGGTCGTTGAGCGCACGCCCCTGCAGCAGGGCCTGCTCGGCGTTGAAGATGCCGCGCAGCTTGGCCAGGAACCAGGGGTCGATCGCACTGAGCGCGTGGATGTCGGTGTCGCTGCGGCCGGCCACCATGGCGGCACGCACCGCAAAGATCCGCTCAGGCGCGGGGGTACGCAGCTGGCGTTCCAGGTCGCTGGGCTCCACCTCGGCATCGGGTCGGTCGCCGCCCCAGCCGGCGTGGCCGGTTTCCAGCGAGCGCAGGGCCTTCTGGAACGATTCCTCGAAGCAGCGGCCGATCGCCATGGCCTCGCCCACCGATTTCATCGAGGTGGTGAGCACCGCCGGGCTGCCGCGGAACTTCTCGAAGGCGAAGCGGGGAATCTTGGTGACCACGTAGTCGATCGTGGGCTCGAAGCAGGCCGGCGTCGCTCCGGTGATGTCGTTGAGGATTTCGTCGAGGGTGTAGCCCACCGCCAGCCGGGCGGCGATCTTGGCGATCGGAAAGCCGGTGGCCTTGGAGGCGAGGGCCGAGCTGCGGCTCACGCGCGGGTTCATCTCAATCACCACCACATCGCCGTTGGCGGGGTTGATCGCGAACTGGATGTTGCTGCCGCCGGTTTCCACGCCGATCTCGCGGATGATCGCGATCGACTGGTCGCGCAGGCGCTGGTACTCGCGGTCGGTGAGGGTTTGGGCAGGGGCCACGGTGATCGAGTCGCCCGTGTGCACCCCCATCGGATCGAGGTTCTCGATGCTGCAGATGATCACCACGTTGTCGGCCAGGTCGCGCATGACCTCCAGCTCGAACTCCTTCCAGCCGATCAGCGACTGCTCGATCAGGATCTGGGAGACGGGACTGGCCTCCAGACCGCTCTTGCAGAAGGCCCGGAACTCCTCGGGGTTGTAGGCGATGCCGCCGCCGGAGCCGCCGAGGGTGAAGGCGGGCCGGATGATGCGCGGATACCCGCCCACCTCCTCTCCCACCCGTTCGGCCTCGGCGAGCGAACTGGCGATGCCGGATGGACACACCGCCACGCCGATCCGTTCCATCGCCTGTTTGAACAGGAGGCGGTCTTCCGCTTTCTTGATCGAGGCCAGGTTGGCGCCGATCAGCTCGACGCCGTAGCGCTCGAGCGTGCCGTCTTCCGCCAGGGCCACCGCCAGGTTGAGGGCGGTCTGACCGCCCATGGTGGGCAGCAGGGCATCCGGGCGCTCGATGGCGATCACCCGCGCCACCACTTCAGGGGTGAGCGGCTCGATATAGGTGCGATCCGCCATTTCCGGATCGGTCATGATCGAGGCCGGATTCGAATTGATCAGCACCACCTCGAAACCCTCGGCCCGTAGGGCCTTGCAGGCCTGGGTGCCTGAGTAATCGAATTCGCAGGCCTGGCCGATCACGATCGGTCCGGAGCCCAGCAGCAGGATGCGGCGCAGATCCGTGCGGCGGGGCATGGGCGGTGTTCGAAGCCAAACGGCCTCAGCCTCTCACGCCCACTGCCCGCTGGCTGGCCTCCGGGGCGTGTGTCCTCGCTAACGTGGCGGTTTCCTATCCATTGCCGGTTCGATGAGCGAACTCCAGCGCCTCAAGGGGCTGCTTCCTCCGGAGATGCAGAGCTGGGTGTTCGTGGAAGCCGCCGCCTCCGCCGACCCGCCCCTGGTCACGATCGAGGAGATCGGCCGTGATGAGGTGGAGATCCAGGTGGATCTCGAAGCCTGGGATCAGCTGGCCCTCGACCACCGCAACCTGCTCTTCTGGCATGAGGTGGGCCGCATCCAGAACGATGCGGTGCCCCGCGACGGCTGGGAGATGGCGGCCTTGGCCATCGGCCTTGGCGGCGCCATCGGCGAGCTATGGGTGCAGGACGGCCTGCTGCTGATGATGGCGCTGGGGTTGTCGGGCTTCGCCGGCTACCGGCTCTACCTCAAGAACAACTCAGAGAAACGTTTGCAGGATGCGATCGCCGCCGATGAGCGGGCCATTGCCCTGGCCACCCGCTTCGGCTACACCCTGCCCAATGCCTACAAGAGTTTGGGTGGCGCCTTGAAGGAACTGGTCGAGCAGACCCGCAAGAAGAAGAAACGCGCCTTCTACGAAGACCGCCTGGAGGCCCTGCGCAAGAGTGCGGCCACCGCCCGTGCCGAGATGGCCCAGCAACAAGGCAGCCGCCAGTCCGTCACCAGCGAGAACGTCTATGGATAGTGATCGCCTCACCAGGCTTGCCGCCGAGGCCTGCGACGACCGCAAGGCCGTGGACATCCGTCTGATCCGGGTCGATGAGGTGTCCTCCCTGGCCGATTGGTTCGTGATCTGCTCGGGCCTCTCCGATGTGCAGGTGCGGGCCATCGCCCGTTCGGTCGAAGACCGCCTGCTCACTGATGCGGGCCGGCTGCCGCTGCGCAAGGAGGGCCAGAACGAAGGGCGCTGGGTGCTGCTCGATTACGGCGAGCTGATCGTGCATGTGCTCACCCCCAGCGAACGGCGCTACTACGACCTGGAAGCCTTCTGGGGACACGGCGAGCAGGTGCCGTTCCTAGGCTCCGAGGAGTCTGTTTCCCTCTGACCGTCCGGCGTCTTCCATGGCTCAGGTCTCCCCCCTCTCGACCTGTCCGGTGCCCGTCGAACAGCAGCCCCTGGAGGAATACCGCCAGCTGCTCGCCTCCTGGTTCTTCGCCTGGCCGGTGCAGAGCTCCGGTCAGTTGCTCAAGCCCCTGGCGATCAGCTGGCTGCTTGCACTGCCGCTGTGTCTGCTGATCGCCTACGGCAGCTGGCCCCTGCGCCACGCGCCGTTGCGGTTGGTGCTGGCGGCGGCGGTGGCGGCAGTGCTGCCCTCACTGCTGCTGCTGATCCGCCAGTGGCTGGGCTGGAGCTATGTGAGCCGGCGCCTCACCTCCGAGCGGGTGGAATACGAGGAATCCGGCTGGTACGACGGCCAGGTGTGGGAGAAGCCCCTCTCCTGGCGCCAGCAGGACCTGCTGGTGGCCCGCCATGAAGTGCGTCCGGTGCTGGAGCGTCTCCGCCAGGGCCTGCTCCTGGCCGCTGCACTGCTGCTAGTAGGAGCCTGGCTCTGCCAGGCTCTTTGAACCTTGGCCCCGGTCGTTTCCGGGGCGCCGATCCCTCTGCGATGTCCTTGTCTTCCAGTTTCGGCTCCTCCCAGCGGCCAGGCGTGCCCCCCCTGGAGGTGCGGCTGCTGCGTGCCGGTATCACCGAGTCGGTGCACCGCGTTCACGCCGTTGTCTGCGACAAGCGCGGGCGGGTGTTGATGCGCGCCGGTGATCCCCAGCAGCTCAGTTTCATGCGATCGGCGCTGAAGCCCTTCCAGGCCCAGGCCTATGTGAGCAGCGGTGCCGCCGACCTGGCCGGTGCCGACAGCCGCAGCCTGGCGATCGCCTGTGCGTCCCACGCCGGCACGCCGGCCCATGCCCGCGAAGCGTTCAAGATCCTCTGGAGCGCCGACCTGGAAGCCGAACGGCTGCAGTGCCCGCCACCACGGCCCGACGCCAGCCCGCTGCAGCACAACTGTTCGGGCAAGCACGCCGCGTTTCTTGCCACCTGCCGCCGCATGAACTGGGCGCTGGACACCTACCTCCAGCCCGACCATCCGCTGCAGCAGCAGGTGTTCAAGGGGGTGGGGGAACTGCTGGGCCTGCCCGGAGCGGAGCTGCTCACGGCGCGCGACGACTGCGGGGCCCCCACCGTGCAGATCCAGCTGGCCCAGATGGCTCTGCTGTTTGCCCACTTGGGCGGTTCTGAGCAGCCCGATCTTGAGCGGCTGAGTCGGGCCATGCTGGCCCACCCTGAGCTTGTGGCTGGCGAGGGACGCTTCGACACTGAGCTGATGCGGCGGGGTCATGGCCTGGTGCTGAGCAAGGGGGGCGCCGAAGGGATCCAGTGCCTGGCCCGCATGGGCGAGGGGCTGGGAGTGGCGATCAAGGTGGAGGACGGCGCCAGCCGTGCCAAGCACGCGGTGACGCTGCACCTGCTGCGGCAGCTCGACTGGCTCACGGCGCTCACCCTCGAAGAGCTCGAGGATCAGTTCCTCGCGCCAGGCCTTGGCCTGCGGCTGGAGGTGAGCGGCGAGCTGCGCTTTGACGCCATGGCGCGCTGAAGCCGGCGCCCAGGGCCCCGCCCATTGCCGGAAGGCACCCCCGGCTTGTAGTGTGTCTGAGGCGACGCGGGGTAGAGCAGTCTGGTAGCTCGTCGGGCTCATAACCCGAAGGTCAGGAGTTCAAATCTCCTCCCCGCCACCACTTTTCATCCCCCGGTTGCGGATCTGCAGCCGGTTTTTTTATGGGCAGCTGTCTGGGCAGAGGCCGGGCCCTGCGTCGCTGGTTCGACGCCCGGCTGTCGCCGCCTAAGGTCGCCACGCCACGCCCGTTGCTGGCCAGCCGATGCCTCTCGCTGATCCCGGACCCCTGTTTGATGCGGTGGTGGTGGGGTCCGGCGCCACCGGCGGAGTTGCCGCCATGGTGCTGGCGAGCGCTGGCCTGCGGGTGCTGGTGCTGGACGCTGGCCCCGCGCTCAGCGCCCGCCAGGCTTTCGGCAGCGAGCCCCTGAACAGCCTCAGGCGTGTGGCCAACATCAGCAGCGGCCGGCAGTGGCGGCAGGTGCAGCATCCGGGCTACTGGAAGGCCAACCCGGAGCTGTATGTGGATGAGCGAGAGAACCCTTACAGCACGCCTCCCGACCGCCCCTTCCTCTGGAGCCGGGGGCGTCAGGTGGGCGGCAAGAGTCTCACCTGGGGCGGCATCACCCTGCGCCTCTCCGACCACGAGTTCAAGGCGGGCGAGCGGGATGGCCACGGTCCGTCCTGGCCGCTTTCCCACGCCGACCTGGCCCCTTACTACGCCCGACTCGAGCGCTTCCACGGCGTGCACGGCCACTGCGATGGCCTGCCCCAGCTGCCGGATGGGGAGTTTCAGCCGCCGCTGCCGTTCACGCCAGCGGAGCGCCACCTTCAGCAGGCGATCGCCCGGGAGCTGAATCTGCCGCTGATCCACTCCCGTGGCTTCGCGTTGCACCGCCCCGGCAGCGGCCCCTGGCCCCGCTCCTGCTCCCAGGGAGGGGCGCTGGCCCAGGCTCTGGCCACGGGCCGGGTGACGCTGCGTCCGGGGGCGGTGGTGAGCCATGTGGAGGTTGATCGCACCCGCCGCCGCGCCGAAGCGGTGGTGTACGTGGAGCGGGCCAGCGGTGCGCGGCAGCGGGTGCAGGCCCAGCTGGTGGTGCTCTGCGCCTCCACGCTGGAAACGGTGCGGATCCTGCTCCATTCCGGAGAGGCGCATCAGCCGCATGGGCTGGCGGACCCCTCCGGCAGTCTCGGGTGCCACCTGATGGATCACATCTCCAGCTGCCGGTTCTTCGCGTTGCCCGATCAGCCGGCCCCGACCGGCCCCAGCGAACTGTCGGGGGCGGGCAGTGCCTTCATCCCCAACACCGTGAACCTCGGCGCCGATGACCAGCCTCTGCCCTTCCGCCGCGGCTACGGCATCTGGGCCGGCGTGCAGCGCTTCGATCCGCCGGCTCTGCTCAAGCGGCGCCAGCGGGAGGCGGTGGGCTTCCTGATCGGCCAGGGGGAAGTGCTGCCCCAGGCCCACAACCGGCTCACCCTTTCAGCCACTGCCACCGATGCCTGGGGCCTGCCGGCCCCCCACATCGACGTGCATTGGGGCGAGAACGAAACGCGGATGGTGGCCCACATGCAGGCGCGCATGGCGGCGGTGGTGGCTGCCGCCGGTGGCTGCATCCGGCCGCTGGAGGATCTGTTCCTGTTTCCGCTGGCCGAGCCGCTGCTGCGTCTGGGGGTGGCGTTGTCAACGGAGGCGGCGCCGCCGGGCTACTTCATCCATGAACTGGGCGGAGCCCGCATGGCGGCCGGCCCTGACCACGGGGTGGTGGACCCCTTGAACCGCTGCTGGCAGGCCCCCAATCTGCTGGTCACCGATGGGGCCTGCTGGCCCAGTGCCGGCTGGCAGAGCCCCACCCTCACGGAGATGGCAATCACCTGGCGGGCCTGCGCCCATGCCGCCCACAGGTTGCGCACCGGCGCGATCGATGAGGCTGTGAGCGCGTCCTGACCGGACCACGCGGGCGGTGTCAACGACCACAAAAGCGATCTGGACCCTCCTGCACAATTTGCAGGCGACCTTTAACCGGGTCGGGCAAGGGAGATTCCAAAGCGGGGGCCTTAGGGTTTCCGCTTTTTTATTGCTGGCGCCACAGGCAGCGGGCCTGTGATTCGGTGGTGTTCCGCTGCGCAGGACCTCTCCTTCACCCGGTTGTTTGCTGTTCGGCGGCCGACAAACCCTTAGCGAGTGAAGCCGCGACGCGTAAAGCTGCAACCTGCCAATCAGCAGCTTGAGCAGCCACTGCGAGTCAGCAACGTGTGACGCAGCAACCTTCGAGTCAGCAGGTTTCGAGTCAGCAGGATTCGAGACAGCAACGCGCGAGACAGCGGCTTGGGAACGACAACGGCTGGAACAGCAAGGTGAGATCCAGTGAAACCATCAAGGTGGGGTCCTGTGATCAGCGGCCTGTGAATCGGCAGCCAGCCATCGTGCAGGACTTGATGGTGCGTTGCTTGGCGCCCACGTGCTTGCAGCTTGCGTGCTCGCTGGCGTTGTTCAGAGCAATGGGCGAGGACCTTGGGTGGATCAGGAGCGCGAGCTTTACAGGCCGTTCTTCAGCATGGGCGGCCTGTCTCCATTCACGCGTGCCTTTCTCCGGCTTCACTGGCGCCCATCGGCCATGGCTGCTGGTCTCGGGCGATGACGGCTGATCTCGCGTCAGGCCCGCTGGACTCCGGGCAAGCTGCCGTCAGACGAGGCGGCCTTCGGGCGGCTGGTTGCGCATGAACAGACCGTTGAGGTAGTGCTGGGTGACGCAGCCGTCGGTGCAGCCGTTCTGGAACAGGAAGCTGGCCAGGGCTGAACTGACCAGCTGGTACTGGTCCCAGTGGGGATGGCTGCGGATGAAGTCGCGCATGCCGTCGAACAGCAGCTCAGGGATCTCCGCCTCAAGACTCACGCGGCTTTCTGCAGCCACCCCGGCTTCGCCTGGATAGGCCTCACTCCGTCCTGAGCCACTGGCGGCCTCGCTGCTGCGCATGCCGTTGCGTCCTTGGCCTGTGGTCCTGTTCAGCGCGTCGCTCAATGCCGTGGCTCCCTGGTCCTGCCCAGATAGCCACAGCGACGGCAGGCCCGTCAAAGCGGGGGGCCTGGATGAAACCCATGCCGGCTCGCCTTGAGAAAGTCAGCTGCGGTGCCTCTTCGTCGCTGGCCATCGGCAATCGGTCTGGCGGGTGATGCCACTGAGAACGTTTGTCAAGAAGGCTGCCTGGAAACCCGCGTAATCCCCAGATTCAAGGGCTTGAAAGGCCATTCTCCGACCTCGCCTGTGGAAAAACCCCTCCCGTTCTGGGGAAAACCATGGGTGCCTGGGGAAATCGGTGACACATCAGTAGGGCTTATGCCCCGTGGATCTCTTGAGTCCCGGGGGTCGGCGAGACGGCTGGGTCTCCCTTGGCGGGGGGTGTTGCCGTCAGGCTGCGAGGCCCGAGCGGGTGGTCAGCGTGGGGGTAACGGGTGTGGCCGTGGTCGTGGGGCTGACCCTGGTGATGCGCGTGGTCGTGGACGGGGCCATGCTCCGTCTGCTCCGGGCCGTGCACGTGGCTATGGGCCGGCCCGCTGCCTAGGGGAATCGGCACCCCATCGGGCTGGCAGGCGCCGGTGCATTCGCGTTCGCACAATGTGCAGGATTCGATCAACCCCTCGACATGGTGGTGGTGACTCCGCTGCGGATCACCCACCTCCGCTTCGAAGCCCAGCACCTGCGCCCGGTACTTACAGAGCGAACAGTTCATCTGGGTGTCCCCGCGCACCACTTCTTCCACACGTTCATGGAAGGTGTCGATCACCAGTGGATGGTCACCGAGATAAGGAGCCTGCACGAAGTCCACGGCGGGATGATCTGCCGCCACACGCTCACTGTGCAGCCGGATGCGGCTCACCAGTACGCCGGAAAAAAGAAAGTAGGGGAACACCACGATGCGGCGAAAGCCCAGCTTCACCACATGGCGCAGCCCCGGTTCCACCAGCGGAAACGTGACACCGGAGTAGAGCGTTTCGCCCCAGCCGAACCCGAACCCCTCCACCAGCATGCGGGTCACCTTGCTGACGTTGGAGTTGGCATCGGGATCGGAAGAGCCGCGTCCCACCACCACCAAGAGGGTGTCGTGCAGCGGCACCGCTGGCTCACCGGCGGCGGCAGCGGCGGCATCCGCCTGCTGCAGCGCGCCACGGATGCGGGCACCCGCCGCCTCGATCATCTTGCGGTCGACACCCAGCTCGCGGCCGTAATCAATGCGCAGACCGGATTCGGCCGCGTAGGTGTTCAGAACCGAGGGAATGTCGTTCTTGGCGTGGCCAGCGGCGAACAGCATTCCCGGCACGGCCAGCACATGCTCCACGCCCTGCTGGCGCAGCTGGTCGAGGCCGTCGCGCAGGATTGGCCGGGCGAATTCCAGGTAGCCGTAGGCCACCGGCAGATGGGGCAGGCGTTGTTGCAGCCCGATCGCAAGCTGGGCGAATTCCTCGACGGCCAGACGGTTGCGGCTGCCATGGCCGCACACCATCACGCCGAGCTTGCCGTTGGCAGAGGCTCCCGCCAGAAGTTGCGCTGGAAGAGGAGCCATCACAAGACCTGTCTCGGGGGACCCTATCGCTCCTCCCACCCTGCGGCGCCTCCGCCATGCTGAGGTCAACGCGCCCGGCCCGATGACTGCCACCTCCACCACCTTGCTGGGGTATGGCGCGGCGGCGCTCACCACCTTGAGCTTTTTCCCCCAGGCGATCAAAACCCTGCGCAGTGGCGATACCAGTGGCATCTCCCTGCGCATGTACACGCTGTTCACCGCAGGCATCTGCTGCTGGCTGCTCTATGGCCTGATCACCCGCGACGGGCCCCTGATCGCCGCCAACGCCATCACCCTGCTGCCGGCCTCGGTGGTGCTCGAGCGCAAGCTGCAGGGGCTCAGGCGCTGTAGGTCTTCCGGGCGGGGATCGGGTAAGGGATCCGCCGATGACGCATCCGCTTCCACACCCGCACGAACGCCCTGATCACCAGTTCCAGTTCGCCCCGACTCAGGCCGCTGTCCTTGAGCTGGCCATCGCTGAGGCGCGCTTCGATGATCCGGCGCACCATGGCGCAGGCCTCCTGCTCCGAGGTGCCGGGCGGCAGCGAGCGCAGCGCGGCCTCGCAACCATCGGCCAGCATCAGGATTCCCGTTTCGCGGCTCTGGGGCGTGGGCCCGCGGTAGCGGAAGCGCTGCTCAGGCACATCGGGATCCTGCTCCCGGGCTTGATGGAAGAAGTAGCCCATTCTCAGAGTCCCCTGGTGCTCGGGGATGAAATCGGCCAGCGGCCGCGGCAGGCGGTATTTGCGGGCCAGCTTGAGCCCCTCGTCCACGTGAGCCTGCAGGATCGCGGCGCTGGCGAAGGGGTCGTTGAGGGTTTCGTGAGGGTTGGCGCCCTCCGATTGGTTTTCGATGAACCATTGCGGCGCGTGCAACTTGCCGACGTCGTGATACAGGGCGCCGGTGCGGATCATGTCGACGTCCGCCTGGATCGCCCGGGCGCCCTCCTCGGCCAGCCCGCAGATCATCAAGGTGTGCTCGAAGGTGCCCGGCGCTTCCATCGACAGCCGCCGCAACAGGGGGCGCTCCAGGTCGGCCAGCTCCAGCAGCCGCGCGCGCGTGAGCAGCCCGAAGAAACTCTCGACGAGCGGTCCCAGCAGCAGGCCGCCCATCAGCAGGCCACCCATCAGCAGCGCCTCTCCCACCAGCTCTGCGCCGCTGGGCGTCACCCGTGCGCTGTTGGGCAACCGATACGACACCTGCAGCACCAGCCATTGCAGGGCCAGGGCCCCAACCGGCAGCACAAGCGCCAGCTGCACCAGCTGGGCGCGGCTGCGCTGCCGGCCTGCCAGCACCGCCGCCACCACCGCCACCAGGGCGGCCACCAGCAGGCGCTGCTCGTTGAAGCCATCGAGGGGTTGGGGCCACAGCAGGCTGGCCACCGCCAGCCAGGCCAGGCCAGCGCCAGTGCCCAGAGCCTGGGCCAGCAGCAGGGTGGGGGGCACCAGCAGCGCCAGTGGGCTGGCGGTGTTGCCGAGCCACAATTTGCAGCCCTGCACCACCAGCAGGGTCCCCAGGGCCAGCAGCGCATGGCGGGGCTCCAGGCTCGCGCGCCAGCGCCGCAGCAGCAGCACCATCACCGCACTGCCGGCGAAGGCTTCGAAGGCATGGCCCAGCCAGGCCCGTAGCAGGGGCCTCCGGTTCACCATGCCGAAGTAATCGAGCACGTCGTAGGCCTGCGGGCTGATCGGTTCCCCCTGGCGGGTGATCAGTTCCCCTTTCTCCACGGTGATGCGCGGAATGCCCTGCTGGGTGAGCAGCTCTTCGATCAAGCCCTGGGTGAGGCCGGCATCGGTGCGCAGGTTGGTGCGGCCCTGCAGGTTCACCGCCAGCAGCCGGCTGCCCAGGCCCAGGCCCGGCTCCGCCAGCGGCGCCAGCTGCAGGGCGGCGGCCGCCTGTAGCTGGCTCTTGGCGATGCTGCTCACGATGCCCTGGCTGAGCATGCGCCGCTGGGCCAGCCGCAGCGCCTGCTGCCATTGCGCCAGTTGCTGCGGCGTGAGGCTGATCAGCCACGCCTGCTCCACCGGGTTCAGATTGAGCGGCCCCACCCGGTTCTGGGGGGAGGCCGCCACCAACTCCAGCTCCCGCAGTTGCCGCTCCAGGCGCTGCTGCAGCTCCCGATCGGCCTGGGGATCCACCACCTGCACGTGGGTGCGGCTGCCCAGCTGAAAACGCCGCTGCTCCAGGGCGTCGCTGTCCACGACTGTGGCGGCTTCCGGTGCCCGGGTGCTCTGCGGGGCCGGGATTCCCGGCCTCAGGCTCGGTTCCACCAGCCAGGGCCAGCTCGACACCCCCGCCACCAGCACGCACACCAGAGCCACGGCCAGCCAGTCGCGTCGGCGCCATGGACAGAGCGCCTGGCATGGCGATTCCTGCCGGAGCCATCGCTGCCAGAGCCTCTGGATGCGCCGACGCAGCAGCACACGCTCCACCTCCGAAGTGGTCAAGCTAGCGAGGACGTCAATCGTGGTCTGGCGGCATGCTGGGCCTTGAACCGTTTGTGGTGGGCATGGCGAAGCTCCTCGATGGGCGGCAACTGGCGAAGGACGTGGAGCAGCGCCTGCAGCAGGTGGTGACGGCGGGCCTGGAGCGGGCCGGTAGGCCGCCGGGGCTGGCCGTGCTGCGTGTCGGTGATGATCCGGCCAGCGGCGTCTATGTGGCCAACAAGGAGAAGGCCTCGGCCCGGGTGGGCATCGCCAGCCACGGCGCCCACCTGCCTGCCGACAGCAGCGCCGCCACGGTGCTCACAGAAATTCAACGTCTGAATTCCGATCCCGCTGTGGACGGCATCCTGCTGCAGTTGCCCCTGCCGCCGGGGCTGGCGGAGGGGCCGCTCCTCAATGCGATCGACCCGGCCAAGGATGCCGACGGCCTGCACCCGTGCAACCTGGGTCGCCTGCTCAAGGGGGAACCCGGTCCGCGCAGCTGTACCCCCGCCGGCGTGATGGCCCTGCTGGCGCGCGCCCAGGTGCCGTTGGAGGGGGCCCGCGCCGTGGTGGTGGGGCGCAGCATCCTGGTGGGCCAGCCGATGGCGCTGATGCTGCAGGCCGCCAATGCCACGGTCACCGTGGCTCACTCGCGCAGCCGCGATCTGGCGGCGCTGTGCCGCGAGGCGGATGTGCTGGTGGTGGCGGCCGGTCGGCCGCGGCTGATCGGTGCCGAGCACGTGAAACCCGGAGCGGTGGTGGTGGATGTGGGCATCCACCGGCTGACGCCGTCAGCGGCTGAGGGGCCCGGCGGCCGCGGCGGGCTCTGCGGCGATGTGCGCTTCGAGGAGGTGGAGCCGCTGGCGGCGGCGATCACGCCGGTGCCCGGTGGTGTGGGGCCCATGACCGTGACGATGCTGCTGGTCAACACGGTGGCCAGCTGGCGGGCGACCTTCGCCCCAGCGCTCGCTGTGGATGGGGCTGGAGCTCCGGCGGACGATCCGCTCGCCGATCTGTTGCCATAGGCGCTCAGCGGCGCCGTGGCCTGAGAGAATCCGCCGCAGTGCGCTGGTACCCATGGCCGTGGCGGTGAGCACGGATTTCGATTTCGCGGCCTACCTGGAGGGGTCCCGCCAGCGCGTGGAGCAGGCCCTCGATGCTGCCCTCGGCCCGGAGCGGCCCGAGTCATTGCGGGAGGCGATGCGCTATTCGCTGCTGGCGGGGGGCAAACGGCTGCGGCCGATCCTCTGCCTGGCGAGCTGCGAACTGGCGGGAGGCACCAGTGCCCTGGCGCTTCCCACCGCGGTGGCACTGGAGATGATCCACACCATGTCGCTGATCCATGACGACCTGCCCGCCATGGACAACGACGACCTGCGCCGCGGACGCCCCACCAACCACAAGGTGTTCGGAGAAGCCAATGCCATCCTTGCCGGCGACGCCCTGCTGACCCGTGCCTTCGAGATGGTGGCGCTGCGCAGCCCCGGCGTGGCCCCCGAACGGCTGCTGCGGGTGCTGGGTGAGCTGTCGCTGGCGGCCGGCGCCCCCGGGCTGGTGGGCGGCCAGGTGGTGGATCTGGAATCCGAGGGCCGCCAGGTGGATCTCGACACGCTCGAATACATCCACCTGCACAAAACCGGCGCCCTGCTGCAGGCCAGTGTGCTCACCGGCGCCCTGATCGCCGGCGCCGAGGACGATCTGCTGGACGCCCTGCGGACCTATTCCCGCGGCATCGGTCTGGCCTTCCAGATCATCGACGACATCCTGGACCTCACCGCCAGCAGTGCCGTGCTGGGCAAGACGGCCGGCAAGGATCTGGCCGCCGACAAGACCACCTACCCGAAGCTGCTGGGGCTGGAGGAGTCGCGTCGCCGTGCCGATGCCCTGGTGCGGGAGTCCAAGGAGGCACTTCAGCCCTGGTTGGCCCAGGCCGGCCCGCTGGTGGCCCTGGCTGACTACATCACCAGCCGCGATCGATGATCGCTGTCCCCTCCGGAACCCCTCCCCTGTTTCAACTGCTTGGCAATGGTGTGCTGGCCTGGGCGCTGATCGCCTGCGGTCTGGCGCAATGCTCGAAGTTGCTCATCGAGCTGGTGGAGCACCGCCGCTGGCGCCCGGCGGTGCTGTTCGAAACCGGCGGCATGCCGTCCAGTCACGCCGCCCTGGTCACAGGCGCGGCGGCGGGCATCGGCTGGCAGCAGGGCTTCGATGATCCGTTGTTCGCCTTTGCCGCCACCGTGGCGTTCGTGGTGATGTACGACGCCAGCGGCGTGCGCCGGGCCGCCGGGCTACAGGCTGGTGCGATCAATGCCCTGCCGCCTGCCACCTGGCAGGACGCCGCACCAGCCAAGCCGCTGAAGGAAAACCTGGGCCACACGCGCCTGGAGGTGCTGGCCGGCAGCCTGATGGGCCCCGCCATCGCCCTCACCGGTCTGGCCCTGGCGGGTTCGCCGCTGCAGATCGCCCAGAGCTGGGGCTGGTTGCCGCTGGCTTGAGCCTTCCTTCCGCTGATGCCCAAGCCTTCACGCCTGGTCAGCGCCAGGCGGTCAAGGCCTTCGTGGCCTGGCTGGACGCTCCTGCCGATGGTCGGCCTTTCGTGCTGAGCGGCTACGCCGGAACCGGCAAGACGTACCTCTCGATGGCCTTTCTGGCGGAGGTGGAGCGTCGGGATCTCTGCTGGACCGTGGTGGCTCCCACCCACAAAGCGGTGGGCGTGCTGCGCCAGTACCTCGAGCTCAGCGGCCTGCGGCCCACCTGGTTTCCCTCCACCCTGCACCGGCTGCTGCGCCTGAAGCTGCGCCGTGACGGCGGCCGCGAGATCTGTGAGGAAACCGAGCAGACGGCGGTGGCCTTGGAGCCGCTGGCCCTGGTGCTGATCGATGAGGCCTCGATGGTGGACAGCACCCTGCTGCAGATCGCCCTGCGCTGCGCCCATCCCTACGGCACCCGGCTGGTGTTCGTGGGCGATCCCGCCCAGCTGCCGCCCGTGGGGGAACCGCTCAGCCCCGTGTTCGATCTGCAGCGGGCCGAGCTGGCCCGGCTCGAGCAGGTGGTGCGCCACCAGGGTCCGGTGCTGCGCCTGGCCACCGGCCTGCGGGAGCAGCGGCTGCCCTGCCGGTTGCCGCCTCAGCTGCCGGCCATCCGGCAGCCGGAGGGCATGGTGGCCCTGCTGGAGCGCTCCGCCTGGCTGGCGGCGGCTCAGCAGGCCCTGCGCCGCGCCGCCGAGGGGGACAACCCCGATCAGGCCCGCATCCTCTGTTACACGAACCGCAGCCTTGAGCAGCTGGTGCCCCTCGCCCGGCGCGCCATCCACGGCGAGATGGCCGACCAGCTGCCGGTGTTGCCGGGTGAAGTGCTGATCACGCGCATGGCGGTGATGGCGCCCGCCTGCCGGGAGGGGGCGGAGGGGGGCGAGGAACCGGACATGGTGTTGGCGTCGAACCGGGAGCTGGTGGTGCGCGACGTGAAGCCCGAGCGTTGCGATCTGGCGGAGTTCGGCCTGGCAGGCCGGGAGGTGCTGGAGCTGTTCGACGGGCTGACCGCGCCGGTGATCGACACCCAGCTGGTGACCGTGCAGCAGCCCGACGGGGAGCTGTCGCTGCGGTTGCTGCCGGCGGCGGGCTCCCCGGCCCGGCGGCAGCTGGAAGGGGTGCTGGCGCAGCTGCGGCAGCAGGCCAGGGCGCTGGGCAAGAAGGAAGCCCGCGGTCTCTGGCGTCGCTACTTCCTGGTGCGGGATGCCTTCGCCTCCCTGGCGCCGGCGGCCGTGCTCACGGTGCACCGCAGCCAGGGCAGCAGCTTTGGTGAGGTGTTCATCGCCGACGATGTGTTCTGGCCCTCCGATCTGCAGCTGCGCCGGCAGCTGGTGTACGTGGCGGTGAGCCGGGCCCGCACGGCGGTATGGATGGTGGCGGGAGCGGGCTCCAGCGCCGATCGCGACTGCTGGAGCCGCTGGCTGGCAGACCCCGAGGCCTGAGCCCGGCGGCTCAGACCATGCGCAGGCCTTCGATGCCCTGCCAGGCCAGGTAGGCCGCCAGCGCCAGGCTGAGGCCGCCCACCACCAGATCCCCCCGGGCGAACAGCAGCTTCTTGGCGCTCTCGAGCCGCGGCAGCATGCGCTCGCGGGCCAGGGCCACCGCCAGGAACGGCACCAGCAGCAGCAGGCTGGACGCCAGGGTGAAGACTGCGGCCATCAGCAGCTCCTGCCCGCGGCCCAGTTGAGCCGCCAGCAGCGCCGATGCCCCCTTGGCCATCAGGAACAGGTCGTCCGGGCTGACCACCTCCAGCGCCGCCCCGGCGCCGATCAGCAGCGGCAGGGGCAGGCGGCAGAAACGGTCGAGCTGGCGCGTCCAGCCTGGAGCTTCCTCCGGACCAGCACCGCGGCTGGTCGGCAGCAGCTCCCGCACCCCCAGGGTGAGCAGGGCTCCGGCCCCCATCAGATCAAGCCCCGTGCGGTGGCTGCTGCCCTGCTCCATGGTGAGCAGCAGGCCGTGGCCCAGGGTGAGCAGCACGGTCACCATCACGGCGATCGTCACGACCCAGCTCAGCACGAACAGGCCACCCCGCCGCAGGGGGTGCTCACCGAGAAGCAACAGCAGCAGCAGGCCCACATGGATCGGGCTGAGGCTGATGCCGCTGCCGTAGGCGATCAGTTCGGTCCAGAGCGAGGGGTCGTGCATCGGGGCGCCAGGGCGCGTTGGCGGTCCCGGCCAGGATGACGCACACGCCGCGCTCAGCGGCGGATCTCGAACCAGTCGTCGCCAGCGATCGGCATCAGGCTGGGGATCACCTCACTCACCAGTGCCCCGGGCGGCCCCGACTCACACCAGAGCCGCAGATCCAGCAGCTGCTGGTTCGGGCCTTCCGCCTGCACCTCCACCGAACCATCGCTGCGGTTGCGCACCCAGCCCGCCACGCCGAGCGCGGCAGCGGCGCGGCAGCAGGCCTGGCGGTAGCCCACACCCTGCACATGGCCGCGCACGATCAGCTGCCAGCGCTCCCGGGAGGCCAGGGAGCCGGCGCTGCGGCGGCTGCCGCCGCCACGGCGAACGGAGCTGTCCGCCGGGCTGCGTCGTGGAGGCGCCGGCAGATCGCCGAACACCCAGCCCAGTGGAGGTGAAGCCAGCTGGCGTGAAGCGTGCGCGTCGTCCATCCTTCACTCCGCGGTGGGCAACCCCATCCCTCAAGCTGCCACAGCGGCTTGATTCCGTCCATCACACCGTTGCCGCCCGACACAGAGGCTGCCGTGGGAGTGGGGTGCAGCTCCCAGCGGTGGAATTCGTGGCCGCAGACGGATTCTCCGCAGCGTGCCACCAGCCCGTCGTGGCTGGGGGTGGCCTGTCGGTAGCCGAGCTGGAGAGCCCCGCGTCGGGCCGTGAACGGCAGCAGGCCAGCCATCGGGTAGGGCTGGCCCTCTGGATCCTCCAACGCCTGCCCCAGCAGCAGCAGGCCACCGCATTCGGCGTAGATCGGCAGGCCGGCGGCTGCGGCACGCCGCAGGTCAGCCAGGCTGCGCCGGGCGGCAGCCAGTTCCGGCGCGTGCAGCTCCGGGTAGCCGCCCGGCAGGATCACCCCTTGACAATCCGGCGGCAGCGGCGCATCGGCCAGGGGCTGCCAAAGCCGCGGCTCCACCCCCACCGCTTCGAGCAGTTCGGTGGCTTCCGGGTAGCGGAAGTGGAAGGCGGCATCGGCGGCAATGGCCACACGCACGGGCTCGGGTGCTGGGGTTTCGTGTTCGAGCCCGAGCGCCCATTGGATCGGATCGCCGCCGGAGGCGGTCTCTGGTGAACTGGCGGGGGGTGCCAGCAGGGGCAGCAGCTGCACGAGATCAAGGTGCTGCTCGGCCAGCGCTGCCCATTCTCCGCAGGTGCGCGTGAGGTCGTGGAGCTCATGGGCGGGCAGCAGCCCCAGGTGCCGTGACGGCAGGCTCAGGCTGGGGTGGCGCGGCAGCAGGCCCAGCACCGGCATGCCGATGGCGGCGAGCGCTTCGCTCAGCAGCGCCTGGTGCCGGGCGGTGCTTACGCCGTTGAGCACCACCCCGGCCATGGTGAGGTCGCGGCGATGGTGCCGGAAACCGTTGACCAGCGCCGCGACCGATCCGGCCTGGCGGCTGGCTTCCACCACCAGCACCACCGGCAGCTGCAGCGCGACGGCCAGCTGGGCGGAGCTGCCCTCGTCGCCGGGCCCGCGGCCGTCGAACAGGCCCATGACCCCCTCCACCAGGCAGTGGTCGGCCTGACGGCCCCACCAGTGGAAACTGCGCTCCACCCATTCGGGGCCGCAGAGCAGGCGGTCGAGGTTGCGGCACGGCCGGCCGCTCACCCGGGCCAGCAACTGGGGATCGAGGTAGTCGGGCCCCACCTTGAAGGTCTGGACGCTGCGGCCGCGCTGGCGCAGCAGGGCCGTGAGCGCCAGGCTGAGCAGCGTTTTGCCGCTGCCGCTGCAGGGGGCCGCAATCAGGCAGGCCATCAGTGCCGGCCCCCCGCCGCTGGGTTCAGGACAGCCTCAGTTCGGCAGCAGCTTGGCTGCCAGCGGAGCAGCGGCGGCGAGCAGCGGCGTGGTGGAGTCGTGGCCGCCACCCAGCAGCCGCCCCATTTCCATCTCATCGGACCCGGGCACCTTCGGCACCACATCTTCCGCCAGCTCCATCCGCGCCACGCCGCCGGCCTCCAGCCGCATGCAGCCGCCGGTTTCCGAGCAGAGGATCACGCAGAGCGGCTTGCGATCGTCGGGTTCGCAGATCAGCCGCAACCCCACGATCGTGCCCGGGTGGCTGCTGGGGATCCCCACCGGCACCGGCATCAGCTTGAGGCGCACTTCCTTGCCGTCGCTGCGCTCGAAGTCGGCGCCGATGGAGTCACCGTCCATTTTGTAACTGGTCACAAAGTGCCAGCCGAGTCGGTCGGCGATCCAGGCGGCCAGCAGCAGCCCCTGCACCGGATGGCTGCCCTCCACATCGATGTCGAGGTGCACCACGTGGCTGAGCGATTCGCGCCGACCGGGCGGGTCGAACACCATCGCCAGCGACTCCCGCCAGCCGCGCAACCGCAGCCAGTTGAGGTCGTTGACGGCGGTGCTGCTGTTGACGCGCTCCTCCAGCAGATCAAGGCAGCGGCGCGGCGGGCCGAGGGCGCTGTCGATCACCAGCCGGCGCCCCGGGCTGCTGAGGGCCGCCAGCAGATCGGGCGCTTCCTCCAGCGAACCGTTCCACCACACCCAGCAGGGCAGGTCGTCGGGCACCAGGGGCTGCAGCAGGCTCAGGCCCTGCCGCAGGGCGTCGAAGTCGCCGCGCAGCACCACCACATCTCCGCAGGTGGCGCCGTTGTTGCCTTCCTCGCTGAGCGGGCAGTAGGCCGCCACAAGCGTTTCCAGGCCGGCGCTATTGCTGAGCGTGGGCGCCAGGGTGATCAGCCGGCGCGGCTGGTAGGCGCTGATCGCCGATTCCACGTGTTGGCCGCGCAGGTCTTCGCCGACGTGGTCGACCCCCGCGTGCTCGCCCAGCGCCCAGGCCAGTTCTGGTGCCAGCGGCGAGGTGCTGGGGGGAAGGCCACAGAAGTCGACCGCTTCACGGGCCGCCTCCAGCACTTCCGGACGCACCACCCCGGTCACCGGGCCTTCCAGCCGGCCCAGCCGCACCAGGTGCTGTTCCACCCAGGCCGGTTGCCACACCAGCAGGGTGAAGGTGCTGGCCCCGCTGCTGTGCCCCAGGTCGTGCTGCCAGAGCTTCTCCAGGTAGCCGGTGAGCTCGGGGGGCGGCAGTTCCACCGGGGCCTGAAGGGTCAGTTGGGGGCTCATGGAGAGAGGGGCAGGGAGGGGGGACGGGACGGATGTGGATGGTGGAGGCCGAGGCGTTCAGGGGCGGCGCCAGACCAGGTCGTCGCTGGCGAGCAGGCTGTCGGCAGCGGCGGGGCCCCAGGTGCGGGCCTCATAGGGCTGGACCGGCAGCTGCCAGGGACTGTCCTCGATCAGCTCCAGCAGGGGGGTGTAGAGGCGCCACGCCGCTTCCACCTCATCGCCGCGGGTAAACAGGGTGGGATCTCCCAGCATGGCGTCGGCGAGCAGGCGTACGTAGCCCTCATCGGAGGGTTCCCCGAACGATTCGTCGTAGGAGAACTGCATGTCGACTGGCCGGCTGCGCATGCCCGATCCCGGAGCCTTCACCTCGAAGCGGAATTCGGCTCCCTCGTTGGGCTGGATGCGCAGGATCAGCTGGTTGGCGGTTGGGCTGCCGCCGGCGGCGTCGAAGAGGTGCACCGGCGCCTCACGGAAGGTGAGCACCACCTCGCTGAGCCGCTTGGGCAGTTGCTTGCCGGTGCGCAGATAGAAGGGCACCCCCTGCCAGCGCCAGTTGTCGATGAACAGCTTCATCGCCACATAGGTTTCGGTGGTGCTGTTCGGGTTGACCCCCGGCTCCTCCCGGTAGCCCTTGATCGGCCGGCTGCGGGAGCCGCCGGGTCCGTACTGGCCGCGTACGCAGCAGTTCCAGGGCTCGGCCTCATCGGCGAGGCGAGCGGCCTGCAGCACCTTGGCCTTCTCGTTGCGGATCGCTTCCGGGTCGAAGCGGCCCGGCGCTTCCATGGTGGTGAGCGCCAGCATCTGGGTGAGGTGGTTCTGCACCATGTCCCGCAGGGCGCCGGAGCTTTCGTAGTAGCCGGCCCGCTCCTCCACCCCCACGGTTTCAGCGGCGGTGATCTGCACGCTGGAGATGAAGTTGCGGTTCCAGATCGGCTCGAAGATGGTGTTGGCGAAGCGCAGCACCAGGATGTTCTGGACCGTTTCCTTGCCCAGGTAGTGGTCGATCCGGAAGACCTGGTTTTCCTGGGCGCAGGCCTGCACGATTCGGTTGAGCTTCTCGGCGCTCCCGTAGTCACGACCGAAGGGCTTCTCGATCACCACCCGGCTGCGCTGCGGGTCGCTCAGCAGGCCGGCATCGGCGAGGGCGCGGCAGCCGCTGCCATAGAAGGTGGGCGACACCGACAGGTAGAAGGTGCGGTTGGAGCGGGTGGCCCGTAGCCGGTCGATGGCCTCGAGCCGCTGGCCCAGGCGCACCAGATGCTCAGGCACCTGCAGGTCCACCGGCTCGTAGAAGAGGCCGCTGCTGAACTGTTCCCAGGCGCTGGCGTGGTCGGCCACCTCCTCCGCCAGGGCCTCGGTCATGCGGGCGCGGAACTCTTCATCGCTCCAGGGGCGGCGGGCGCAGCCCAGCACGGCGAACTCGCTGGGCAGGCGCCGCTGGCGAAACAGCTCGAACAGCGCCGGAATCAGCTTGCGGTGGGTGAGGTCGCCGCTGGCGCCGAAGATCACCAGACACTGGGGCGAGATCACCCGCTCCTGGCGCAACCCGACCCTGAGCGGATTGGTGAGGACGGCGGTCATGGGGGAAGGGCGGGCCTGATTCATCCACGAAAGCCGGGAACCGGCCACCCACGGAGTGCCCAGGCGGCTATGTGGGGGTTTCGGCAAAAAAAAAGCCCGCCCAGAGGGCGGGCCAAGCCTGCAGGAAGCAGCCGGGTCAGTAGGTTTCCACGTGCCAGCGCTCGGCTTTCTTGAGCTGGGGGCGCAGCTCCGACCAGGTCAGCCCTTTGGCTTCGGCGGCCTTGGTCATGGCTTCGTCGATGCCGGGCTCCATGCCCCGCAGACCGCACATGTAGACGTGGGTCTTGGGGTCTTCGATCATGTTGAAGATCTCTTCGCCGTGTTCGGCCACCCGGTCCTGGATGTACATACGGCCGCCCGAGGGGTTCTGCTGCTCGCGGCTGATGGCCTTGGTGTAGCGGAAGTTGTCGGGGAAGTGGCTCAGGTAGCTCTGGAAGTCGTCTTCGTAGAGCAGGTTTGCGGTTGTGGGCACGCCCATGATCAGCCAGGCCTTGCCTTTGAACTGGTAGTGGGGGTTCTTCTCACGCTCGCCGGGATCGAACATGCGGCGCAGATAGGCTCGCATCGGTGCGATGCCGGTGCCGGTGGCCAGCATGATCACGTTGGCGTCTTCGTCGGGCGGGAGGAGCATTTCCTTGCCCACGGGCCCCGTGATCCGCACCTTGGCGCCGGGCTCGATGTCACAGAGGAACGTGGAGCAGACACCGTTGATGGTCTCGCCGTCTTTCTCGTATTGCAGCTGGCGGACGCAGAGCGACACGGTTTTGTCTTCGAGGTTGTCGCCGTGGCGGGTGCTGGCAATCGAATACAGACGCAGCTTGTGCGGTTTGCCGTTGGTGTCGGTGCCATCGGGAATGATGCCGATGCTCTGGCCTTCCACGTAGTGGAGCTTGCCCTCGGAGAGGTCGAAAGTGATGTGGTTCACCCGGCCGATCGCCCCCTCGGCGAGCAGGGAATAGTTGCCGAGCACGGTGCCCACATAGGGGTCCTTCGGCTTGTAGAGGTTCACGGGCACGGCCTCGTGCTTGCCCGGTTCTTTGGCGGCGGTGGTGGTCACAGGAGCGATGGCGGGGGGGGCGACCGGGTCGGAGGGGCCGGGGTCAGGAGATGGGGTGGGGGCCTGGTCGGATTGGGTGACCGAGATCAGTCGTCCTCCCTGCTGGTTGATCAGGCGCAGCGTGGCCTGCATCCGGGACAGCGGCACCATGAAGCGACGTTCGGCCGCTCGCTCTCCGGGACCCTGCAGCCCTTCCACCACCAGGGTGAACATGCGGGCATCGGACTGGCGAAGCGCGGCGGTCGAGGTGCGCATGAAGCGACTCACTGCGGAAAAAGGCTGTCAGATCTTAGGCAACGCTCCGAAGCCACAACCGGCTCCCCAGCAGGTGCGTGGTTCCTGACGCCGACATCCGGGCATCAGGGCTAAGTTTGGTACGCGACAACAGGTTGTCCTCTCCCCTACGTTCCCCGGCACTGGGGTGTTTCTACGTGGTGTCTTCCGCCGGTTCGCTCATCACTGCGTCAAGCCCGGCCACAGGGCAACACTCCTGCCCCCTCGACACCATCCAACAGGAGATGGAGCGCCTGCCCCAGGGGGCTCGCCGTCTGGCCGTTCAGCTGCGCATCGACCTCAAGGACGACCTGATCTGGTCGGTGCTCACGGATTACGAGAACCTCAGCCGCTTCATCCCGAACCTCTCCACCTCGCGGTTGCTGTGGCGCCGCGACGACCGGGTGGGTCTGGAGCAGGTGGGCTGCCAACAGTTCTGCGGTCTGCGCTTCTCGGCGCGGGTGGAACTGGAGCTCCAGGAAGTGCGGGAACACGGCATGCTCCGCTTCGCCATGATCCAGGGCGATTTCCGCCGTTTTGAAGGGGCGTGGCAGGTGAGCCCGGATCCGATCGGCTCCCGGCTCCTTTACGACCTCACCGTGCAGGGCCGCCCGGGTATGCCGATCGCGCTGATTGAGCAGCGCCTGCGCGAAGACCTGGCTGCCAACCTGCGGGCAGTGCAACAGGAAGCACTGCGCCGCTCGGGCCGCCTCTGAGACCACCAGGCGGAGCCTGGCTGGGCTTACAGCCGCTGGCCTTGTGGCGGAAACTCACAGAGAACGGAATGCCGACTTGTTGAGCCTCAGACCCCCAGAGGATCGAGTCTTGATGACGTCACGGAGAGAGTGTGCTCCCTGCAAAGCTTGGCTTCCGGTAGTTAATGATGGCTGGCGTTGAGCAGGACGGCCCCAGCCCAAAGGCTGATGCCCTGAACTGCGCTGGATGGACTGTCCTGAGGATGTTGCCCCAAACTGAACGATTGATCGAATAAAATCCGACGCTTGAAAAGCGAAAAGAACTGGATTTGGCTGTATGAAAACAAAAACAGATAGAGTCTATTCTGGAATGTAATAAATAAATATCGTATTCTGATTTAAGATATACCCCCAAGGGGATTCGAACCCCTGTCGCCTCCGTGAAAGGGAGGTGTCCTAGGCCTCTAGACGATGGGGGCGAGGCCACGGGTGAAGGGCGTTCGAAGCCTCTCCATCCGACGTGTTGGACGCTACGGGTCGGAGTGGCCCTTCGTCAAGGAGGAGAAGCGACCGCCGCGTTCTGACCGTTCCACACCGGCACGGTGAAATGGAAGCAGGCCCCTTCTCCCGGCTCCGAAACCACCCAGATCCGACCGCCATGCACTTCCACGATCCGCCTGCACACGGACAGGCCCACCCCGAAGCCTGAGGTGGTGCCCGAGGTCTGGGGCAGGCGCACCCGCTCCAGGAACACCCGCTGCTGTTCGTTTCTGGGAATGCCCGGGCCGGTGTCGCAGACACTCACCTGCAGCCACTGGTTGGTGCGGTGGAGCAGCGTGAGGTGCACCTGGCCCCCGTCAGGGGTGAATTTCAAGGCGTTCTCGATCAGGTTGAGCAGCACCTGCCGCATGCGCCGCTGATCGGCAAACACGGCCGGGAGGTCGGCGGGAATGTCGGTAATCAGCTGGATGTCGCGGCCCACCCATAGCTTTTCAAGCTCCAGGATCGCCTCCGCCGCCACCGAGGCCAACCCAAGCTGCTGGGGATTGAAGAGGGCCTCCCAGCGGGTGGTCCCCACTTCCAGCAGGTCCTTGGAGAGGTGCTCGATGTCGTCCAGCCGCCGGTCGAGCACGTCGCGGCAACGCGTGGTGTCGATGTGGCCGAGCTGCAGGCTCTGCAGCGCCAGCTTGGCCGCGGTGAGCGGCGTACGCAGTTCATGGGCCACCATGCGCAGCAGGCGTTCCTGCACCCCCAGCCGCTCGATCAGGGTTTCATTCTCCTGGCGCAGCACCAGCAATTGATCTTCCAGCTGCAGTTCCCGCTGCGTGCGGCTGCCATCCATTTCTGCGGGGCGCAGGCTCATGCCAAGGCCGCTCACCACTTCCCGCTGCTGCCAGCGGGGTAGCCAGCCCTTGAGCTGCTGCAGCACGGTGTTTCCGGCAAACACCTGGCGGGGCTTCGGTTCAAGTTTCACCAAGGCCGGGGTGGCCACGAGGCGGTGGAGCTCCAAAAGCTCCGGGCGCTCGGCCGGGTGGGCCACTTCAAGTTTTACATCGAAACCGCTGTCGCTGCTTTGGAGCAGGTGCATGACGCCGCGCAGGTCGGCGGTGGCGAGATGGTACGGCGCCGCCACCAGCAGCAGTTTCAGCGGGCGACGCGGCGGCGGTGAGGCCTCAGGGGGATGGGTGGTGGGGTTAGGCCCCCCCGCAGCAGGCACCGTCTGGCTGGTCCAATACGTAATCGCCACATTATGAGTTCACCCGCAGTCCATGGCAGGGCGCTGGGCCGGTTTGGTGGACTGCGGGCGGGCGCAGGCGGTTTCGGGCGCGGGGGGCCGGCCGGAGAACCAGGCGGGTTGCGCGGGACGGCGTGGAGAGTGGGCGAGGCACGGCTGGTGCACGATTGAAGTTCATCGGCTGGTGCAGCACCATGGAGGTTCACGCGTCCTCCCCTTTGCGTCTTCTGCCCCGCTGGAGCCGGTCCCTCGTGGCGGTCCCCCTCCTGCTGCTCCCCTTCGCGTCTCTGCCCGCCGCCGCTCAAACCGCACCGGCCACGGAAGCGCAGATGCAGCTGTATACCCGGATCGCGGCTGTCAACGTTTGCATTGCCCGTGGCGGCGGCGTGGACTTCGACAAGGCCGTGGCCATCGCCGGTGAAACCATCGCGCAAGTGCTCCAGGGGCTGCACGGCGGCAAGATCCAGCAGGTGGGCACCCAGACCCTCACCATTGAGGATTTGCGGCGCGGTGCCGTGAACTCCGCCGTGATCGGTGCGGTGGATCTCTGTCCGAAACAGGTGCCGCCGGATGTAGTGAAGCGGGTGGAGGCGGCCATCAAGCAGCAGGGATCTGGCGCAAGGCCGGCAGCTGGCCCGCTCGCACCTGCACCAGCTGCGCCTGCAAAGGCACCTCCGAAGTAGGTGGCTGAGACGTTGGCTTTTTGATAGAGGCCAACCTCACAACTGGCGGTCGCATCCGGATGCGATTGACCCCCTGGTCAGTTGCAGTTCATTCAGGGCTTCTGGCTTTGCTGAAGGCATCCCTCCGGGGTGTTTTTCACCAACGTCGTCATGACCTTCTCGTCATCTTCTGCCCTGATGGCCGCCGGCCTGCTCAGCATTGGTTCCTTGGCTCCGCTCGCGGTCCAGGCTCAGTCGCTTGGGTTTCCTGGCCAGGCCTACCAGCAGGTGCCGGTGTATCAGCAGCAGCCGGTGTACCGCCGGGTTCCCGTCTATCGCCAGGTCCCCGTGGCCCAGACACTCCCACAGTCGGGAGTGATTCCGGTGCGGAACTTCCCCGCCCCTTATCAGGATTATCAGGGGCAGGTGAACGGCTTCAATGCACCGCAGACCTTTGAAGAAGCGCAAGCGCTGCAACAGCGCTGCTCGATCGGCCGGCTCGTGGGCGGCGTGATCGGCGGTGGCATCGGCTATGCCGCCTCCCGCGACCAGGGCCGGACCTGGGCAGTGCCGCTTGGCGCGCTGCTGGGCTCCCAGGTGGGTTGCAATGCCGGCCAGGGACGCAGTCCGCTGCCTTGGTGATCGCGGCGCTGCCTGGCACCCTTCAGGATCAGAGGGTTGTTCTTCCCTGGGTCGATGCCTGATGTGCGCCTGGCCGATTACCGGCCTTATCCCTACGCGCTGGAGCGCACGGACCTGACCGTGCGCCTCTTCCCCGACCACGGCCTGGTGGAAGCGAACCTTTCGTTCCTTCCCGCGGCGGGGGCGTCTGCAGCTGTTCAAGCCGCTTCACCGTTGGAGCTGCGGGGGGTGGGGCTGGAGCTGGAGGCTCTGGCCATCGACGGGGAACCACTTCCGCCTGCCGCCACCCACCAGGAGGAGGGGCTTCTGGTGGTGCTCCAGCCGCCGCAGCGGCCGTTCGTACTCACCAGTCGGGTGCGGATCGACCCCTACACGAACACCACCCTGGAAGGCCTCTATGCCAGCGGCGGCATGGTGACAAGCCAGTGCGAGGCCGAAGGCTTCCGCCGCATCACCTTCCACCCCGACCGACCGGATGTGCTCAGCCGCTTCCAGGTGCGGATCGAAGCGGAGCAGGAGCGCTACCCGGTGCTGCTCTCCAACGGCAATTGCCAGGCTGCCGGTGCCCTGGCCGATGGCCGCCACTTCGCGGTCTGGGACGACCCCTTCCCCAAGCCCTCCTATCTTTTCGCGCTGGTGGCCGGACGGCTTGAGGAGGTGCGCGGCAGCTTCACCACCGCCAGTGGCCGGATGGTGCAACTGCGCCTGCATGTGGAGCCGGGCGATTCCCCCTACACCGCTCATGCGATGGCCTCGCTGCAGCGGTCGATGGCCTGGGATGAGCAGGTGTATGGGCTCGAATACGACCTCGATGAATACAACATCGTGGCTGTGCGCCATTTCAACATGGGCGCCATGGAGAACAAGAGCCTGAACATCTTCAACTCCAAGCTGGTGCTCGCCGATGCCGAAACCGCCACTGATGGTGAGCTCGAACGCATCGAAAGCGTGATTGCCCACGAATACTTCCACAATTGGACGGGGAATCGCATCACCTGCCGTGACTGGTTCCAGCTTTCCCTTAAGGAAGGACTCACGGTGTTTCGCGACCAATGCTTCACCGCCGATCTGCACGGTGCCGATCTCAAGCGCATCGAGGATGTGGCGATGCTGCGCAATACCCAATTCCGGGAAGATGCAGGACCCACTGCCCACCCGATTCAGCCGGATCACTATCAGGCGATCGACAATTTTTACACCACCACCATCTATGAGAAAGGTGCGGAAGTGATCCGTATGCTGCACACATTGTTGGGTCCTGCCACCTTCATGCGCGGCATGGCGCTCTATGTGCAGCGCCACGACGGCACTGCCGCCACCACTGCCGATTTCCTGCAGGCCATGCAGGACGCCGCAACGGAAACCTCTGCGGCCACCGCTGATGGCCAGGGCGACGATCCCTCGCCGCTGCGCTTCAGTTTCGAGCAGTTCAGCCGCTGGTATCACCAGGCCGGCACCCCCGTGGTGTCGATCGATCGCCATTGGGACGGCGCCAGTGGCGCACTCGCCCTGGTGCTGCGCCAGCACACCCCCGCCACCCCGGGCCAGCCGCGCAAGCAGCCGTTGGTGATTCCCCTGGCCCTGGCCCTTGTGGGTGAGGACGGCCAGGCCCTGCCCCAGACCGGCGGATCGCCCGTCGTGCTGGAGGCCGCGGAGACCCAGCTGCGCTACGAGGGGTTGCCCCCGGGACCGACGCCGCCGGCCCTCTCGGTGCTGCGGGGCTTCTCGGCGCCCGTGCGGCTCGAGCTTGCCCGGCCGAATGCCGAACTGCTGCACCTGTTCGCCTGCGACAGCGACCCCTTCGCCCGCTGGGATGCAGGCCAGACCTTGCTGCGGCAGGCCGTGCTGGCCCGGGCCGCCGGTCGCAGCGACCCGGAACTGGAATGTGGGCTTACCGCTGCCTTTGCCGCGATCCTCACCGACAGCAGCTTGCCGCCCGCCAGCCGCAGCGCCCTGCTGGCCCTTCCCGGCATGGCCGAACTGGAGGATCTGGCCCCGGAGCCGGATCCTCCGGCGCTGTTTGCGGCCCTCCTGGACCTGGAGCGGGTCTTCGGCGCTGCCCTGGAGGAGCCGTTGCTGGACGCGCTTGCCGCCTGCCGGCCGCAGTGGGAGCAGCCCTGGCCTCAGGGGCAGGGTGAGCGGCGCCTGACCGCCACGATCTGGAGCTGGCGAGCGGCGGCTGGGGATGAGGCCGTGCGCGAGGCCGCTGCCGCTGCGGTGCAGGGACCGTCGATGACGCTCGCCAGGGCCGGGCTGCGGGCCCTGCAGGTTCACCCCTGCGAGCAACGTCGCCGCGCGCTGGAGGCCTTCTACCAACGCTGGCAGGAGAAGCCGGTGATCCTCGATGCCTGGTTCGCGCTGGAGGCCAGCGCCCCCTTCGCCGATGGGCTGGAGCGGGCGTCAGCTCTGCTGGCCCATCCGCGCTTCGACCCGGCAGCCCCCAACGCGATCCGCGCGGTGCTGGGGGGCTTTTCTGCCAACACGCCGGTGTTCCACGCGGCCGATGGCACGGGCTATCGGTTCATGGCCGAGCAGATCGTGGCGCTCGATCGGCGCAACCCGATCACGGCGTCGCGGCTCGCGAAGCTGTTCAGCCGCTGGCAGAGCTATGCGCCGGAGCGGGCCGGGCACATGCGCGCGGCGGTGGAGCAGCTGGCTGCGGCGGATCTCTCTGCCAACACCCGCGAAGTGGTGGAGCAGTGCCGTTCGCTCGGCGCCGGCGAAGGGGTGGCGGCCTGAAGGCGATCAGCGGGGCGCCGCTCCGGCGCTGGAGGCCTGTCCCTTGGCGGGGCTCTGCCCGCGACCGAAGGCCTGGCGGTGCAATCGGGTGAACGCGTCGCGCCGGAGGGAAGCTCCCTCGGGCCCGGCGTAGGTGCCCCACAGGCCTTCCCAATAGAAATAGATCACGCCATGACCACGCTGGGCCGCCAGCTCCACCTTCTGATTGAGCGTGGCCATGTCGGGAGTGCGGCCACCGAAGCCCGCCAGGATGCCGATTTCCACGGGCAGGCCCCACTGGCGGGCCTTCACCAGCGCCGGCTGATCGAGATCACGGGCGAAACCGCGCACCGAAAAGGCGTAGTTCTGAACCACCAGGTCATCCACCAGTTTGCCCAGGGCCCAGATTTCCCAGTCCTGGAGCCAGTGGTTGTAGGCGAAGCGGAACGGTCCAGGGGACAGGCTGATCACCGCCTTGTCGTTGCTGCGGCGCAGTTCCCTTCGCAGCTCCCGCAGCAGGCCGGTGAGCTGCTGGCGCCGCCAGCTCATCCATTCGCGGTTGTTGAAATCCGTGGGAGGTTCACGCCCCTTCTCCTTACTGAACAGGGCCCGGGTGTAGGGGTCGTAGCCCAGTTCCACCGGCCAGGCGAAGTGGTCGTCGAGCTGGATGCCGTCGACACCACAGCGCTGCACGATCTCCTGGATCAGGCCGATGAAGCGGGCGCGCACGCCGGGGTGGGCCGGGTTGAGCCACACCCGCAGATCCCGGAGCGGTGAGGTTTTCAGGTTGGCGCCGTGCATGGCATAGAGGGTGGAGCCATCGCTGCGCTGCAGCACCCACTCGGGATGACGCCGCACCACCTCCGCGTCGGCGGGCTCCATCATTCCGTATTCGAACCAGGGGATCACCTGCATGCCGCGCCGCTGGGCGGAGCGGGTGATCTGGCAGATCGGATCGAGTCCCGGCGCAGCCTTCAGCAGGGCCGGTTCGGTGGGAGCAAAGCGGCTGCGGTGGAAGGTGGTGCCCCGGCTCCACACATTCGGGTAGAGGGTGTTGAACCCGGCAGCTGCCAGTTCCTTGACGGCCTGCTCGATCCGGTTGCGGTCGTAGTAGAGGGGGCTGGGGCTGTTGGTGAGCCACACTCCCACGCGCTGGCTGGAGGCGGCAGCGGGCAGCAGGCCGACGCTTTGCAGTCCTGTGGTGAGCAGGGCCGTGACCAGCACCGGCAGGGCCTTCTTCAGCCGCACCCGCAGGGGAAAGGGCGCCTCGGAGCGGTGGCGTTCGGGTGGTTTCAGCGGAACATCGAGCTCACAGAGCTTTCCTCGTGGATGCGCCAGATGGCTTCGCCCAGCATGTTGGCCACCGAAAGCACCTGCAGCTGCGGAAAGCGGCGGTCGTCGCTGATCGGGATGCTGTTGGTGACCAGCACCTCTTCGAACAGGCCGGGCTCGGAGAGCCGCTCGATCGCGGGAGGGGAGAACACCGCATGGGTGGCGCAGGCCAGCACCCGGGTGGCGCCCCGCTGGCGCAGCAGTCGGGCGCCCGCGCAGATGGTGCCGCCGGTGTCGATCATGTCGTCGATCAGGATGGCCGTCTTGCCGGCCACGTCGCCGATCACTGTGAGGCTCTCAGCCACGTTGTGGCCGGAGCGGCGCTTGTCGATGATCGCGAGCGGCGCATCGCTCATCTGCTTGGCGAAGGCCCGGGCCCGGGCCACGCCGCCCACATCCGGGGACACCACCACCACCTCGCCGAGGTCGCGGGTGCGCAGGTAATCCACCAACACGGGCGAGCCGTAGATGTGATCGCAGGGGATGTCGAAGTACCCCTGAATCTGGGAGGAGTGCAGGTCCATCGCCAGCACCCGATCGACGCCGGATTTCACCAGCAGATTGGCCACCAGCTTGGCAGTGATCGATTCGCGGCCCGCCGTCTTGCGGTCGGCGCGGGCGTAGCCGTAGTAGGGCACCACGGCGGTGATCTGCCGGGCCGAGGCACGCCGGCAGGCATCCACCATGATCAGCAGCTCCATCAGGTGATCGTTCACCGGAGCGCAGGTGGGTTGGATCAGGAAGACATCGCAGCCGCGGATCGATTCCTGAATCTGGATATAAAGCTCACCATCGGCGAAGCGCTTGATCGCGCGCGGCCCATCGGGAACACCGAGATAGGCGCCGATCTCGCGGGCCAAGGCCTGGTTCGACGTGCCGCTGAACAGCCGCAACCGCCGGGTGTCGTGAGGGGGCTGGTCCTGCTCGACCCGATCGGCTGTCAGGAAACGGGTCACGGCGGGCGTGAGCGAGGTCGGCATGGAGCTGATGGTAGAAGCCTTCCGGTCGGATGCCGGCGAAACCTGGTGGTATGAAGAATGATGAACCACTGCCTGCCGGTCTTGTCCGAACAGCGGTCCTTGCTCACCTCTCCCCTGGTGCTGGCCGGAGCCGGCCCGGGCGGGCTGGCGGCCCTGCCCCAGGCGGCCCCGCGCCTGCAGTCGCTGCTGGCCCTGCCCGCCACAACCGAGCTCAGCCAGCTGGCCGCTCAATCGGTTGAGCCCGATCAGCTGATGGCGGCCCTCCAGGGCCACCGGGGCGGCGCTCTGGTGGCCCTGGAGCAAGACCCAGGCCGCTGGCTGCCGGCGGGCACCCGCTGGGCGGAGGTGCTCGGCGCCTGGCGGCAGCCCACCCTGCTGCTGGTGACGGCTGACGACGCCACCAGCGGGCTGGCGGCGGCCTACACCGCCCTGCTCGATCGCTCCACCGTGCCCCTGCTTGGCCTGGTGCAGTGGGGCGGCAGCTGGGACGGGTCGGCCCGCGCCTGCGAGGGTCTGCCCTGGCTCGGTGCGCTGCAGCCAGGCGACCACGGCGCTGCCGGTGCGGAGGTGTTGCTGGAGGCCCTGAAGCTGCGCTGGCAGCGCCTCACCACCCTCTGAGCGGCCTGCGCTGATCCATCGCGATGGCCGGAGTGGGGCTACCCCGCCGGCCACAGCGGCTGCTCTGCTCCCGGCGCCACTTGCCGCAGCGTCTGGCCAGGCTCGGTGGTGGGTGCCAGCGGCAGTTTGTCGTAGCGCACGGTGTGGGCCTGCTGGATCGCCACGTTGAGCAGGCTCAGCATCTCGGTTTCCGTCAGGTTGGTGCCCACCAACGGCTGGAGCTGCCTCACCTGCTGCGCCAGTTTCGCCGTGCCGTCAGGGCGCCCCAGCTGTTCCAGCAGGCCGGCGATCACCTCCTGCTGGCGGCTGCGCCGTCCGCTGAGGCCGTCGTCCTTGCCCTTGAAGCGCACCAGCTGCTCCACCTGCGGGCCCTTCAGCACCTGCAGCCCGCCCTGAAGATCGACCCGGTAGTTCTGGGTTTTGTCGTGGTAACGGATGGCCTGATCCAGGTTCAGCTCCAGCCCGCCCAGGCCGTCCACCAGACTGCGCAGCACCTGACGCGGCATCACCACATAGCGCTCAGGCTGGCCAGGGTCGAGGCCCACCAGCTCCCCCACCCCGCCTGCCGTGAGGGCAGGGCCGCCGAGCCGGTAAAGGGCCCCCAGGCTCTGCACCTTCTTCTGACCCGGCACTTGCACAGCCAGTTCGGTGGGCACATTCAGCACCCGCATCGCCCCGCCCGGATCGGCCCGGATCAGCAGCAGCGTGTCGGCGTTGGCGGGGCCGGGGGGTGCGGCGCCGTTGGTGCTGGCATCGAGCCGGTCGGCGTCGGTGCCGATCAGCAGCACCGTGATGGGACGGATCGGCGGATCGGCCAGATCCTTGTTGAGGCCAGCTTGATCGCTGCTGACCAGGCCGGGGTCGGGCCGCGACCACACACGCTCGAACAGCACCACCGTGCCCACGGCAGCCAGAAGGGCCAGGCTCAGCTTCCACAGCCGCGACCCCAACCGGGCGCGGGGGCGGCCGCCAGGCTCCGCCTGGGCAGGACCCGCAGGTGACACGTCCGAACCCCCTGCCGATCGCGCCGCACCCCGTGGGCGTGCCTTGCTCCCGCCTGCCATCGGCGCTCATGCTTGCGAAGGCTCAACTTTGCCGTAGCTCCGGCACGGAAGCCGGGCCTGCCGATAGGTTGAAGCTCCCTTGCCCCGTCAGGCTGGACGCCGCTTTGACCGCCGCCCCTCCCCTCCCTCACGAACGGGCCCGGCCCCTGCCCAAGGGCAGCACAAAACCGGCCAAGGACCTCTGCAGCGACTGCGGTCTGTGCGACAGCCGCTGGGTGGCTTACGTACGCCAGGCCTGCGCCTTCCTCCAGCAGCGCTTCGAGGCGATGGAGCAAGCCGCCCACGGCCGCAGCCGTGACCTCAGCAACGAGGACGAGCTCTACTTCGGCGTCAGCCAGCGCATGGTCACGGCCCGCCTGCAGCCCCCGATCGATGGGGCGCAGTGGACCGGCATCGTGTCGCGCATCGGCGTGCGGGCGCTGGAAACGGGCCTGGTCGATGCGGTGCTGTGCGTGCAGCAGAGCCCCGACGACCGCTTCACGCCGGTGCCGGTGCTGGCGCGCACCCCCGAGCAGGTGCTGGCGGCACGGGTGAACAAGCCCACCCTCTCCCCCAACCTGGAGGTGCTGGAGCAGTTACCCGGCAGCGGCATCCGCCGCCTGCTGGCGATCGGTGTGGGCTGCCAGGTGCAGGCGCTGCGGGCCGTGCAGGACACCCTGCCGCTGGATCAGCTCTACGTGCTCGGTCTGCCGTGCGTGGACAACGTGAGCCGCCAGGGGCTGCAGACCTTTCTGGAAAGCGCCAGCGATTCGCCCGCCACGGTGGTGCACTACGAGTTCATGCAGGACTTCCGCATCCACTTCCGCCACAGCGACGGCCGCGAGGAGACGGTGCCCTTCTTCGGTCTCGACACCCCCCGGCTCAAGGATGTGTTCGCCCCCAGCTGCCTCAGCTGCTTCGACTACGTGAACGGCGGCGCCGACCTGGTGGTGGGCTACATGGGCGCCACCTTCGGCCGTCAGTGGCTCACGGTGCGCAACGCCCGCGGCCAGGAGCTGCTCGATCTGGTGGAGGCGGAACTGGATCTGGCGCCGGTGAGCAGCCGCGGGGATCGCCGCGCCGCGGTGCAGCAGGGCATCGACGCCTACGACAAGGCGGTGCGCCTGCCCCGCTGGCTGGCTGAGGTGGTGGGCTTCCTCGTGCAGCGCGTCGGGCCTCAGGGGCTGGAGTATGGCCGTTTCTCGATCGATTCCCACTTCACCCGCAATGCCCTGTGGCTGCGGCGCCACCATCCTGAGATGGCCGAGCGCCACATCCCGGCCTTCGCCAAGGCGATCGTGGCGCGTTACCGCCTGCCGCGCACGTGAGCGACGCCGACCTTCCCCCAGGTCCCGGGACAGCGGGCCGCTGTGGTGTGCTGCTCCACCCCACGGCCCTGCCGGGCACGCCCGGCTGCGGCAGCTTCGGCGCCGCGGCTCACGCCTGGATCGACCTGCTGGCCGACCACGGCATCGACGCCTGGCAGTTGTTGCCACTGGCCCCCGCCGATGGCACCGGCTCTCCCTACAGCTCCCCCAGCGGCTTTGCGCTGAACGCCTGGTTTCTCGACGGCGACGCGCTGGTGGCCGATGGCTTTCTGGAAGCCGCCGATCTTGTCGCGCTGCCCCCCGGCCGCACCGATCGCCTCGACCTGGAGGCCTGCCCGCTCCGCTCGGCGGCCCTGGCCCAGGCGCTCGAGCGGCGCTGGCTCCAGCAGTCGGCTGAACGCCAGGCCGACTTCCAGCGCTGGTGCCAGGCGGCAGCTCCCTGGCTGGTGGAGCACTGCCGCTTCATGGTGCTGCGGGAGCTGCAGGGAGGCCTGCCCTGGTGGCAATGGCCTGTCCCGCTGGCGCAACGGCAGTGGCGGGCCCTGCGCCGCTTCGACCGGGAGCAGGCGGTGGCCCTGCGGCAGGAGGCCCTGGTGCAGTGGCACCTGGAGCGCCAGTGGCAGCAGCTGCATGACCATGCGCGCCATCGCGGCGTGCAGCTGATCGGCGATCTTCCTTTCTATGTGGCCCACGACAGTGCCGATGTCTGGGCTCGGCGCCGCCTCTTCTCGCTGCGCCGGGATGGTTCCCTCACCCAGCAGAGCGGCGTGCCGCCCGATTACTTCTCCGACACCGGCCAGCTGTGGGGGACACCCGTCTATCGCTGGTCGCTGCATCGCTTCACCGGCTTCCGCTGGTGGCTCCGGCGGCTGCAGGGGCAGCTGGAACGGCTCGATTTGCTGCGTCTGGATCACTTCCGCGCGCTGGAGTCGTACTGGGCGGTGCCCGGTGAGGCACTCACGGCCCAGCTGGGTGAATGGCGCGCTTCGCCAGGGGTGGCGCTGCTGAGGGCGTTGCGTCAACGGCTGGGCGGCCAACTGCCCCTGATCGCCGAAGACCTGGGCGTGATCACGCCTGCGGTGGAGGCTCTGCGCGACCGCTTTCGCCTGCCGGGTATGAAGATCCTGCAGTTTGCCTTCGACGGCAACGACGGCAACGCCTACCTGCCCGAGAACTACGTGGGCCGCCACTGGGTGGTGTACACCGGCACCCACGACAACGCCACCTGTATCGGCTGGTGGGACTCCCTGCCCGAGGATCAGCGCCGTCAGGTGGGTGAACGGATCGGCGAGATGATCGAGGCCCCAGGCTGGCAACTGCTGGAGCTGGCGCTCGCCTCGCGCGCCGAGCTGGCGGTGGTGCCCCTGCAGGATCTGCTCAGCCTGGGCGATCAGGCCCGCTTCAACACCCCTGGCACGGCGGGGGAGGCCAACTGGAGCTGGCGGCTGGAGCAACCTGTGCAGCAGCTCAGTGAGCCGATCGCTGCCCTGGCCGCCCTGGCGGCCCGTTACGGCAGATCGGCGGGCGGCGCAACCGAGGGGAGCGCTGCTGGCGCTGCCGCTGAGCCCCGCGCTGCTGCCGGCGGCACGCGGTAAACCCCCGGCCGCCCGGCTTCGGCCTCCAGCGGCTGCTCGTTCCAACTCACGGCCCCGCTGCCCGCCGCCGCTGGGGGAGTGAGCTGCACCTGCAGCGGTGGCTGCATCTGCAGCACGAGGGAGCCCCGCGCCCCTTGCAGCCGGGTGCCTTCTCCCGATTCGCTGCTCAACTGGAGGCTTGTGGGCTGATCCAGCCGCAGGCGCAGCACGCCAGGACCACCCCCCGCCTGGCGCGCTTCCCGGCTCCATTGCTTCTGCGCCACCCCACGGGCCGCCTGCTGGAGGGGCCGCAGGTCGGGGTGGACCTGCAGCAGCAGGGCATTGCTATCGGGCGGTTTCACCCGCTCCGCTTCCGTGAGCGGCGGCACGGGCCGCAGCGTGAGCTGGTTGGCCGCCGCCAGCTGCTGCTGCTGCAGATTCACGGCGTAGATCAGGCCGGCGGTCAGCAGGCCATAGAGCACCGTGCCTTGCCAGCTGGTGAATACATCGATTGAGCCCGGCGTGAAGCGCCGCAGCAGCGAGGGTTGCTTGCTGTGGTCGTCGAGTGGGTGGGCCTGCAGCGGTAGTGCGGCGTTGAGCGCACCGGGTTCCAGGCCGAGATGCTGCTCAAGCAGCGCCAGCATCGTGCGCAGGTAAGCGGGCTCCGGCAGGCGGTCACGCCAGCCCCTCTCCAGCGCCTCGATCACCGGCGTGCTGATGCGGGTTTCGGTGGCGAGCTGGCGCAGGCTCAGCCCCTGCTCCTCCCGCTTCTGGCGCAGCAGCCGGCCGAGCTGCAGCAGGGGATCTTCGGGCGCCGGTGGGGCCGAGGCCGCCGCCGACGGCTCCAGACGCAGGCGCCGCCGCAGGGCCTGGGGAAGCAGGGAGGTGATCCGGGGGCGCGGCATCGGGGGCGGCGAAGGGTCAGTGCTGGTGTCCAGCACCGGAAGCAGGTTCGTCCCATTGTCGAGCGTCGATGGGGCGCCACTGGCCTGACGCCAGGGTGCCCAGCTGCAGATCCCCGATCGCCACCCGCAGCAAATCCAGCACCGGATGGCCCAGCAGGGCAGCGGTGCGGCGGATCTGCCGGTTTCGTCCTTCCCGCATTTTCACCTCCAGCAGCGTGCTGGCGGCCGATTGGCGCAGCCGGCGCAGCTGCACCGGCAGGGCGGCCTCACCATCGAGCGCCACGCCCCGGCGCCATTGGGCCAGCGCGGCCTCGCTCGGGTGGCCCTGCACCAGCACTCGATAGGTCTTGCCGTGGCCATGGCGGGGATGGGTCAGCCGCAGGGTGAGGGCACCGTCGTTGGTGAGCAGCAGGGCGCCGCGGCTGTCGATGTCGAGCCGGCCCACCGGGTGCAGGCCGGTGCCCTCGGTGAGGGCCGCTGGCAGCAGATCCAGCACCGTGGGCCTGCCCTGCGGGTCATGGCAACTGCTCACCACACCAGGAGGTTTGTGCAGCAACAGCGTCTGACGGGTTACGGCAGGACGCAGTGGCTGACCGTCGAGCTCCACCAGATCGGTGCTGGCATCGGCCTGATCGCCCAGACCGGCCACCCTGCCGTTCACCCGCACGCGCCCCTGCAGCAGCAGATCCTCGGCCCGCCGCCGGGAGCAGACGCCGGCGGCGGCCAGCAGCTTTTGGAGTCGCTCCCTTGGCATGGCATCCGGCAGCGGAGGGCCCGGCGGCAGGCGCCGGCCGGGGCGGGCACAGCCGCATTCTCTCCCGCGTCGGCGGCCGCTCGCCGCCCCGCCAACTGAGGCCGGGCTGGCACGCCGCCAGCAGGCGTTGGGCTGGTGCGTAGCTAGCAGGTGCGGGGATGGTGTGCGACCGATCCATGGTGGTAAATTACGAAACACAAACGTTTCCTAACCCTGCGAAACGCCACCATGCCTTCCCCGCCCTTGGCCACGGTTGATGCTTCCAGTGCCTCCATGGCGAGCGGCGACCTGGTGCGCTCGTATCTGCGGGACATCGGCCGCGTGCCGTTGCTGAGC
>NZ_JBSJOY010000008.1:0-44837 GCF_056633115.1 Marcopretia estuarina LEGE 06307 | reverse complement strand
ACCAGCCGCATGAAAACTTCGTCTTCCCTGAAGAGGTTCTGCCCCGTGGTAACGCCCTCTGAGCCCTAAGTCAATCAGACAGTTCCAGAGGATCAATTCAAATTTGGCGCCCTTCGGGGCGCCTTTTTTGTTGGGTCCCCAACTGTTGCCGATCTCTCAGGTTTTCTTCTAAGATCAATGGGTTGTGTCAGCAGTGCCGTGGGGCGAGTCTTCGGGGTTTTCTCCCTTGTTTCGCTCCGAAGGCGTCACCGGCTGGCGTTATCCCCCAAGGGAGGAGGTGCTTGTGAGCCAAAGTTCCATGTGCAAGGGTCTGTTGATCGCGGAGAACGCCGTCTGATGCCAGGCAGCTTGATCTGAGTTCATTCGGTTCCGCGCCAGAGCGGACCCGGCGATGCCCCCATTCAGCAATCGGCTGAATGGGGGCATCGTTCATTCTGGAGACAGGGTATTGATTGAAGAGCAGCCTTTCTATGGGGAAAGACTTTTCATTTTCGATCGGGTTCTTTGTTCCAGGGAAGTCACTTTTTGGATTCCCGCTCCAGCTTCAATGATCCCACCAGGCGAGCAAGGCGCTCCTGGGCATCGGCATGATCCACTGCGCCTCTGGCCATTAACACGATGCCCCCATCAACATCGACAACCCCATAGCCGGGCGAAAGATCGGGGATCATTTCAAGGATGCGCACCAGCTCTTTGCGATCACCATCAGACACCCTGAGATTCCTGTTGAGCATCTCAAGATCTGCAGCAATCCAGTCAACCTCCTGGGGCTTTCCTTGCCTGTCGAGATAGCGCCAACTGCGGGGAAAACGCACCAGCACCTCCCGCTCAGCAAGCAAAGGAACCAGCGGGGTGGTGGCTGAAACGGTTGCCGTTGGGGGGATCTGCTGGAGAACGCGCCGGGCGGCCTGGCCATGGGCCGAGAGCTGGGCTGGGTTGGAGTAAATCCAGGGCTGCACGCTGTCGGGAATGACGAACGAGAGGCTGCGATTGGGGTTGCTGCTGATCGTCAGCAGGATCGACAGCCCGATTGCCCCGATCCAAACGGCACGAAACTTGGGTCGACGGAAGGTGTCCTGATGGTGCTCCCACCAGAGCACGGCCCCTGCAAACAAGCCCGGGACCACCAGCAGCGCGTAGCGCACATTGATGGCCAGTGGTGGTGGCTTCCCGTCCGCCAGCAGCAACCCTAGAAATGGCAACCCCATCAGCAGCCAGCTGTCCAGGGAGATCAAGGGAATGAACAGCAGCGGCAGACTCTGGGCGAGCAGGTAGCGAAGCGTGTGCCCAGGTTCGCTGAACAGTTCCATGATCAGCGCCATGGGCGTTGAAAGGATCCTTCCCGCCACCTCCAGGCTGCTGGCGCGATCCTGATCACCGAGAAAGTGGCCGAAGTTCTCCACCATGAACCGGCGTGAATTGTCTTCGCTGAACAGAGGCATCAACACATTGGTGACGATCAGGACCCAGCTGACCCCCACCCCACCAATCAGGAGCGCCAAAGGCCACTCTTCCCTGCGTCGTCGCAGCAGCATCCACAGACTCACCCCCACCAGCAGCACGCCGGTGTCCTCCCGGATCAACGGAATCAGCAGGGTGCAGAGCGCCACCAGCCACCAGCTCCGTCGGCGCAATCCCCAGATCAGCAGAAAAAAGGCCAGGGGCAACTGGCAGAGATCCGTGAAGTTGCCCCAGGTGGGGCCGAGTACGGCATTGGCTCCGAAAAAGGAGCAGGCCAGCAGAGCGGCCAGCCGATCGTTGTTGCTCCCCAGGATCTCGAGGGCAAACCGATGCAGCGCCAGACCTGCCGCCGTCATCAGCCCCACCTGAACCAGGGGCAAGGCTGCCGCTCCCAGCAGACCCACCAAGGGAGCCCAGAGCAGCAGCACCGGGGTGAAGTGCTGCCCCAGGCGGTGATAGCCCAGGCTGGGCAACTGGCCGTCGTGGACCACGCTGGCGGAAAGCTGGGAGGAGAGGGTGCTCTCGAAGGGGTGGCCCCGCAGGCTGTTCCAGAGCACCTGCAGAAAGATGCCCTGGTCGTAGGAAGCGGCGAGAACCTGGAGGCGCCATGCCTGCAGGGCCAGGCCAACCACGGCAAACAGCACGGCTGCAGTCAGAACCGCGCGGCTCCAGGAGCGTCGTTCAGGGGCGAGGGTCATCGGATTGAGAAGCGAGTGTGCAGCGCCAGAGGCGCCAGTCCTGCTCGCCCAGCCCACTCAGGCGGCAGCGGACGCCGGGCTGGAGAAGCATGGGCGGAGGGGGGGCGGAGGCTTTCTCAATGAACAGGAACGGGCTCGGAGAACCGGGGCTTGCCCGGGACGGCAACCGTTCGATTGGCCGTTGGGCATACCAGCTCAGGCTTGGACGTCGCCCGGATTGTCCGGCCATGTAGATCGGCATCGGGCGATGGTCCGGCTCGGTCGCCGCACCCCTGACCAGGCTGGCCACGGGGCGAACGTCGTCATGTTCGTTCAATTCCCAGTTCCAGAGGGAACTATGGAAGAGCAGCAGCAGGGAGAGGCACCAGCCCGCGAGCAGCAGGACCAGGCCGCGGCGGCGCTGCCGTTCGGCCGGGCGCAGCAGCAGCAGCCCCCCCCCAAGCAGCCCTACGCCCGCCGGCAGAACAAGAAGACTGGTCCCACTCGGCAGTCCGGTCCGGGCTGTTGCGGCCGCCAGGGCCAGCAGGATCAGGCCGCCACCCAGCCAGGACCACAGGATTGGAACGAGCTGGAGAGGCGGACGGGTCTGCCGAGCCTGCAGCATCTGCGCCAGCAGCGGCCCGCAGAGCAGGGCGAACGGCAGCCAGAGCGGGTGGCTGTACCAGGGGAGCTGGGTGCGCAGCGGCAGGATCGACCCGGCGATCACCAGCTGCAGCACCAGGCACCAGCGCCCCCAGCTGCGGTGGCGCTGGCGCCAGGCGATCACCACCGCCAGGGGCCAGAGCGGCAGCCAGGGCCAGCCACCTTCCAGCATCTCGATCACCGGCACCCGCCAGCCCAGCTGGCTGCCTTCGCCCGCATCCAGCAGCACCCGCGTCACGCCGTCGCCGCCCCAGAGCCAGAGCGCATCGCTGCCGCGCATGAGCGCATGCCAGCCGTGCCAGGCCAGCCCGGGCAGCAGGCCCACGCCAAGGGCCGCCAGCAGCGGCGCCAGCGAACGGCGCGGCCGCTCCGGATCGAGCACCAGGGCGGCCAGGCCGGCGGCCAGCACCGGCAACAGGATCGGGGCCTTCAACATCAGCAGCGCACTGCCCGCCAGGCCGGCGACCAGCCCCCAGCGCCAACCCGCTCCAGTGCGGCCGGAACGGCTGCGCAACAGTGCCCACCAGAGCAGCCCCATGGCGGTGAGCTGCGCGCCGTCCAGCATCGCCAGCCGCCCGTGGCGCGCCACCGGCAGCAGGGTGAGCAGGATCGCCGCGGTCGCCAGGGCGGCACGGTTGTCGCCCGGCCGCAGCTGAAGCTGCACCAGGCCCCCCACCGGCACCACCAGGGAGGAAAGCAGTGCCGGCACCAGCCGCACCACCCATTCCGGCGGTAGCGCCTCCGCCGGCGCCTGGCTGAGCTGGCGCCAGAGGCCGATGGCGGCGGCGATCAGCACATGCAGCCCGGGCGGCTTGTTGAGGTAGGGGCTGCCCCAGATCGTGGGCAGCCAGCCTTCCGGCAGCCCCCTGTTGGCGATCTCCAGCGACACCCGCGCCACGATCCCCTCATCCCAGTCGCGCAGGGGCAGGTTGCCCAGACCCACGACAGCCAGCACCACGGCGGCCAGCCAGAGCAGCAGCAGGCCCCGCCAGGGAATGGCGCGGGGAGGGGTCTGGGGGTGCAGGACGGTCATGGGCTCAGCCTGCCGGCCGCCCGGCCCCTGGAGCCAGCGGAATCACGAAACCGGGCCCGCTCTGGCAGCCCGGTGGCTGGTCGCAGACCCAGCGTTTCAAGCGCGTTTTGGCCTCGCCTTCGGGGAAGGGCGCATAGCTTTCGATCACCGCATAACTGCCGGCCAGGGCATCGGCGCCGTCGGCTCGCCAGGCTGCCGCATCACGCCGCATCAGCCGCTTGGGACTCACCAGCCATCCCTTGCGGTTGGCGAGATAAAGAACAGTGGGGTCGGAACCGCTCATCACCACGACTCTGGCCCCGGGCGGTGTGCGCGCCTGGATCTGCTGCGCCAGCTCCCACACCGGGGATCCGGCCACCCGCTCCCGACTCCAGTAATCCACAGCCAGCACCGTGAGGCTCACCACGACCAGCAGCGTGAGCAGTGCCCAGGCCCCCTGCCGCCCGCAGACACCGGCCTGGCGCCGCAGCCGCACCCAGCCCAGGCCCATCAGTGGGCAGGCGAACAGCATCAGCGGCAGTTGGTAATACTCATGCACCGCGCTGGATTCAGGTGCCAGAGCTCCGGCCAGCAGCACGGCCACCAGCCCCACCGGCAGCACGTGCGCCTGTGGCCCCGGCAGGGCGTCGGGGGGGGCAGCGGCGCCTCGATTGGCAGCGGCGTCGCCATTCCCGCGCGGCAGCAGGCCGAGCACCAGCAACGGCACCCCCAGCACCGCCAGGTTGCGCACGGCCACCCTCAGGCCAAGGCCGAGCCAGTAGCCAGGCGCGAAAAGGTCGGCCCAGCTGTAACGGTTGGCCTCGCCGCCCCAGAAGCCGAAGCTGAGGCCGCTGGCCTGCCCCAGTTTGTGGGCATGCCAGTACCAGGCCGCCGTCACCACCACCGCCGACAGGGCAAACACCCAGCCGCCTGATCGCCGGAGGATCCTCCACTGGTGGGCCTGGCCCCATAGCCATAGCAACGGCAGGCCCAGCCACACGAACGGCAGAACTTTGATCAGACAGGCGGCGGTGAAGGCCAGCCAGGAGATTCCCAGGGCTGCCAGCCTGCCGGTGCGCAGCCAGGCCAGAAAGCGCTCCAGGGCCAGAGCCGCCAGCAGCATCAGCGTCGCCTCCGGCTGCACCGTGCGCCCGTAGAACACCGAAATCGGCAGCACCGCATAGAACAGTCCGCCCCACCAGCCGGCCCGCTCCCCCACCAGCTGGCGGCCGATCCGCACCACCAGCACGATCGTGAGCAGGCTGCAGAGCACGGAGAGGCCCCGCGCCAGCCACTCCTGCACCCCGAACAGGCGGTAGAGCAGGGCAACGCTGTAGGGATACAAGGGAAATTCCGCTTCCACCACGCCGCTGCCGGCGCCGCCCCAGTCGATCTGGGGTGTGAGCAGGTTCATGCCCTGCTCGGCGAAGTTGCGAGCCATCGCCGCCGTGTCCGCCTGCCTCCAGCTGTGGATGCCGAGGACCGGGGCCTGGATCTGGATCAGCCGCAATCCGGCCCCCACCAGCAGTGGAAACCACAACGGCAGGGCCGCGCCGGGCTTGGAAGGGGAAGCTGGCGCCGCAGGGGCCATCAGCAGAGTTCTGGCGTGGGCAGGAGGCTACCGGCCCTCTTTGGCGCCGGCCTCGATGCGCGCCTCCACCGAGGCGATCGCCGCCTCCACGGCGGCGCGGGTGCCAGGGAGGCGGCGCAGATCGCCGCCGAGGACGCCGGCCACATGGACCAGCCCGTCCAGCACCGGTTCGTCGTGGCGCAGGCGCGCCGCCTCGGCCACCGCCGCCGCCTGCCAGGGGCGCCAATCGGCCAGCAGCACCACGGAGCGGTAGGCGCTCGGCCACGGGTTGGCCGGTTCCACCGCCTCCAGCTGTTTGAACCAGCCTTCCGCCGCGGCGGGCCGGTTGAGCAGCACGTCCAGCAGCGCCAGTGCCCAGAGCGCCTCGCGGTCGTTGGGGTTGGCGCTGAGGCGGGCCTCCGCCCAGCGGCGCACACGTGCTTGGTAAAGGAAATGCCCGTCCAGCTGGTGTTCCGGTCCGATCGCGTCGAACACGGCACCCAGGCCGGCCGGGCCCTGCTCCAGGCCGCGGGCAAGTGTGATGAAGCGGCGATCGAACGGCACGGCCGCGGGCGCAGCGGCGCGACGTTGCCAGAGTACGAGCTGGCGGCCCTTGGTCCACGGCCAGCTGCCCACGCGCTCGAAGCGGCCATCGCTGCGCACGCTGCGGCTCAGCTGCCTGGATTCCTTGCGCTTGGTGCCCTGGTCGCCGCTGGCCAGCAGTAGCCACTGGGCCTGCTGCAGCACCAGGGCATGCTCCCGTTTCTGTTTCCCGCTTTCCCGCCCGAGGATCTGCCCGCCCCCCAGGCGTCCGAAGGTGCTCACGTTGTGCTGGTTGACCTCAGCGGTGCTGGGGATCACCAGCACGGTGGTGGGAGCTGTGCCCACGCGTTGACGCACCGCCTCGATCGCCTCAGGCACCGGGGACTCCGCGCGCCGCTCCAGCTCGCCGACACGCTCTGAGGCGGTGGTGGCACCCGTTCCCAGCAGGCCCACCCCCAGCAGCACGGCCCCCAGCCAGGGTCCGAAGCGGGCACGGGCCGCCTGCAGCAGCACCCACCAACCCCGTGCCAGCAGCAGCACCAGCAGCGGCAGCACCGGCGCGATGTAACGCGGATCCTTGTTCGGGCTGAGGCTGGTGACCAACCAGCCGGCGAGGGCGCAACCCAGCAGCCACCCCCAGCCGGAGGCCGTGCCACCGGATTCCGTAGGCGGCCCAGAGTCCTGATCGGGCGGCTCAGCAGCAGCACCCGTAGCAGCATCAGCAGGGCGTCTGCGCTGCCAAAGGGCCAGTGCCCCTCCGGCTGCACCGACAGCGAGCATCGGCGCACCGAGCTGGGCCGGGAAGAGCCTTGGATACCAGAAGAGGCTGGCCAGGCTCAGGGGCGATGGATCCCCTTCGGCGGCGCCCGATTCGATCACCGCCCGGTTGGTCCCGCCGAGGGTGGTGATCCAGTTGTGCTTCAGCCAGGGCAGGGCCACGGTCAGCACCAGGGCCAGGGCGGCCAGGGTCTGCAGGCGGCGCTGCGGCTGGCCCAGCCCGGCGCCCGCCGCCCACAGGCATGGCAGCAGCAGCACCAGCAGGGCGCTCTGCTTCACCATCACCGCGGTGGCCACCGCCGCTGCCGCCACCAGCGCCTGGCTCCAGCGTCCGCCCCTCGGGGCGGGGGCGTACCAGCACCCCAGTCGCCACAGGGCAAGCATGGCGGTGGCGGTGAGTGGAAGGTCGAGGGTGAAATCCACCCGCAGCGCTGCCAGGGCCGGCGCCAGGCACACGAGCGCGGCGGCCAGCAGGCCGAAGCGCGGCCCGCCCAGCTGCCGGCCCCAGCAGGCCACCACCACCAGCAACAGCAGCTGCCAGATAGCAAGCGCCCAGCTGGCCTGATCGGGGCTGTCGCCGCTGAAGGCCATCACGCTGCCATTGACCAGGCTGGCCAGCGGGGGAATCTTCGGGGAGAGATCGAGCAGGGCGCTCCACCCTTGCCAGCCGCCGCCGGCCAGCAGTCCCAAGGCGCGGCCATGGTCCACGGCGCTGTTGAGGTATTCGGCCTGATCCCAGGCAGGCAGCCGCTGGTCGAGCTGCAACCAGAGCCGGTCGGCGAAGGTGCCCGCCAGCCAGATCACGCCCAGACCCAGCCACCACAGCCAGGGGCGAGAAGAACGGAAAGCCAGGGTCTTCGGGCCGGGCCCCTCACTCTGGACCGGCCGGTGCTCGCCCGATGGCGGCCTGGCAAGCCATGGCGCTCACTGTCCATTGTCATTTCTGTCACATCCGGCCTGGTGGCTGCTTGAACTGCCGTGAAGATGTGGTCGGCGCATTGCGCCCCCTTTTGTGTGAGGACACAATGAAACTCTTCCAGCAACTGCTGCTGGCACCTGCCGCTCTGGGGCTTCTCTCCCCGATGGCCGTGTCTGCTGCAGAGCTCAACCTCGACGGCGTCAACCAGTACGCCTCTGAGGAGCAAGTCACCAGCATCAACCAGTTCTCCGACGTTCAGCCCACTGAGTGGGCCTACCAGGCGCTCTCGAACCTGATCGAGCGCTACGGCTGCGTCGCTGGCTATCCCGACGGCACCTTCCGCGGCAAGAAAGCCCTCAGCCGCTGGGAAGCCGCTGCTCTGCTCAACGCCTGCCTCGACCGCATCACCGAGGTGACCGACGAGCTGCGCCGCCTGCTCAAGGAATTCGAAGCTGAACTGGCCGTGCTCAAGGGCCGGGTTGATGGCCTCGAAGCCAAAGTCGGCGAGCTGGAAGCCAGCCAGTTCTCCACCACCACCAAGCTGAACGGTAAGGCCACCTTCGTGGTCGGCGCCAACTCCTACAGCGGCTCCAACAACGGTCTTGTTGACTCAGCCCGCGCTCTGCAAGGCGCCACGGCCTTCAACTACGACATCCAGCTCAATTTCGATACCAGCTTCACCGGCAAGGACCTGCTGCGCACCCGCCTGCGCGCCGGCAACTTTGCTGACGGCCCCTGGGCCGGCGGTCCGGTCGTTGGCCTGAACGCCCTTGAAGCCGCGTTCGAAGAGGGCTGCGGCTCCGGCGCTGATTGCGGCGACGTGGTCGCGATCAACCGCCTCTTCTACCAATTCCCCATCGGCACCGGCTTCACCGCCACCGTTGGTGGCCGTGTCCGTCAGGACGACATGCTGGCCGTCTGGCCCAGCGTGTACCCCGCTGACACCGTCCTCGACATCTTCACCTACGCCGGTGCTCCCGGCGCTTACAGCCTGAACCTGGGTGCAGGTGCCGGTCTGTGGTGGAAGAGCGGTGGCTGGACCATCAGCGCCAACTACGTCTCTGCCAACGGTGACTCGGGCAATCCGAGTGAAGGTGGCATCGGCACCTCTGGCGCGGCCCAAACGGGTACTGCCCAGATTGCCTACACCCAGCCCAACTGGGGCCTGGCTGTGGCCTACGTCTACACCACCCCTGAGGGTGGTCTGGCTGGCCTCTACAGCGGCAATGGCACCCCTCTGGCCGTCACCGGCTTCGGGCTCTCCACCTCGGTGAGCTCGGTGGGCATCAGCGGTTACTGGCAGCCCTCCAACTCCGGCTGGATCCCTTCGATCAGCGCCGGTTGGGGCATCAACGGCCACAGCGCTGACTCTGCTTCCGCCGGTTCTCTCGAGAGTGTGATCGACGGTGCTCAGACCCAGTCTTGGTACGTCGGTCTTCAGTGGAGCGATGTGTTCATCAAGGGCAACTCCCTCGGTATGGCCGTCGGTCAGCCCACCTTCCTCACGAAGTCGGGCGACAACGACACCCTGTCACCCAATGACGGCAACTATGCCTGGGAGTGGTGGTACAAGTTCCAGGTCACCGATAACATCAGCGTGACTCCTGCGATCTACTACCTGAGCGCTCCTCTCGGTCAAGATCAGAAGTTCAACAACGAATCGTTCAGCAACTTCGGCGGTATCGTCAAGACCACCTTCAAGTTCTGATTCTGCCTTCCTTCACTTGAATCGTCTCCTCTGAGCCCCTCACACATTGCTCAGGCGACTACGTCGATTCAAGTGAACCTTGACGAAGCATTCAGTTCTTTCGCCCCGCCATCTGGTGGGGCTTTTTGTTGGCTGGATTCCAGGCTGGGCCCCACTTCAGGGGAGGCATGGAATGTCGCCTGGAATACATGCTCGGGTAGCTCAAGCCAGGCTATACGCGTTGTCAGTTCATACAATTTGCAGGCTTCACTACAGAAGCATCCCCTCAATTGGTGTGAGGACTCTCATGAATCGCATTCAGCACTTGTTGCTGGCTCCTGCCGCTCTTGGCCTGCTCGCCCCCGTGGCAGCTTCGGCCTCAGAGCTGAACATGGATGGCGTCAATCGCTATGCCAATGTCAAGGAACAGGTCACCAGCATCAATCAGTTTTCTGATGTTCAGCCCACCGAGTGGGCCTATCAGGCGCTCTCGAACCTGATCGAGCGCTACGGCTGCGTCGCCGGCTATCCCGACGGCACCTTCCGCGGCAAGCAGGCCCTCAGCCGCTGGGAAGCCGCCGCCCTGCTCAACGCCTGCCTCGATCGCATCACCGAGGTGACCGACGAGCTGCGCCGCCTGCTCAAGGAATTCGAAGCCGAACTGGCCGTGCTCAAGGGCCGGGTGGATGGCCTCGAAGCCAAAGTGGGTGAGCTGGAAGCTACCCAGTTCTCCACCACCACCAAGCTCCAGGGTCAGGCCACCTTCGTGCTGGGCGCTGTCAACGCCGGTGGCAACAGCACGAGTGGGCGCTTCAGGACATCCTCAATCACCAGTGGCAATGACAGCGAGAACTACAACGCTCGCTTCGGTGCCACCTCGTTCAACTATGACGTTCGCCTGAACTTAATCACCAGCTTCACGGGCAAAGATCAGCTCTTTACCCGCCTGCGCTCCGGCAACTTCAACAACGCCTTTAATGGCAACGGTCTCAACCTCACCGCTCTGGACATCGCCAGCAACGGCTTTGGCCAGACGAGCTGCACCGGCAACCGGAACTGCTCCGATGTGGTCGGCATCGACCGTCTCTGGTATCGCTTCCCTGTTGGTCGCGACGTAGCGATCACCGTTGGTCCCAAGGCCCGGAACACCGAAATGCTGGCGGTCACCCCGTCGGTGTACGGCAAGGGCGACAAGATCCTTGATCTCTTCACCCTTCACGGTGCTCCCGGCGTCTACAACAAGGCCACTGGCGCTGCTGCTGCTATCACCTGGCGGCAGAACGTTCCCAAGGGCAAAGGTCGCTTCAGCGCCGGCGCCAGCTATGTGGCGCAGCAGGGTGATTCGGGCACTTCGTTCGATGGCAACCCCTTCAGCTGCTCCAGCGATGAAGGTGGCATCGGCACCGATTGCGCCCGCGGCAACTTCCTCGCTCAGCTGAACTACACCACCCCACAGTGGAACATCTCAGCGGCTTACCGCTACGGCCAAGCGGCCACCAACTTCCGTCGCGGCACCAACTTCGCCGCTTCCAACAGCTGGTTCCTGGCCAACGGTGATTCCAACAGCGTGGCAGTCAACGCCTATTGGCAGCCCAAGAAGAGCGGTTTCATCCCCTCCATCAGCATTGGTTGGGGTCTCAACAGCCTCTCCGGCAACGAGACCCAAGCCAGCGGCGTTGAGTTCGCTTCCCCGTTCGTGAGCGAGTCGCAAAGCTGGTTCGTCGGCCTGGAATGGTCTGATGTGTTCGCCAAGGGCAACGCCGCCGGTATGGCCGTGGGCCAGCCGGTGTTCGCCACCCAGCTGAAGTCCGGCACGACCTCGGGCCTGGAAACCACCCCGAACGACGGCAACTTCGTCTGGGAATGGTGGTACAAGTTCCAGGTGACCGACAACATCTCCGTCACCCCGGCGATCTTCTACCTCAGCCGCCCGCTCGGCCAGCAAACCGGCGCCGACCAGACCTTCAACGTGTTCGGCGGCCTCGTGCAGACCACCTTCCGTTTCTGAAGACCGGCACTCGGTTCAACCTGCCCTCACACACCACCTCACGGCCTCCCGGAAACGGGGGGCCTTTTTTCGCGTTTCCGCCCTCGGCGTGGAGATGATGGCTCCGCTACCGGGCTGTTGGATGGCCGCTTCCCCCACCTCCGCAAACCCTTATGCCGTGCTCGGCGTTGGCGTTCAGGCCAGCGTGGCGGAGATCAAGGCGGCTTATCGCCAGTTGGTGAAGCAGCACCATCCCGATGCGGGAGGCGATGCGGCCACGATCGTGGCGCTCAATGCCGCCTGGGAGGTGCTGGGAGACCATGAGCGTCGCCGGCTTTACGACAGCACCCACAGCCCGGCCCTCGGGGATGGAGGGCCGCCGCCAGCGCGAGGTGCGCGTGTGCAGACCCCAGCCGCAGGCAGCAGGGGTGCGGCCCGTGACGGGGAGTTGCTGGTGTGGCTGCAACGGGTGTATGCGCCGATCGATCGTCTGCTGGGGCAGGTGATCCTGGCCTTCCCGGGTGAGCTGCGCGCCCTCGCGGCCGATCCCTACGACGACGTGCTGATGGAGGCGTTCTGCGCCTTCCTGGAGCAAAGCAAGGCCAAGCTCGACAGAGTACAGATGCTCTACAGGTCCATGGCCTGCCCGTCGGCGGCCAAGGGTTTTGGCCTCAGCCTCTACCACTGCCTGAGCCAGGTGGAAGATGCCTTGGCGGAACTGGAGCGCTACACGCTCGGCTACGTGGACAGCTACCTCCACGACGGTCGCGAGATGCTACGGGAGGCCAAGCAACGCCGCTCCCTCATGAAGGAGGAGCGGCGCCGGCTGGATCTCTGAACCGGCTGGATCTCTGAAACGGTTCAGCAGGCTTCGAGCTGATCGAGCCGCAGCCACACGTCGGGAACAGGCAGGCGCCAGCGCAGTTGGGCGTAATCGCCTTTGACGGCGAGCACTTCGCCGGGACCCTCGAACAGGTAGGCCGGTGGCTGGGGATCGCTGGCCGCCGCTTCCAGGCTGCTGGCATAGCGCGCCGCGCTCACCTTGACCAGGCTGCCTTTCTTGATCGGTGCGGGCTTCGTCGGTGCGGGTGCAGTGTCAGCCATCACGACAGTGATCGATGCGCGCAGGTTAGTGCCCCTCTTCGGTCGCCTTTGCCACCGGTGCCAGCCCTACCGTTGATCGACGTGCGTCCTCCCTGCTGTGCGGCTGTTTCTGCTCGGATGTACCGGCTTCATCGGTCGTGAACTGGTGCCCCTGCTGCAGCGGGAAGGGCACAGCTGCACGCTGCTCAGCCGTCAGCCGGCCAGCTCCAGCGCCAGTGGCCTAGGGCCTCCGGATGTGGCCCGGCTGCAGGGGGATCCTGCCGAGCCGGCCACCTGGAGGCGCCCCGAAGTGCTCGAGGCTCTGGCGGTTGCCGAAGGGGTGGTGAACCTGGCCGGTGAGCCGATCGCCGACCACCGCTGGACCCCGCAACACCGCCAGCGCCTGCTCGACAGCAGGCTGGTGACCACCACAGAGCTGGTTGAGGCCATGGGCCATCTGGGCACCCCGCCCCGCGTGCTGGTGAACGGTTCAGCCGTGGGCTACTACGGCACCAGTCCGAGCGGCAGTTTCACCGAAGCCTCACCACCGGCGGCTGATTTCCTCGGCCAGCTCTGCGCCCAGTGGGAGGCAGCGGCTGATCGAGCCGCCGTGGGCATCCGCGTGGTGAAGTTGCGCATCGGCATCGTGCTCGGCGCTGACGGCGGCGCCCTCGGCAAGATGCTGCCGGTGTTCCGCACCGGCTTCGGGGGGCCCGTGGGTTCGGGCCGCCAATGGATGAGCTGGATCGAGCGCACCGACCTCTGCCGGTTGATCGCCGCCGCCTTGGTGGACCCGGCCTATGTGGGGGCTTACAACGCCGTGGCGCCCACGCCGGTGACCATGCAGTCGTTCGCCACCAGCCTCGGGGACGTGCTGGGTCGCCCGAGCCTGCTGCCGGTGCCGGCCCCGGTTCTGCAGCTCATGCTCGGCGATGGCGCCAAGGTGGTGCTGGAGGGCCAGCATGTGGTGCCCGAACGCCTGCAGCAGCAGGGATTCAGCTTCCACTATCCGGATGTTGCCGCTGCGCTCGCCGCTGCCACCAGCCCAGGATCCCGCTGAGCACGGCCGCCGCCATCAGCAGCCCGATCGCCGGGGTGAACAGGGGCTCCCACAGCTGCTGAAACAGCTTCAGGGGGGCGTCGACGCTGCGGCTGTGCAGGGCGATCGCCAGGCCGAACCACACCGCTCCGGCGATCACCAGAAACACATTGGCCACCAGGAGGCTGTCGAGCCAGCCCTTCAGGCGAACGCTCAGGGATTGCGGCTCAGACATCGCTTAACACCGCATGGATCTCTCGGGCCATCCTGGCAGCGCCCCCGGGACCTCCGATGCGCTCGTGGCCATTGCGGCGACAGCGTTCTGAAAAGGCAGGATCCGCAAGAGCGGTGAGCAGGCCGGTGGCCAGTTCCGCCGTGCCGGCCAGGCTGTCTTCCGAACCGGGCTCGCCATCGCTGCAGGCCAGGGACGAGCCCAGCAGCCGGCGTTGCGCCTCGGCGAAGCTGACCGTGAATTGCGGTCCGTGGCCCACCAGCTGCAGCACCGGTTTGCCCAGACCCACGGCCTGTTCGGCTGCCGTGCCTGTCATCGAGAGCAGCAGATCGCTCTGCTGAACCACCGCCGCGAAGCCTCCCCATACCAGGTGCAGCACGAGCGGGCCCCGTTCCAGCCGATCGCCCTGCAGGGTCCACCCCAGCGGTGCGGCGCAGCGGCCCACCAGCTCCCGGTGAAGATCCTTCACCAGCGCCGCCACCAGCTCCAGCCGCTGCGGTTGCTGCCAGGACGGCGGCAGCCGCACCAGCACCTTCAGCATGAGCTCCAGATTGCGCAGCGCTTCCGGCAGCCGGCTTCCAGGTAGAAGCCCCAGCAGCCTGGCCCCGGAGCTGCAGTGCGGCTCCAACGGCTGCAGCGGGGGCGCTGGCTCCCGCGCCCGGTCCAGGAATGGATTGCCGAGGAAGTGCACCGGGCGTCCCAGCTGGGCCGTGAGGTCAGTGGCGGTGAGGCTGTCGCGGCTGTACACCCGCTGGAAGCGGCCGCTGCGCAAGCACCAGCCGCAGGGCCAAGGCAGGCGCAGACGCCCTTCGTAATGGCTGGAGTAGGCCACCAGATAGGTGACCACCGGCCGGCAGCTCAGCCAGGCCGCCACCACCGGCAGCACATCGCCGATCACCACGACCAGATCGAAGTGCCGCGCCTGGCAGAGGAAAAGGGCAAGGCGCCTGAGCACGTAGCTCACCTGCCCCTGCAGCAATTCCGTGAGACGGCCCGCCAGGCTTGTGTAGCCCAGCCCGCCGGTGCTGTAGGTGCGGGTGCGGCCCAGCACCGGAATCTGCGCCTGCCGGTAGGCGTTCCCGTGGCCCACCAGGGGCAGCGCTGCCACGTCGGCCCCGGTCGCCCGCAGCTCCTGGCCGATCAGGCTGCCGCTGAGATCTTCCCCATGCCCATTGCTGATCAGCAGGACGCGTTTCGGGACCATGGCTGGGGCCGGCACCGTCCCGATCACCCCTTCAGCCAGGCGTTGACTTTCTCCAGCGAGGTCCAACCGGGCCGACGGTGCAGGCCATCGGCGATCGATTCCTGCAGCTCGTCGCCCAGCTCCGGTGCCACCGCTGTGACCCTGAGCACCATGTCGATGTGCTCGCGCACGCCTTTGGCGCCGGTTTCGAGCATGGCGACTGAGAGGTTCACGCGCGACTGAGGATCCTGCGGATTGAGCTTCACGGCCGTACGCGCCGACCGCAGCGCCGCCACGGGCTGATCGTCGAGCAGCTGCAGCCAGGCCAGGCAGGTCCACCCTGCGGCCAGCCGTGGGGCGGCGGCCGTGATCGCCTGGAACTCGGGGATCAGATCGGCGGGCTCGGCACCCTCCTGATAGCGGCGGATGGCCTGCTCGAAGGCGGATTCGGTGGAAGCGTCCGTGGCCATCGTGGACACTGCGGCGAGGTAGAGCCCCTCAGATTCCCACGGCATGGAGCAGTGGCTCAGCTCCGCAGGAGGCCTGCAGGTCGTGGTGCCGGAGGTCGGTTCAGAGTGCTGGGGTCAGCCCGTGCCATCAAGCCGCTGGCTCAGACCGCGAAGGAGCTGCCGCAGCCACAGGTCTGGCTGGCGTTGGGGTTCGTGAAGTTGAAGCCACCACCGATCAGAGCGGAGCTGAAATCCAGCTGCATGCCATAGATGTACAGAAGGCTCTTTGGATCACACACCACGCGGAAGCTGGGGGCTCCATTGGGTTCGTAGGTATACACCTCATCGTCGGCGCGGATGCCGGCGGCTTCGATGAAATCCATGGTGTAGCTCATGCCGCTGCAGCCACCGGAGCGCACGCCCACCCGCAGCAGCTTCTCCTCACCCTGTTGCCGCATCAACGTGGCCAGCTGCAGCATGGCCGGGGCGGTGATCAGGATCCCCTTGCCATCGCGGCCGGTGTGGGTGAGGGGAGCGGCTGGGGCCGCTGGGGTGGAGCTGCTCATGGGCGGAGCCTGGGGGAAGGGAAACGTCGTCCGATCACTCTATGGAGGGTGGCCGGTTTTCGAAGCCCCGTCCCGCTGACGCCCGGGCCGCCGCAGCCCTGGCGGGAGCGGCCATCCGAACGCCGCCGCCCACTCCGGCTCCATAGAGTCGCCGGGTACGGGAGGTCAAGGGTGCGGGTCGCCATCGTGGGTTCGGGTCTGGCCGGTCTGGCGGCTGCAGTGGATCTCTGCGACGCCGGCCATCAGGTGGACCTCTACGAGGCGCGGGCTTTCGTGGGCGGCAAGGTGGGCAGCTGGGTAGACGCGGGTGGCAACCACATCGAGATGGGGCTGCACGTGTTCTTCTTCAACTACGCCAACCTCTTCGCCTTGATGCGCAAGGTGGGGGCCTTCGAGAACCTGCTGCCCAAGGAGCACACCCATCTGTTCGTCAACAAGGGCGGCGACCTCCGCGCGCTCGATTTCCGTTTCCCCGTCGGCGCCCCCTTCAACGGCCTCAAGGCCTTCTTCACCACACCCCAGCTCGACTGGATCGACAAGCTGCGCAACGCCCTGGCCCTTGGCACCAGCCCGATCGTGCGGGGCCTGGTGGATCCCGACGGTGCCATGGGTGTGATCCGGGCACTGGATCGCATGAGCTTCCGCGACTGGTTCGTCGGCCATGGCGGCAGCCCGAAGAGCATCGAGCGGATGTGGGATCCGATCGCCTACGCGCTCGGTTTCATCGACTGCGCCTCGATCTCGGCCCGGTGCATGCTCACCATCTTTCTGATGTTCGCCACCCGCACCGAGGCCTCCAAGCTCAACCTGCTGAAGGGCTCGCCGCACCGTTGGCTGCATCAGCCGATCCTCGACTACATCGTTGCCCGCGGCGCCAGGCTCCACCTGCGTCACCGGGTGCTGGAGCTCTGCACCAGCGACGGAGCCAACGCTGAGGGGCAGAACAGCCCTGCCACGGCGGCGCCGCAGGTCACGGGTCTGCGGTTGGGCACGCCCGAGGGAGAGATCCACGTGGAAGCCGATGCCTACCTGGCCGCCTGCGATGTGCCGGGCATCCAGAAACTGCTGCCCAGCGCCTGGCGCCGCTACGAGCAGTTCGACAACATCTACCGGCTGGAGGCCGTGCCGGTGGCCACCGTGCAGCTGCGCTACGACGGCTGGGTGACCGAACTGGGGGACGGCGAAGCCCAGACTGCCGCCCGCTCCAATCTTCAGCACCCCAGCGGGCTCAACAACCTGCTGTACACCGCAGACGCCGATTTCAGCTGCTTCGCCGATCTTGCCCTGGCCAGCCCTGCCGACTACCGCCGCGAAGGCCAGGGCTCCCTGCTGCAGTGCGTGCTCACTCCGGGAGATCCCTGGATCGCCAAGAGCAACGAGACGATCGTGGCGGTCGTCGATGCCCAGGTGCGGGAGTTGTTTCCGTCCGCCAGCCAACTCACGCTGCTGTGGAGCAATGTGGTCAAACTGGCCCAATCGCTCTACCGGGAGGCTCCTGGCATGGAACCGTTCAGGCCTGAGCAACGCACGCCGGTGAGCAACTTCTTCCTGGCCGGCAGCTACACCAAGCAGGATTACATCGATTCGATGGAGGGGGCCACCATGAGCGGTCGCCTGGCGGCCGGGGTGATTCTTGGTCAGCCGGTGGCGATGGCGTCCATCGGCGCGGCGGCCTGACGATCATGGGCCGTTGGCTGGAGCACAGCGTCACCACGGAGATCAAGGCCCCGGTGCAGCGGGTCTGGGAGGTGTGGAGTGATTTGGAGGCCATGCCCCGCTGGATGCGCTGGATCGAGTCGGTGGTCACCCTCGACGATCCGGACATCACCGATTGGACCCTGGCAGCCCAGGGCTTCCGCTTCCACTGGAAGGCCCGCATCTCCCAGCGTGTCGAGGCCCAGCAACTGCACTGGGAATCGGTGGGGGGGCTTCCCACAAAAGGCGCCGTTCGCTTTTATCCTCAGGGCGATTCGCTCACTGTCGTCAGACTGACGGTGAGCTACGAACTCCCTGGGGTGCTCGCACCACTGATGGAGCCTTCCATCCTTGGCGGCATCGTCACCAAGGAATTGCAGGCCAATCTCGATCGCTTCAGGGATCTTGTTGAGCGTGGAGACGATGGCCAGTCCTGATCAGCTTTCCGCTTCCGGTCCCGGCTTCGGGGCTTGCCGTTTGTCCAATAAGCCTGGGAAGACGTTCCTGGCTTCGGCAGCCCTGCTGCTGCTTTCCAGCCTGATGGGGTGCGGCGGCGCGCCCGAGGCGAGTGCGCCGCCGCCGCCTCCCGCCCCGGCACCAGCGGCCCAACCCGCCGCGGCCGCAGCCGCCCCTGGTGCTGCGGCTGCTCCCACGGCGGGAGCAGGCGTGCTCGCCGGCCTCACCCCCCTGCCCAGCAGGCAACAGGTGCTGGCGGCTGCTCCAGCCGATCGCGCTGATCCCTTCGCCCCGGTGATCCGGCCCCGGCCCACGGGAGCGGCGGCTGCTGCCAGCGGCGATCCCTCCCGGCCGGCCGCTCCGGCGCCCCTGCGCCTCCCCGATGATTTTCGCTTCAGCGGCGTGATTGACATTTCGGGTGTGCCCCAGGCCCTGGTTCAGCGCTCTGAACAGAGCGGCACCGTGGTGGTCGGTGACCAAGGCGGTCGCTCCACGCGCCTTCTTCCCAACGGCTGGGTTGTCACCTCCATCGATGTCCAGAACGGCAGCCTGCGCATGCGGCAGGGCAAGCAGACGATCAGCGCAGCGCTCAGGCCCTCCTGAACGGTCCGCTGATCCCTGCCACGCAGGCGCGCACCAGCCCCTGAAGGTCATGGGGGTCGGCTTCCGCATCGACCCGGCCCAGCAGCTCCAGGCAGCGGGCACTGGTCTGGGGACCGATCGAGATCAGGGCGACCCCCTCCAGAACCTCCTGCCACGCGCCGCCGAAGCTGTGCTGCAGCAGAGCGCAGGTGTGCTGGACGGTCTTGCCGCTGCTGAACGTGAGGGCATCCACCTGGCCGGCCCGCAGGGCGGCTGCCGTCGCCAGGGGCAGTTCCTGCGGACAGCGCGATTCGTAGGCCGGTACCTCGACCACGCGGGCGCCGGCGGCGGCAAAGGCGTCGCCCAGGATGGTGCGGCCGCCGCTTTGCACCCTTGGCAGCAGCAGCCGCAAGCCCCAGCCTGAAACGGGGAAATGCTCGATCAGGCTGTCGGCCACGAAGGCCGGCGGCACGAAATCGGCCGGGGTACCGAGCCGTTCCAGCCGGCTGGCTGTTGAGGCCCCCACGGCGGCGATCTTCACGCCCCGGGGCCGGTCCGCCAGGTTGCTGCCGATCCGCTCCAGCCGCGCCTCCACCGCCTCCACGCCGTTGGCGCTGGAGAACACCAGCCAATGGAAGTCTTCGAGTTCGGCCAGGGCGTCGTCCAGGGGGCCCCAACTGTCTGGTGGGCCGATCACCAGCGCCGGCAGGTCGAGCACCCGGGCGCCGGCTGCCTCGAACAACCGGCGCGCTTCACCCAGCTGGCTGGCCGCGCGGGTGACGACCACGCAGCGCTGCTGCAGCGGCGGCGACGTCATGGGCGGCGGTGTCAGCGGCTCCGGCACAGCTCAGCCCTCCAGCTTCACGATGGCGCCGGCCTGCTGACGCAGCCGGTCGGCTTCTTCAGCGCGGCCCTGCTGGCGCAACAGGCTGATGGCTGTGCGGAAACTGCCGCGCGCCGCCTCGATGTTGCCACCCAGCAGCTGGGCGGCTGCCAGGTTCTGGTGGGTTTCGGCGTGGTCAGGGGCGAGCTGGCGGGCCGCCTCGTAGGCCTCCAGGGCACCGGCGATGTCTCCTTGGCGCCGGCGGACCAGACCAAGGTTGTACCAACCCAGCGCCACCTCGGGACACAGTCGCACCGCCGCGTCACAGAGACGGTTGGCCTCCTCCAGCGCACCGCGTTGCACCAGAAGGGCAGCAAGGTTCAGCCGCGCCGCCAGGCTGAGGCGGGGGTTGAGGCCGAGGGCCAGGGCCTCCTGGTAGAGCTGCTCGGACCGCGCCGGTGTGGTGCTGGCGTGGCCGATGCCCAGATGCAGCAGCAGCTCGTAGCGCTCCACGCGGGCCGAGGCGGGGCAGTGAGCGAGGGCCGCCTCCAGCAGGGCGAGGCCCCGCTCCCGGTTCCCTTCACTGATCTCCAGGCCGCCCAGTTTGGCGCTGGCATAGGGATCGTTGGGCGTCGCGATCAGCTCCTGCTCCATCGCCTGGCGCAGGCGCTCTGCCTTGCGGCCGGCCAGCAGCAGATCGGGGCGGTAGCCGTCATGCACCAGGCAGGGCTGGGAGCAATCGGCGATGCGCCAGTGGGGTTCGGCCGTCAGCACCGCCGCCACGCTGTCGTCGACCATCGCGTGATACGCCTTGCTCCAGCGGATGCCTGGATGGCGGCGGAACAGGCGGCTCACGTTCGAATAGGGCGACTGCCGGGCGCCCCGCTCGTAGCGCAGCAGGTTGATCAGCAGCACGTCCGGCTGCGCCATCAGCGCCTTGAGGGCCGGCCGCGCTTCCGGCAGCAGCTGCTCATCGGCGTCCAGCACCAGCACCCAGTCGCCCTGCACCAGTTCCAGGGCCGCGTTGCGCGCCGGAGCGAAGTCGCCCGGCCAGGGCAGCGCATGCACGGTCGCCCCCTGCCGCCGGGCGATGGCCACCGTGTCGTCGCTGGAGCCGGTGTCCACCACCACCATCTCCTGCACGAAGCCCGCCACCGATTCGAGGCAGGCCGCCAGCCGCTCGGCCTCGTCCCGCACGATCATCGACAGGCTGAGCATGGGAGCGGCTCGGGTCTGGGGGCGAGGCTAGTGCCCCTCCCTTACGGGTTCAGTCGGTGAAGCCCCCCTCCAGGGCGCTTCGCGGCAGGCCCAACTGCTCCAGCAGCTGGGCCTGGGCCAGGGGCATCTGGGCCAGGCTCAAGCCGGCCGGGAGGTCGGGCGGCAGCAGCGGCTGCAGAGTTTCCCAGAGGTAGGGGCTGCCGTAGACCGCCAGGCCGGCCAGGCGGGAGGCCGCCAGCAGTTGCCGCACCACGGCGGCCCAGTTTTCCTCGCCGCCTGCGCTGCCCCGGAAGGGATTGCCCCGCACGAACAGCTGGAGCAGCACCGGCCCCTGGGGCAGCCGCTCGATCGCCAGCGGCGCTTCCGGGTCGGCGCGCCAGGGACTCGGGGCGCGGCCATCAATCAGCACCGGCGCGTAGCCCTTGCCCAGCGGGCGCTGCAGCGCCGGCGCCAGTACGGGCAGGAAGGGATTGGCCAGGGCGCTGTCGACCCGGATCAGGTTGACACCGGGCCCCGGCGGCAGGCCGCTGGGCCCCTGGCTGCTGGTGCTGAGCTGCACCAGCTCTCGGCTGAGCTCCAGATCCTCTGCCGTTTCCAGTTGAGCCACCGCGTGGGCCAGCTGCAGCAGGGGCCTGGCTGCCATCGGGTTGTCAGCGGCTGAGGCCGGCGGGCGCAGGCGGGCCAGTGCGGCGTCACGCCGGCGCAGGCTCTGCGTGAGTCGCGCCAGGCTGATCCGGCCACTGCTGAGGGCTGCCACCAGCGCATCGATCGCGGTGTGGGCATCGGCCGGCATGAGCAGCAGGTCGGCTCCGGCTTCAAAGGCCAGCACTGCCGCTTCCCCCGCTCCCCAGCGCGCCGCGATCGCCTCCATCACCAGGGCGTCGGTCACCACCAGACCACCGAAGCCGAGATCCACGCGCAGCAGGCCCTCCAGCACCCGGGCCGAGAGGGTGGCGGGACGCTCGGGGTCCAGGTCGCTCAGCTGGAGGTGCGCGGTCATCACCGCGCCCACACCGGCGGCGATGGCGGCGCGGAAGGGCGGCAGCTCGATCGCCTCCAACCGCTGGCGGTCGTGGGGGAGCACCGGCAGAGCCAGGTGCGAATCCACCAGGGTGTCGCCGTGGCCGGGGAAGTGCTTGGCACAGCAGAGCACACCTTCCGCCTGCGCCGCCGCCACAAAGGCGGCGGCCAGGGCTCCTGCCGTGGCTGGATCCTCCCCCCAGGCCCGCACGTTGATCACCGGATTGGCGCGATTGTTGTTGACATCGCAGACGGGGGCCAGCAGCCAGTTCAGGCCCAGGGCGCGCGCCTGGCGGGCTGTGCAGCGGCCATAGCGGCCAGCCAGCAGCAGCGCCTGCTCCGGGGCGCTGGCGAACAGGCGACCGAGTGCCAGGGGAGGAACCAGCCAGGTGGCGCCCTCGAACCGCTGCCCGACCCCCTCTTCCACATCGGCGCAGAGCAGGAGGGGATGGCGGGCCCAGCCGCTGAGCTGCTCTGTGCGCAGGCGCAGTTCCGCGGCGCTGCCGCCCAGCAGGATCACGCCGCCCACACCGGCGGCAAGCAGGTCCTGCAGCTCGCCGTTGGGAAGCTCCCAGCGGGGATAGCGGCGCTGGCCGTCGCTGAGATGGCCGCTGCCGCGCACCACCAGCAGGCGGGCGACCTGCTCCCGCAGGCCGGGGGAAGGGGCCTCAGTCACCCCGGTCGTCGGCGTCGCTGCCGCCGGACACCGCATCGCCGCTGATCGGTTCCTGATCGCTGCCTGGGGGCACCTCGCCCCGCCGCTCCCGTTCGCGTCCCAGTTCATTGAGCAGACCGAGCACCGCGGTGCCCCGCTCCAGGCCCCGGTCGAGATGGAACACCACCTCAGGCGTGCGGCGCATCTTCAGGCGACGGCCCAGCTCGCCTTTCACGTAGGCGCTGGCGGAGCGCAGGCCCTCCATGGCTTGTTCGCGATCGGCGTCGCTGCCGTAGATGCTCACGAAGATCTTGCAGTGCTGAAGATCGCCGGCCACGTCCACATTGGTGACGCTCACCATGCCCAGCGACACCCGCTCGTCCTTGATGCCGTTCACGAGCAGCTCGCTGATCTCACGCCGGATCAGAGCTGCGACCCGCTCGACCCGTCGGGTCTGTGCCATTGCTAAGCCAGTGGTGCTGAGCCAACCATCGCACGCAGCACCAGCGAAAGGCTCACCAGCCCACTCACCAGCGCCCCCACCAGCGCCACGGCGGTGACCGGGTTGCTGCGCCGCCGGGCCAGCGGTTCAAGCACCGAGTTGAACACCCCGAGGCTGAAGGCGATCAGATAACGCGGGTAGCGCGTGACGTTGAGGAAGAACTCTTTCATGGGGCAGGCCTTGGAACGATGGTGAGGAGCAGGGGGCGCGGGGTGCGGGGCAGTGAGGCGCGGGCCTGGGCCTGGCTCAGGGGGGGTGCTGAAGCCGAAGCCGACGCACCCATCTGCACGCGGGTCTCGTTTCGATGGCTACTCTGCCGCCACCGGGTCAGGGCCGCCGATGCTGGAACTTCACCAGTTCAGACATTCCGCCTTCTGCGAGAAGGTGCGGCTGATTCTGGCCGCCAAACGGCTGGACTACACCGTGGTCGAGGTCACGCCGGGCTTCGGCCAGCTGGCCCTGTTCCGCCTCTCTGGCCAGCGCCAGGTGCCGGTGCTGGTGGACGGCACTGAGGTGATTGCTGATTCCTCCGCGATCGCTCTGCATCTGGAGGCCCACTACCCCACGCCCTCACTGCTGCCGGTGGACCCCCGCGCCCGCGCCCAGGTGCTGCTGCTCGAAGACTGGGCCGATACGGCGCTGGCGGCCGGAGGCCGCATGGCCCTGCTGCAGGCGATGGGCACCGACAGCGTGGTGCGTGGCGCTCTGTTGCCCGACGCCACCCCGGCTCCCCTGCGCTCCCTGCTGGGTGCCCTGCCGACGGATCTGTTCGCCGGCGTCGGCGAGGTGATGGGCCGCTCGGAGCGCCAGCAACTGCAGACCAACCTTGAGCAACTGGCGGCGCTGGTGAGCCGCCACCCTTACCTGATTGGCGATCAGCTCTCGCTGGCCGATCTGGCGGTGGCGGCCCAGTTGTCGTTGCTGCTGTTTCCCGCCAGCGCCGGTGCGCCACTGGCGGGCCGCGGCGTCGCCGGTGTGGCGGACCATCCCCTGCTGGAGGGGCTGTTCCGCTGGCGTGACGCCATCTACGCCGAGGTGGGGCGGCAGCCTGAACCGGTCAACTCACCTGACCCTCAGACGCCGGCAGCGGCGTCGTAGGAATCCGCTGCAGATCCAGGCTGAAGCGGTGGGTGCTGAGCGGCACGGCCGCCAGCCCGTCCTCCGGCGAGGGGTAGGTGGCCTGCCACTGCAGCGCGCGTAAGCGGCCTGGCTGATCGAACCCTGCGCTGCTCGCGGTGCCGCTGGGCGCTGGGCTGAGCTCCTTCCTGGCGGGCGCTGGCTTTGGCATGAGCGCAGCCAGCTCGTAGCGGGTGAGGGTTTCCACCCGGCTGATCCGGGTGCCGCCGGGGCTATGCACCACCTGCAGGGCCAGCTCATCGGCGATGAAACGGTCGCCAGCTGCCGCCTCGGTCCGCCGCCCCACCACCGTGGATTCCAGTGACAGATCGCCGCGCAGAGTGGCGATCTGCCGGTTGGGGTTGGCCGGGTCGTTGGCCACGGTCAGCAACTGGGGTCCCAGCAGCGCCTTGCCAACCTGGGCGGCATTGAAGGCCCGATCCCCCACCAGCTCGCCGCGCCGGTTGCGCGCGAAGCGCACCCGATACGTCAGTGGAGCAGTGCTGCCGGGCGCCACCTCCTCGCTGCGCACCTCCCAGGTGCCTTCAAAGACGTCGGGGTACACCAGGTCGCGGCGGCCGGGGCGCGGCAACGGCGCCGGCAGGTTCCAGTCGGGCCACATGGCCAGCCGTTCCGCCAGCACTCCACCCCCGGCAGGGTTCAAACCCGTCCCCGCGTCCAGCCCCAAGGCAGCACCCGAGGGCCAGATCGCCAGCAGCACCGCCAGGATGGGGCCCATCAGTGCGGCTGCCATGTCCGATCCCCTGCTGCGCGAACTCGATCATTACGTGGTGCTGGAGCCGTCCGCTGCGGAAACCTGTCTCACGGCCGCTGAAACGCTGCGTTGGCTGGAGACCACCCTGGCTGCCATGGCCACACCACCGGCCGAGCTCGCCCACCTGCCCAGTGATGCGGCCCGCGCCCAGCGCCTGCTCGACACCGCCTGCGAGCTGGAGGTGGAGCCGGGCGTGGCTGTGCAATGGTTCGCGGTGCGGCTGGAGGCACCCAGCCGCCCGGACTGAGTCCCCCGGTTCAGGAGGCCGGATCTGACCGAGCCTCAGGTGCTTCCGGCGGCTGCGGCGGCTCCTTGAGCACAGCGGGAAGGGCCGCCAGCAGCTGGTCGGCCACGGCCTGCGGCGCGCGGCCGTCCTGCACCACCTGCAGATCGGCCTCGGCATAGAGCGGCCGGCGCTGCTGCAGCAACTCCCGCAGCCGAGCGCTCGGATCCACGCTCTGCATCAGCGGGCGGGGGGTGGGATCGGCGGCGAGCCTCTCCAGCAGCAGTCCTTCAGGGGCATCGAGCCACACCACCACGCCTTGCCGCAGCTGTCCCCAGTTGGCCGGCCTTGTGACCACCCCACCGCCGGTGGCCACCACCAGCGAGTGCCAGCTGGCGATGCTGCCGAGCACCTGCGTTTCCAGCTGTCTGAACCCTTCTTCTCCATCGGTTTCGAACACCGCGGCGATCGAGCGTCCGGCCGCTGCCTCGATCACCTGGTCGGCGTCGATGAAGCGGTAGCCGAGTGCTTCGGCCAGGGGCCGCCCCACGGAACTCTTGCCCGCCCCCATCATTCCGATCAGATAGATGTTCATGCCGCTGAGCCGTTTCCTCAGGGCCTGGTGCGGATGCGCAGGGGCGGCGGGCATGGTGGGGAGATGGAACGGTGCAGGGAGGAGATCCCTAGGATGACTCTTCAGACTTTCCGGTGATGACGGCACCTGCCACCAGATCCCAGCGCCATGGCCGCGGCCGCGGCTGCGTGATCACCCGCAGGGCCACCTTCAGTGCCAGCCATCTGTATGTGCTGCCTGAACTCACGCCCGAGCAGAACCAGGAGCGCTTCGGCCGCTGCAGCCTGGCTCCCGGCCATGGCCACAACTACGAATTGATCGTGGCGATGGCTGGCCCGCTCGATGGTGACGGCATGGTGCTCAACCTCTCCGAGGTGAAGCACGCCATCCGGCGTGAAGTCACCGATGCGCTCGATTTCCGGTTCCTCAACGCGTGCTGGCCGGAGTTCGATCTGCGCCGGCCCGAGGGCCGCCTGCCCACCACCGAAGCCCTCTGCCAGGTGATCTGGCAGCGGCTGGCTCCCCACCTCCCCGTGGTGGGTCTGCGCCTCTACGAGCAATCCAACCTCTGGGCCGATGTCCTCGGCGATTCCATGGAAGCCTTCCTCTCGATCCGCACCCACTTCGCCGCGGCCCACCGTCTGGCCCGGCCCGAGCTCTCGATGGCTGAAAACGAAGCCATCTACGGCAAGTGCGCCCGCCCGCACGGCCATGGCCACAACTACCTGCTCGACATCACCGTGCGCGGCGCGATCGATCCCCGCACCGGCATGGTCTGCGATCTGGCCGAGCTGCAGCGGTTGGTGAATGACCTGGTGGTGGAGCCCTTCGACCACACCTTCCTCAACAAGGATGTGCCCCATTTCGCCGACTGCGTGCCCACCGCCGAGAACATCGCGCTGCACATCGCCGATCTGCTGAGCGCTCCCGTTTCCGCCACCGGTGCCATGCTCCACAAGGTGCGGCTGCAGGAGAGCCCCAACAACGCTGCCGAGGTCTATGCCGAGGTGCCGCAGCTGGAGATGCGCCCGCTGGCGCTCGAAGCCCTCGCCTGCGCCTGAGCCACTCCGCCGCCACCCTCCCGCTGCCCCAGCTGCGGTTGGTGCTGGCGATCAGCGTTGATGGCCGCCTGGCTCCCGCCGGGGGCGGTGCTGCCCAGCTCGGCGGTTCCGGCGATCGCGCCGTGCTGGAAGAGTCCCTCGCCTGGGCTGATGGCTGCCTGATCGGAGCCCGCACCTTGCGTGTGCACGGCAGCACCTGTCTGATCCGCGAGCCCGGCTTGCTGGCCCGGCGCGCCGCCCAGGGCCGTTCACCGCAGCCGCTGGCCGTGGTGGTGAGCCGCAGCGGCCAGCTCGAGCCCGCGTTGCCGTTTTTCAGCCAGCCGCTGAGCCGTTGGCTGCTGCAGGCCGCCGGCCCAGCTCAGCCGCTGCCGCCGTTACCTGCCGGCTTTGAGCGCCGGCTGCCGCTGCGCCACTGGCCCGCCTGTCTGGCGGAGCTGCGCGCCCTGGGGCTGGAGCGTCTGGTGCTGCTCGGGGGTGCCGAACTGGCGGGAGCTTTGCTGGCTGCCCAGCTGGTGGACGAGCTGCACCTCACCCTGTGCCCGCTCCTGCTGGGCGGGACTCACAGCTGGCTGCCGGCGGCGGCGCCCGCCTCGGCTTCGGCCTGGGAGCTGCTGGAGCACCGCGACCTCGGTGGCGGGGAACTGCTGCTGCGCTACCGGCGCAGAGCTCCCTTGGCCACTCTTCAGGGTGAACCCTGAGAGCTGAAGCGGCGCCCGAGATCTTCCAGCGACACATCCTTCAGGCTCTCGGGTGGCAGGCCCAGCAGCTTGGCGGCGCAGCGCTTGGCCACCACCTCGCTGTCGTCGCCGAAGCGGCCGCCCACCATTTCGGTGATCACGCCGAGGGTGCGACCGGTGGCTTCCGATTCCCGGATCAGGCAGGTGCTCACGGGCCCCGCCAGCTGGCGGCAGGGTTGGCGCAGGCTCTGCTCCAGCCTGGTCTCGCCCCCTGCGCCCAGGCGCACACACAAATCGGCCAGTCGGTTCTCCAGCTGGGGACGCATCAGCAGCAGCAGGGGTTGCAGCAGGCTCGCCTGCGCCGGCTGGCCGCTGCCAGCGGTGGCAACGAGCAGGCCCAGCCCCAACAGCCTGGCCAGGGGATGACCCCTGAGGGTTCGGTGGCGCACCGTCATCCGGCTCCTGTGGTTAGTTTTGCGTCCGGCGCGATGCACGAGCGTGGTCCGGCGGCATGGCTGAACTTGAGACCCGCTGGCACCCCTCCACGGCCGGGCTCAGCGAAATCCAGTGGCAGGAACTCTGCGGCGCTGCCGGGATCCCGTTCTTCAGCTGGCGCTGGCTGCATGGTCTGGAGGCCTCCGGCAGCATCGTTCCCCGTCAAGGATGGCAACCCTGCCACCTGGGGGTGTGGCGCGGCGACGCGCTGGTGGCCCTGGCGCCGCTCTACCTGAAGGGCCACAGCTACGGGGAGTTCGTTTTCGATCAATCCTTCGCGCAGCTCGCAGGACAGATGGGCCTGCGCTACTACCCCAAGCTGGTGGGGATGAGCCCGGTGAGCCCGGTGCAGGGGTACCGCTTTCACATGGCCCCCGGCGAAGACGAGGCCGCGCTCACCCGCCTGATGCTCGAGGAGATCGATCACTTCTGCCGGGAGCAGCGGCTGTTGAGCTGCAACCTGCTGTACGTCGATCCGAGCTGGCAACCGCTGGCGGAGGCCGCGGGCTGGGCCACCTGGCTCAACCAGCAGAGCCTCTGGAGCAACCCCGGTTTCGCCAGCTTCGACGACTATCTGCTCGGCTTCAATGCCAACCAGCGGCGCAACATCCGCCGTGAGCGCCGCGCCGTTGCAGACGCCGGCCTCACGGTGAGCCCACTGGTGGGGGAGGAGATCCCGGCAGTGATGCTGGCGCGCATGCATGGCTTCTATGAGCAGCACTGCGCCCGCTGGGGGGCCTGGGGCAGCAAATACCTCACCGAGGAGTTCTTCCGCTACGCGGCCGAACACCTCCGCCACGACCTTGTCCTGTTCAGCGCCCACCGCGGCGATCCGCTGGTGCCGGTGGCGATGTCCCTGTGCGTGCGCAGTCAGGAAGGGCTGTGGGGCCGCTACTGGGGCAGCAACGAGGAGATCGAGAACCTGCACTTCGATGTCTGCTACTACGCCCCGATCGAGTGGGCGATCGGTCAGGGTCTGCGCTGGTTCGATCCCGGTGCGGGCGGCAGCCACAAGCGCCGCCGCGGCTTCGTGGCTCAGCCGCGGGCCAGCCTGCACCGCTGGAGCGACCCCCGCTTCGACCGCCTCGTGCGCCAGTGGCTGCCGCAGGCCAACGCCCAGCTGCTGGAGGAGATCGAAGCCGTCAACGCGGAGCTGCCGTTCTGTCGGCGGGAGTTGCCCCTGGCAGCGGCCTGATTCCTACGATCAGCCGATGAACACTCTCCTCAGCGAGCGTGACAGCCTCGATGAACGGCTGTCGCAGCGCTCCATCGCCCTCGATCCCGCCGGCTACTTCCTGATCAAGGTGGATGCCGTGGCCGGTGAGTTGGTGGCCGAGCACTACAGCAACGGCATCGATGATCGCGGCCTCGCCACCGACCCCGACACCGGTGAGGTGCTGAGCTGCCGCGGCAACGGGTCACGCACGCCAGTGGCCACCTACCGGGGCCGGAGCGCCAAGGAACTCGGCATCCGGCTCACTGAAAGCACGGAACCGTTGCCGCTCAGTCGCCTCGACCACGCCCTCTATATCGGGCGCGAACTGCAGAAGGCGGAAGCCTGCCTCCACAGCGGGCTTCCGTATGTTCAGGATTGAAGCCCTGAGGGGAAGCCTGCCGGAGTTCAGGCGGGCTGCAGCTCCTTCTCCACGCTGGTGGCGGGAGGGAGTTCGGGCGGCAGTGTCTTGAGCTGCTCCTGGATCTCCATCGTCACCACGCTGCGATATTCCAGGAAGTGCTCGTTGTGGGCCAGCACCACCAGGAACTGCTCAAGCTGGCTCGGATTGCGACGGGCGATGTCGAGCATGTAGCGCCAGAAGCGGGTGCGGGTGTTGCGCCTGATGCCTTGCCTCCACACCACGATGCTCAGGGCGCGCACGTCACTCATGGCGGGAAGTTTGGGCAACCCTGTCGACGGTCGCAGGAACTGATGCCAGCGCGGCGCCCCTACCTTGAGGTAGTAGCTGTGCACCCGGTCCATGTAGGCATTGGGTTCGTAGAGCGCGCAGAACGCATCGACGTATTCATTGGCGATGTCACGGATCGGCCGGGTGGGCACGAAGTTGAGCAGGTTTGTCTGGTTCACGCCCTTGGCGGCGGCTTTGTCCTGAATCAGACGGCCTTCCTTCTCCAGCCGGTGCCACAGCCCGGTGTTCGGCAGGGCCTGGAGCATGCCCATCATCGCGGCGGGGATACCGGTGCGAGTCACGAACTCCACGATGCGCTGGCCGGCGCCGGTCTTTTCACCATCGAAACCGATGATGAAGCCAGCCATCACCCGGATGCCATACGAGGTGATCCTGTCGACGGACTCCTCCAGGGAACTCCGGGTGTTCTGGAGTTTTCGCGCCGTTTCAAGGCTGGCTTCGTCCGGTGTTTCGATGCCCAGGAACACGCTGTCGAAGCGGCTCTCCGCCATCATCTGCATCATCTCCTCGTCGGAGGCGAGATCGACAGAGGCTTCAGTGGCAAAGCTGAAGGGGTAGTCGTGTTCGATCTGCCACTGCTTGAGTGCAGGCAGCAACAATTTGGCGTTGCGTTTGTTGCCGATGAAGTTGTCATCCACCAGGAAGATCGAACGCCGCCAGCCCAGGTCGTAGAGGAACTGAAGTTCGGCGATCAGTTGTTCCGGGGTCTTGGTGCGTGGCTTGCGCCCGTACAGCACGATGATGTCGCAGAACTCGCATTGGAATGGGCAGCCCCGCGAGAACTGCACCGACATGGAGTCGTAAGCATCCAGCTCAAGCAGGTCAAAGCGCGGGATCGGCGTGCCGGTCACATCCGGCTTCTCGCCGTTGGAGCTGAACCGGCCACTGGAGGCGCCGCTTTCGATCGCCTCGATGAACATCGGCAGGGTGATCTCCCCCTCGTCAAGCACCTTGAAGTCGGCGAGATCGAGCTCAGGTGCGTCGGGTGTGGAGCTGGCGAAGGGGCCGCCCACGGCCACCGGCAGGCCCCGCTGCTTGGCTTTGGCAATCTGGGTGGCCATGTCGGCCTTCTGCACGATCATCCCCGAGATGATCACCAGCTCGGCCCAGGCCCACTCCGCCTCGGTCACCTCGCGCACGTTGCGGTCGGCCAGCTTGAACTCCCAGTGCTGCGGCAACAGGGCCGCCACAGTCACCATGCCGAGTGGGGGCAGCAGAACCTTCCGGTTGACGAGCTCGAGGATCTTCTCGTAGCTCCAGAAGGTCTTGGGAAATTCCGGGTAGATGAGCAGGGCGCGCATGCCGTTCCGGGTGAGGGGGAGACACGAAACCCACGCCGCTGGAGGCGGCAGGGAACTGCCGTGAGTAGCAGCCACCCTAGGGGCTCCTCAAGGAAGAAGGCTTGTTCTGCTCTAATGGGTGGACGATTTCGCATCCATCGCCATGGGCATTGCGCTGTATCTGGGTCTCGTGGCTGGTGGTCTGGTCACCGCCTTCGCGCTTACCACCGTGCTGCGCGGCATCAAGCTGATCTGAGGCGACACCACAGCCTTCAGCAGCTCAAGGCAGTCAGCGGCTCTGAGGCCCCTCAGGCCTCCTGGAGCAGCAGCCGTCCCCGACCTTGGGCCAGTTCCAGCACGGCAAGTGTGAGTCCCACCGACCCCATCAGGGCGAATGTGGCGGGCAGTCCCACCCGCAGGCTGAGGGCCGCGGCCAGCAGACCGCTCAGGCCCCCACCCCCAAGAAAGGCGATCTGAGCCAGCCCGGCCATGCGGCCGCGCAGCACCACCGGGGCAGCCACCTGCGTGATCAGGCTGCTCCCTGCCAGCAGGCAGGCGGTACCGGCACCGATCAGGAAGGTGGTGAGCAGGTGGAAGCCGCTGCCCAGCGGCGCGGCCATCAGCAATTGGCCCAGGGCCGTGAGCAGTGTGGCGCCACCCAGCAGCAGGGAAGGGCGGCGGCTGAGCCAGGCGCTGTGGCGCTGCAGCAGCAATCCTCCACTGATGCTGCCGGCCGCCAGCACGCTGGTGAACAGGCCGAGGTCCTGGGGGCTGGGCCCGAGCACCTCCGCGGCGATCAACGGGGCCAGCCCCGGATGGAAGAACACCGCCAGGCAGGCCAGGCCGGTGAACACGAGCACGTGGCGCAGCGGCGACCCGCACTCCCGCCAGGCGGTTCCCAGGCTGGAGGCCGAACCACCGCCACTGCGCTGCTCCGCGTCCCGGTGCGGCGCCAGTAGCCACACCACCGTGGCGATCGGCAACAGATAGGACGCGGCATCAATCGTGAGCGTGACCGCCGGGCCGCTCAGGGCGAGCAACATCCCTCCCACCGGAGGACCCACCAGCTTCCCCACGTTGAACACCACCGCGAAACTGGTCAGATAAGGGGCCAGCTGCTGTGGCTCCTCCACAAGCAGGGCGCAGTACTTCTGGCGCGCCGTGAGCTCAAAGGCGCTGGCGAGCCCCACCACGAGCGTGCTCAGCATCAACAGCGCCACCTGGGCCGTGCCGGTCAGCAGGGGAATGGTGATCGCCCCGAGGGCAGCGCCGCCCACCAGCCCCCACTGGGACAGCACCAGGATCCGCTCACTGCCGAGGCGGTCGGTGAGCACCCCGGCCGGGCCGCTCACCAGCAGGCTGGGCAGGGCCAGCGCCGCGAAATTGATGGCCAGCAGCAGAGGGTTGCGCGTGCCGTCCATCAGGATCCAGGCCTTGGCCGTGAGGCCGGCGAAGGATCCGGCCGTGCTCACCCCTGAAGCGATCAGAAAGGTGGTGCGTTGATGCCGCCGGATCCAGCCCTTCAATCGCTGCTTCCGCGCGAGGCTCGGGCCTGAAGCACCATCGCCGCCGAGCCCACCACTTCCCCTTCCAGGTCGTAGGGATGGGCCGCGGTGATCCGCACCGGCACCATCTGGCCCGGGGAGGCGGTCAGGCCGCCCTCGCCCGGCTTCACCCGCACATCGCCATCCACGTCGGGCGCGAAGCGGGCGCAGCGGCCGATCAGTTCGCCGGTGGCAGGGTTCTCCTGCTCAATCAGCACATCGACGATCCGCCCCACCCAGGCGCCGTTGCGTTCGGCGGCGATCGGCTGCTGCGCTTCCATCAGCCGGTTGCGGCGCTCCTGGGCCACGGCGGCGGGCACGGCATCGGGCAGATCGGCGGCCGCCGTTCCCTCCTCAGGCGAAAAGGTGAACACCCCCACGTGATCGAAGCGCTGCGTGGTCACGAAGTGGAGCAGGTGCTCGAAGTGCTCCTCGGTTTCGCCTGGGAAGCCCACGATGAAGGTGGTGCGCAGCACCGCCTCGGGCAGCAGCTCGCGGATGCGATCCAGCAGGTCGCCGTTCACGTTCGCCTGCCAGGGGCGGTTCATGGCTCGGAGCACGTCCGGATGGCTGTGCTGCAGGGGCAGATCCAGGTAGGGCAGCACGTTGGCCACTTCCCGGTAGGCGGCGAGCACCGGGGGCGTCAGGCCCGTGGGGTAGGCGTAGTGCACGCGGATCCAGGGAATCTCCACCTCGCCGAGGGCGCGCAGCAGCTCCGCCAGCTGCGGACGCCCGTAGAGGTCGAGGCCGTAATTGGTGGTGATCTGGCTGATCAGGATCAGCTCCTTCACCCCCTGAGCCGCCAGTTGCTGCGCTTCCGCCACGATCGACTCGATCGTGCGGGAGCGCTGATCGCCGCGCAGCTTGGGAATGATGCAGAAGGCGCAGCGGTAGTCGCAGCCTTCGGCCACCTTCAGGTAAGCCACCGCCTCCGAGGTGGTGCGATACCGGGGCAGGTGCTCATCGGCCACAAAGGTGGGGGTGGCGCTCACCCGGTTCACCCGTTCGCCTGCCTCCACCCGCCGCAGCACCTCCACGATGTGCTGATAGTCGCCGGTGCCCACGATCGCCCTGGCTTCCGGCAGGGCATCCAGCAGTTCCTCCTGGAAGTGCTGGGCCAGGCATCCCGCGATGATCAGTTCCTTGCCCTGCTCAGCCAGCTCCACCAGGGTGCGCACCGATTCCTCCCGGGCGTCCTGGATGAAGCTGCAGGTGTTCACCACCACCACCGAGGCCTCGCTCTCATCGGCGCTGACGCCATAGCCGGCTTCTGCCAGCAGGCCGAGCATGTGCTCGGTGTCCACCCGGTTCTTTTCGCAGCCGAGGTGCGCGAAGGCCACGGTGGGCGGACGGCTGGCCTCCACAGGAGCGCCGGCCGGCGAATCCGGAGCGAGGGAAGGGGCGGAACCGACCAGCGAGGAATCGATGCCGGCCCTGACGGCGGCTTGGCGCATGGGGGAGGGAAGACCGGGGCCGTCGAAGGGCCAATGGAACACCCTATGGGAGAAGAGCCGTTCGCCGGCACACGCCCCGCGCCCAGATGGGCGGGTGGTGACCTCCGGCCCGCCGGTGGGCGCCCCGAAACGGAAGCTGCCACAATCGCTGCAGCGAGCGTCAGTCCTTTGACCCCCTCCCGTCTTACCAGCCGACTCAGTAGCCGTCGCCGCGGTGAAGCCGGCAGCCGCTGGGCGCGGGTGGCCATTGCCGTGCTGGCCACGGTCGGTGTGATTGATACCGGTGCCATCACCCTCAAGCGCTGGGGCCTGATCGGCCCCCTCAGCTGTCCTGGTGGTGGGGATGGCTGCGACAAGGTGCTCAGCAGCGTCTGGGGCAGCCTGTTCGGCCAACCCCTCTCCCTGTTCGGTTTTCTGGCCTACGCGGCCTTGCTGCTGCTGGCGGTGGTGCCGCTGGTGGTGCGCGGCGAGCGTGGCAGCGACCTGCAGAGTCGCAGCTGGTGGGGCCTGTTCCTGCTGAGCGGCGCCATGTCGGTGTTCAGCCTCGTGCTGATGGGCCTGCTGATCTTCAAGATCCAGGCCTTCTGTTTCTTCTGCGTGCTCTCCGCGCTGCTGAGTGTTTCAGCCTTGGTGCTCAGCCTGATCGGTGGTGATTGGGAGGATCCTGGCCAGCTGGTGTTCCGCGGTGTGCTGGTGCTGCTGGTGGTGGGTCTGGCGGGCCTCGGCTGGGCCGCCTCCGTCGACCGTCCGGCTGCCCTCAGCACCCAGGGCATGCCCCCCGAGGTGGTCCGGCCCAGCACGCCGGCCACAATCGCCCTCGCCAAGCACCTGAAGGCGGAGGGAGCGGTGATGTATTCGGCCTATTGGTGCCCCCACTGCCACGAGCAGAAGGAGCTGTTCGGCAAGGAGGCGACCAAATCGCTCACCATCATTGAGTGCGCCCCCGATGGCGCCAACAGCCAGACCGCCCTCTGCAAGGAGAAGAACGTGCAGGGCTTCCCCTCCTGGGAGATCCGCGGCCAGATCACATCCGGCGTGAAGCCGCTCGCCGGCCTTGCCAATGCCTCTGGCTACACCGGACCGACTGACTTTTGATCCTGACTTCTGAGCGGTGGCTCCGCCCACCAACTGCTGAGCTGTCCCCAAAGCAAAGTTCCCCTTGCTGCCCCTGAAGCTCGAGGTGCTGAGGCCAGGGGGCTGAACAGCTAGGAGCCAAGGGCCAGGGCCTTCTCCAGTGGCGCCGTGCTGATTGTCTGCCCCTGCTGCTGCACGGTGTGGCGTTGCCAGAAGGGTTGGGAGCCGGGGCAATCGGTGCGGAAATGCCCCCCCCTGCTTTCGGTGCGAAAGAGGGCGGCCTCCATCAACAGCTCTCCCAGTTCCAGCTGCCGCAGCAGATCCTGCAGTGGTCGGATCAGCCCCAGCTGATCAGCGGGAAGTTCCAGCTGATCTGAAGGCGCCAGCTGCGCCACCTCGGCCAGCAGAGCCAGCCTCTCCATCGCGCTGCGTTGCTCCTGGATCGCCGCCAGGCCCTGACGCAGGGCCGTGCCGCGTCGCTCAACGCCGGCCACCCGCCAGCAGCGGCGTCGCAGCGACGCCACCTGAGCGGCAATCGTTTCAGCGCTCACACCGCGGCTGAGCCCGGGGCTCACGCCGGCGGGCCCGGCCCCGTTGCCCCCGAAGCTTCCCACAGAGCCGGAGAACAACATCGCCCCCGGAGCTCCACTTCGTGCAGCAACAGGGCGCGGTGCCGTGAAGGTGTCGTTCAGCTGGATCCGGCTCAACTGGCGGGCGAACACAAGACATTCCATCAGCGAGTTGCTCGCGAGTCGGTTGGCCCCATGCACCCCCGTACAGGCCACTTCCCCCACGGCATACAGGCCAGGAAGGCTGGTGGCGGCGTTGAGGTCAGTGCTGACGCCTCCCATCCAGTAGTGGGCCGCGGGAGCGATCGGGATCGGTGCATCGGCCGGTTCAAGGCCCAGTTGGCGGCAACGGGCCAGGATCGTGGGGAACTGCTTCTCCATCCGTGCGCCGCCGATGGGGCGCAGATCGAGCCAGAGGTGGTCCACACCTTGCTCGTGCATCGTGCGCACCAGCGCCCGGCTGACCTGGTCGCGAGGCGCCAGATCCCCGCCCGCCAGGGCGCGCACCGGGCTGCGGCCCTGCCTGTCGAGCAGCTTGGCGCCTTCACCCCGCACGGCCTCAGAGATCAGGAAGTGAGGAGCGCCGGGGAGCATCAGCGCCGTGGGGTGGAACTGAACGAACTCCAGGTCACGCACCTGGGCTCCCGCCCTCCAGGCCATGCCCACGCCGTCGCCGGTGGCCTGGCTGGGATTGGTGGTTTTCTCGAACAGATGTCCGCCGCCGCCACTGGCCAACACCACGGCCCCAGCACGCAGCCAGCGCACCTGGTCGCCCTCCAGCACCTGCAGCCCCTGGCAACGGCCGGCTTCGACCCAGAGCTGCAGCGCCATCACCCCCTGGCAACGCACCAGCAGGGCACGCCGCTCAACCGCCCGCTCCAACGCATCCACCAGGGCGCCGCCGGTACGGTCCTGGGCGTGCAGCACGCGGCGATGGCTGTGGGCTGCTTCAAGTGTTGTGCTGAGGCTGGCGCCATCCCGATCAAAATCCATCCCCAGCTGGAGCAAGCGTTCCACGCAGCGGGGGGCTTCATGAACGAGCAACTCCACGGACGCAGGATCACAGAGCCCTGCACCGGCCTTGAGTGTGTCCTCCCGGTGGCTGGCAAAGCTGTCCTCGGGGCGTGTCACGGCGGCGATACCCCCCTGCGCCCAGCGGCTTGCCGAGCGCGGGCCCCGCTCTTTGCTGAGCAGCAGCACCCTCAGTTCACTCGGCAGCTCCAGGCAGGCCATCAGGCCGGCAGCGCCCCCGCCGACCACCACCACATCCCAGGTGGTCGCCAGCGGTGGCTGGGAAGACGACGGCCGGGGGGTCGATGCAGTCAACGGAACGACAAAAAAGCCGCCGGATGAACCCCGGCGGCCAGATGGGAATCAGAAGAGAGCTGGATCAGCGGTAGACACCATTGTTGATGCGGTCAAAGCCTTCGTTGAGGGCAATGGAAGGAGGAGTGATTGTGAAGTTATCGCGGTACTTCTCAAACAGCTCCTTCTGGCGCTCCGTGAGGTCAAGGCTGAGCACGTCGTCAATGGATTCGTAAGGGCCGCCCAGCACGATCTTGCCGGCCAGCGTGGGGTACATCCCAGGGAATTGCTGGAAGCTACGGACCGGAGAGTTGTTGAGGTCCACCTTCCCGACGGCAGCGGCGATCTTGTCGTCCGCCACGTTGCGCGGGGCATCAGCGACGGCCGCAGGGGGCAGAGCCATGGCCATCAGCAGGCCCGCAAGAAGCACACCACTCATCAGCCAGGCAACCACCCGTTTCATCGAAAATCTCCTGTTGAGGCAGCCGGTCGGCACCGCTGCAACGCTACAGCGCCCCACTGCGATCCCTGCACCGCAGCCCCCTGGCTTTTGCAGTTCTTCAATCGGCCCATGAACGGGCGGGAGGCTTCGCTCCAGATCAGACCTCCCTGGCCTTGGCCCTGCTTGAAAGGCCCAGCCGGAGCCGCTCAGCAGGTGGGATCAGATCAGTCCGCTCAGGTGCGGGCTCAACAGCGCTGCACCCAGGAAAATCCCATCAACCGCGAGGGTGGTGATCAAGGCGGCTGCCGCCACCCGACCACTGGCTCCCTGCGGCCACCAGCGCCGCCCAAGCAGGATCAGCCCGGTGGCGATCGTGGCGATTTCGATCAGCGCCAGCGGCTGCAACACGAGCTCCGCGGCTTTGCGCAGCAGCTCGGGCGCCTGCTCGGCTGGTGCCTGAAGCACCTGGGGCCAGAGGGGCATCACGCCCGTGAGCAGCATGGCGCCATCCGTGCAGGCCGTTCCCAGCAGGGAGGCGAGGTAGAAAGCCCCGGCGCTGCGCCAGCGGGTCGAGAGTCCGGCCCAGGCGATTGGCACAGCGAAGGCTTCGACCGGCAGATGCCAGGCCGGGTGCAGACGGAACCACCCCCAGAACAGACAACCAGCCAGCCAGCTGCCGCTGAAGCCCACCAGCACGCCGCCCAGTTCGCGCCACTGGCCCTGGCCGCGCCAGCCGAGCAACAGCCCGGCGCTCAGCAGCACGGTTGTGAAGGCGGTGGCGCTGGTGGGATGCAACCGCACCCATGGCGCCTGCAGAAACACCGGCAGGGCCACGAGCATCCCCACGGCGACCGGCAGGAGCCAGCGCAGCTCGCGCGTGGCAGGGGCGTGCTTCGCTGGCCAGGTGCCCCTCGATGACCGTGGTAGAGCCAGAACCACCTCGGGGGATCGCTCCAGGGTTGAGACGCGGGCAAGGTAGAGCGAAACCCCGGGCACCTGTACGTATGAAGAAAGGTTGCCAACCTTAGGGGATTGCTGGGTGGCTGGCGGGAGCCGCCCGCCATAAGGTCACGTCATGTCCTGACGACCGTCCCCATGCCTCCTGTCCTTCCGTCCCAGGCACCGGGACTGCTGGAGGCCTGCTGGCAGGCCCTTGTGCTGGGTGTGGTCCAGGGACTGACCGAATTCCTGCCGATCAGCAGCACCGCCCACCTCAAGGTCGTGCCCGTGCTGCTGGGTTGGGGTGATCCCGGCGTCGCCGTCACGGCCGTGATCCAGCTCGGCAGCATTACCGCCGTGGTGCTCTACTTTCGCCGCGATCTGCTGGATGTGGCGGTGGGGATGTCCCGGGCCTTCCGCCATGGGCAATGGCGTGATCCGTCCGCCCGACTTGGACTGGCCATGGCCGTTGGAACCTTGCCGATCGTGGCCGCCGGCAGCGCCATCAAGCGCTTCTGGAGCGGCTACGAAACCTCCGTGCTGCGCAGCATCCCCTCGATTGCGATCGTCTCCATCGTGATGGCGCTGTTGCTGGCCTGTGCCGAAGTGGTCGGCCGTCGCCGCAAGGAACTGCCCCAGGTGCGTCCCGTTGATGGCCTGGTGGTCGGGCTTGCCCAGATGCTCGCCATCATCCCCGGCGTGTCCCGATCCGGCAGCACCCTCACGGCCTCGCTGTTCGATGGCTGGCAGCGCCCTGCCGCCGCGCGCTTCTCGTTTTTACTCGGCATACCGGCGATCACCCTGGCCGGGCTGGTGGAGCTGAAGTCGGCGTTTGCCGCCAGCGCCTCGCTGGGCCCGCTGCCTTTGCTGGTCGGAATCCTCTCTGCGGCGGTGGTGTCCTGGCTGGCGATCGCCTGGTTGCTCCGTTTCCTTCAGGCCCACAGCACCTGGGTGTTCGTGGCCTACCGGCTCGTTTTCGGCGTCGCATTGCTGGTCTGGGCTCGTCAGGCGGCCCCGGCCTTGCTCAATTGACGGCAGCCGGCAGGAGCGTTGCTGCACAGAGCAACCCCGCGTGCCCAGCAGAGCCCTTGCGATTTGGCCCACCAGCCCCGCCTGCTGGGTTCCACACTGGAGCCTGATGCCCACCGCCCGATGTGGAACGAACCATCCGCCGGCCTGGCGTTGGCCGATGCCACCCCGGGCCGTCAGCCCCAGCCCGCCGTTGTGGCCACTGTGGAGCCCGGTTCGATCGGCGAAGACCTGGGCTTCCAACCCGGTGATCGGCTGCTGAGCATCAATGGAGTGCGTCCACGCGACCTGATCGATCTGCAGGTACTGGTGGGCGAAGAGGAGCTGGTGCTTGAAGTGGAGGATCCTGGCGGCGAGCGTCATCGGGTGGAGCTGGAGAAGGAGGCTGATGAGGGGCTTGGGCTCGGCTTCACCGAGGCGCTGTTTGATGGCCTGCGGCAGTGCAACAACCACTGCCCCTTCTGCTTCATCGACCAGCAGCCGCCGGGGCGTCGCGGCAGCCTCTACCTCAAGGACGACGATTACCGCCTCAGCTTTCTCTACGGCTCTTACCTCACCCTCACCAACCTCACTGCCGCCGATTGGGAGCGGATCGAACAGCAGCGGCTGTCGCCGTTGTTCGTCTCCGTCCACGCCACCGATCCGGCTCTGCGCAGCCGCCTGTTGGTGAATCCACGTGCGGGCTTGCTGCTGGAACAGCTCGTCTGGTTCGCCGAACGTCGCCTGCAGATCCATGCCCAGGTGGTCGTCTGCCCTGGCCTGAACGATGGCCCTGCCCTCGAGCGCACCCTCAAGGATCTGGCGGGGTTTGCGTCGGGGTCCTGGCCTGCCGTGCTCTCTGCCGCAGTCGTGCCCGTTGGCCTCACCCGCTTCCGCCCCAGTGGTGATGGCCTCAGGCCTGTTGATCCTGCCTGTGCCGGGAGGGTGATCGCCCTGGTGGAGCGGCTGCAGCAGGGTTTCCAGCAGCAGCTCGACACTCGTTTCGCCTGGCTGTCCGATGAGTGGTACCTGATGGCCGGTCAGCCGCTGCCGGAGCGCCTCAACTACGAGGATCTGCCGCAGCAGGAAAACGGCGTCGGCAGCATTCGCGCCTTCCTCGAAGCGCTGGATCGGGCCACCACCTCCCTGCCGAAGCGCCTCGCCGTTCCACGGCGTGTCAGTTGGGTGGTGGGTGGACTTGTGGCCGGCGCGCTCTCGCCTGTGGTGGAGCGGCTCAACGCAGTGCAGGGGTTGACATTGCAGTTGTTCGGCTTGCCCAGCCCCTACTGGGGGCAGGATCTGGTGGTCACCGGCCTCTTAACGGGTTCAGATGTGTTGGCGGGGCTGGCCGGGGCGGATCTCGGCGACATGCTTCTGCTACCCGGGGTGATGCTGCGGCAGGGAGAGCCGGTGTTCCTCGACGACCTCCCCCTTTCTGCGATCAAAGACCGTCTGGGGGTGCCGATCCGGGTCGTGGATGGGGCAGATGATTTCGTGTCTGCCTGCGTCGGCGCTCTTGCCCATCCTCCTTAAACTCAGCTGGTTATCAGGTCTCACGACGCGTGCGCCCCTCCCTCCTTGCTTCGTGTGCTCTGGCAGGGATGGTGTTCCTTCCGCTGGGCGCCCGTCCATCGCTCGCACAGAGCACCTCAGTCCTTCCTTCTGGCCCAGACACCACTGCTCAGAAACCCACCACCACCGCTGAGCCAAGCTCCAAGGCTGCGGGCACTGCTCCGTCTCCTGCCCAGCCTTCCACTGCCGGCTCTGGCGCCCTGCCCACGGCTACCGAGCTGAAGGGGGAGCGCCCGCTGTCCGATCCCTCGGTGCTTGCACCGGCTGCTCGCCAGTTGCCCGAAGCGCTGCAACCGTTGGTTGCCCCCCCGCCGCTTGCACTCCCGGATCTTCCTTCCCAAGTGAGAATCCAGCAGCTCCGTCCATTGGGCCTGCAGGAGGTGGAAACCCTGGCAGAGGTGAACAACCCCAACCTCAAGGCAGTGGCGTCACAGGTTGAGCAGGCGCAGTCCAATCTCAGGGCTCAGATATCGGCCTGGTATCCCACAATCAACCTCACCACCCAGAACAACTTCCCGTCACTCCGTAATAACTACAGCTTCCAGAACTCCGCCACCGGACTGTTTGCTCCTACCGGTGCCACCATTGGTGCCCGGATCGGTGCCTCGATGAATATCGGCATCAATTGGGATCTGATCAATCCGCAGCGGGTTCCCCAGATTTCCGCAGCACGCGATTCCTTCGAGAAAGCGCAGAACCAATACCTGATTGCCCTACGAGATCTTCGTTTGCAGGCTGCCCAGGCTTATTTCGACCTTCAGCTCAGCGACGAGGGTGTGAGGATCGGTCAGGAGTCTGTGCGGGCCTCCCTCGTCAGCCTTAAGGATGCTCGTGCACGGTTCCAAGCGGGTGTCTCTACCAAGCTGGATGTGCTTCAGGCTGAAACCCAGCTTGCCCGCGACCAGCAGCTACTCACCAACCAGTTGTCCTCCCAGTCGATTGCCCGCCGCAGCCTGGCCGCTCTGCTCGACCTCCCTCAAGACATCACCCCGACGGCCAAGGAGCCTGCGCGGGTTCTTGCCACCTGGATTCCCTCGTTGCAGGAGAGCATCGTGGCGGCTTTTGCGTTCCGCGAGGAGCTCGATCAAGTGTTGCTCGACATCTCGATTGCGAACAGCAATGCCAACGCTTCCCTCGGCGCAACGCAGCCATTCTTAAGCATCGTCAATAACTTTGGCTGGGATCGCAGCAATGGTCAGACCAACGTCCCGGAGGGTCAGTCTATCAACTTCGACAATTTCTCCTACTCCATTGACAACGCCATTGGTCTGAATCTTCGCTGGACGCTCTTCGATGGCGGACGCGCTGCCGCCGAGTTCCGTCAGCAGAAGCAGGCCGCAGAGCAGAACCGCTTCAATTTCGCCAGCCGGAGGGATGCCATCCGCTTTGAGGTGGAAACCAGTTTCTATCAGCTGCTGCAGAACAACCGCGACATCACCACCACGTCCCGGGAGGTGATCTCTTCCCGTGAAGCGCTGCGGTTGGCCAGGCTGCGGTTTCAAGCCGGCGTCACCACCCAGCGGGAAGTGGTTGACAGCCAGCGCGACCTCACCCAGGCGGAGGTGAGGTACGCCACCGCCGTCACCGACTACAACAAGCGCTTGGCGGAACTGCGCCGTCGTACGGGCCTTGATCAGGTGGCCTTCTGCAAGCCTCCGGCATTAAAAGCGGTCAAGCCGGCCGTCGATCCCGCCACCCAGATTCCAATCGATCCCCAGCCGCTCCAACCTGCCTGTCAGGCGGAGGTCCGAGGACCCGGTGGCGCAGCACCGCTTTCCCCCTGATCGCCACTTCCCTTTTGGCTGACTTGGTTCCGTTGATAGGGTCACGGTGTCGTCGCCGACCACCCGGATGACCCAAGCAGCGACGGCGCGGCCAGGCCTTTCGTTCGTCACCACCATTCGGTTGGGTCTGTTCCAGGGATCGCTCGGTTTTCTCGCGGTTGTGTTTGCCGGTCTGCTGAACCGGATCATGCTCAGCGAACTGGGCTTCCCCGGTTTGTTGGTGGGCGGAGCACTGGCTTTCGAGCAGTTCGTTGCCCCGTCGCGCATCCTTTTCGGCCAGATTTCCGATCGCCACGCCATCGCTGGCCGGCATCGCACGCCTTACATCTGGGCGGGCAGCGCTTGTTTCTGCGCTCTGGCGGTGTTGGTGGTTCCCTTGATCTTCCGCCTGGCGGAGGCCATGGACAGCGCTGACGGCCAGGCGGTTCTGCTGGGGGTGGTGCTGTTGTGCGGGCTGTTTGCCTTCTATGGGCTGGCGGTGTCGATGGCCACCACCCCGTATCTCGCCCTGGTGATCGACCGCACCCAGGAGCAGGAACGCCCCCGGGCCGTGAGCATCATCTGGTGCATGCTCACCATCGGCATTGTGATCGGTGCCATTGCCATTTCGTTGAGCCTCCGCGGCCTCGATGGCATCACAGATCGGACCACCCTTGAAACGGTTCTCGGGCCATTCATGCTGCGATCGGCCGGGCTGGTGTTCCTGCTCACTCTCGTGGCCACCTGGGGGATCGAGCCCGCCCGGGCTGGTGAATCACTGAGCAGCGCCGCCGATCGCGACGACGCCATCACCCTGTCGCGGGCCTGGCGTCTGATCCGATCAAGCGCGCAGGTGGCGATCTTCTTCACCTTCCTGATTCTTTTCACCCTGGCCCTGTTCCTCCAGGACCCGATCCTGGAGAGCTATGGAGCTGATGTGTTCGGCATGCCCATCGCCGCCACCGCGTCGCTCAATGCGCTCTGGGGGTCCGGCACATTGGTGGGTCTGATCCTGGCCGGTTTGTGGATCGTGCCGCGTCTAGGCAAATTCGCGGCGGCCCGCCTTGGCTGTCGGCTGATCCTGATCTCCTTATTGCTCCTCCTGCTGGCCGGCTTCACCGCCCGTGTGGCAGTTCTGCAAGGGCTGATGATCCTGTTCGGCCTGGCTTCCGGCATCGGAACCAACAGTGCGCTCTGCCTGATGCTTGATCTCACCCTGCCCGAGGCGGCCGGCACTTTTGTCGGGGTGTGGGGCCTGGCCCAGGCATTGTCCCGGGCCATCGCCAAGTTGCTCGGTGGTGGCCTGCTCGACCTTGGTCGAGCACTCTTCCCTTTGCAGGGACCCTTCCCCCCCTTCGCTCTTGTGCTGGGCATCGAGGCACTGGTCGCACTGGCTGCCTTGCTGATGCTCAGCCGCGTCAATCTGCACCGGTTCCGTGAGGACACCAGCCGCAGCCTCACCCAGGTGCTTGCCATGGAGCTCGGATGACCTTTGCCCACGCGTTGCCGGCGGATGCGCTGCGGCTCAACTCCCTGCTTGATGCGGTGGCAGAGCGGCAACGCAACGATTTTGGCCATATGGCATTCGAAGCCAAGGCCGATGGCAGCTTGATCACCGCCTGCGATCGCTGGAGTGACGAGACCCTGGTGCAGGGCCTGGCTGAGCTCTATCCCGGCGAAGGGGTGCTGAGCGAGGAGGGGAGGCATCTTGTCCCTGCCACAGAGGCGTTCTGGGTGGTGGATCCCCTTGATGGCACCACCAACTTCGCGGCGGGCATCCCTTACTGGGCCATTTCGATGGCCCGCTTCGAGGCAGGGGTTCCCGTGTTGGCCCTGCTTGATGTCCCTCCGCTGCGACAACGCATCGTGGCGGTGCGGGGCCAGGGAGCGTGGCGTAACGGCAAACGTCTCTTGCCGCCGTCCACCCAGCAGCTGCAGACCGGTTGTGCGTCCCTGTGCAGCCGGTCGATCGGCGTGCTGCAGAAGCTCCCCGACCGCAGGTTTCCCGGCAAGATCCGCCTGCTCGGTGTGGCCAGCTTGAACCTCGTCAGCGTGGCAATGGGCCAGACCGTCTCAGCTCTGGAGGCCACGCCCAAGATCTGGGATCTGGCCGCGGCCTGGCTTGTGCTTACAGAGCTGGGCTGCTCTCTGCAGTGGCTGCAACGCAGTCCCACCGCTCTAGTAGCGGGCGAAAGCCTTGCGAGCACAGACTTTCCGGTGCTTGCGGCGAGCAATAGCGAGC
>NZ_JBSJOY010000007.1:0-48944 GCF_056633115.1 Marcopretia estuarina LEGE 06307 | reverse complement strand
GGGGCTTTTTTTTGGCAGGAAGCAGTCAGAGGTGGATGGGGTTAGGCGCAGGTCTTCGGGGTGGTTATGTGGTTGTGGGCCTGGCTCATCCCCAGATCCGCATCGGCAGGCCGGCACTGTCTCTGACGTCAGCGTCACCAAAGGCCACGGCTGACCCGTCGGCGAGACGGCTGGCGGTGTGCAGAGTGGCTAGGGCATCAAGGATGTCGTCGTCGGCCACCTCCCGCTTCAGAAATCGGCTCCGCACGCGGCTGACGGCGCCAGGGAAGCAACCCTCCACCAGGGCGAGCCGCTCGGCGCGGCCGGCAGCCGTCTTCTTGGCATGGAGCATCGGCGTGTCGCCGTTCCAGCGAGCGAAGCACACCTCAGGGTGCGCCTCCACCGTGGCAGCGGCCAGCTGCGCATTCGCCCGCAACACCCCATCGAGCTCGCGGATCTTCGGCAGCAGGAAAAAGCTCTGCTTGCTGAGCTTGCGCCCCTGCGCGGCCAGCGAGAGTTCACAGGCCTGTACGTAGGAGGTGGCCGCGAGCACGGCCCGCACCGGTGCAGGAAACACACTGCTACCCCGCTGGCGCAGGAAGCGCCGTGCCGCCCGGTCGCAGGGACGTGGCCCGTTGTCGCCCAGTCCGATCGGCATATCGATGGCGGTGATGGCTGGTTCAGCCCCCTTGAACAGCTCGACGGCGCTGCGGCAGAGCCGCACCCGCACCAGCCGTTCTTGCTGCCCCAGCTCCACGCACAACCAGCCGGCCCGGCAGCCGTCGACGCCGCGCAGCAGTGTCACCTGGCCTCGAGGACGACCTCTGCATCGCCCTGCGACAGGCGATCCCGGGGGCAGGGCGGCGCCACATTGGCCGTTCCCCTGGCTGTTCCACTGCCTTGATCAAGTCTTGCCCCACGACCTCGCTTCGCCTCGGCCTTGCTTGGGCGTTTCATTGCCGCGGAGCAGGCGGTTGAGGAGCTATTCGCCTGGCACTGAGAACCGCAGTGGTTTCTGAATCTGCGGACGGCGCTCGTTCCGCCCTTGTGGACATCTGCTGATAATGATGTCCTTTGGATCATTGATTGGTTGAAACTCTGGAAAGCCACTCCGACTGCGAAGCAAGGGTCCTGGGATAGCAGGGATGGATGGGTGGGGCTCATGGGCAACAGTTGGCTCGGGTTTGGTGATTTCGAGCAGACCACATCCCGGTGACTCCATCCCCCAACAGCGTGTTGTTTAGCCGCAGGAATGAACAACTTCGTGAGGGATCACCGCTAGGAAAGCACAAGCAGGCTGCCAACTTTTTTCCCGTTGATGACGTGGTGAATGGGTCGAGTTCTGGCGTGGGGTTGGAAACTGCGTGATGGAGCGAAAAGGCGCTGCTGGGAGCTTGTCAGCGGCGGCTTCGCATGGCCACGTGGCGGGCCCCAATTCATTTTGCCAGCCGTTGGCCCTCTGTTGGGAGGGGCGGTGGTATGGGAAAGCTAGTCCCTTGGAGCGGCCTGACAGAGCTGGCCTGGGTCGCTGAGACTGGAGGTGGCAGCCTTGAATCAATCCGGGAATTCACTGCCTTTGGTGGGGATGGCAGCGATTGCAGCAACGGGTGGATGGTTACCAATGCGATGGATAGAGCGCCTTGATTCGGTACAGGCTGTTGTGCTGCCCAGTCTTCAATGTCTTTGATTGCTGCACGACTGTGGGGCGCACGCAGCAAAGTGGCAGTACCGTCGTGGTGGATTACCACAGGCACCTGTTCTATCAGGGTAACTCTGGTTGAGGGAAGATGAACAACTTGTGCAGTGAGTTCGGTGAGTTTCTGTTTGCTGGTAGAAACGAGCTGGTTTACCGCCTGGCGCATGGGCGTGCGCCACTCGGCGGGCAGCGGCGCTAGTGGATCACCGCTGCTTGCCCAGTGTGCACGTTGAGCCCTAGCAAGAACCGGCATCACGACTTCGCGTGAGGCGGCGAGGGTGAGCGGACCGCCCAGCAGATCAGCCTTGCTGAATCCGATCGATACGCCCGGCCGGGGAACTCCAATCTGTTCACGGAGCCCTTCTTCCCTTGCTCTTGAAGACGCAACCAGGACGTTGTCGCTTCGTTCAGATGGCACGGCCGCTGGACTTGAGGATGGATTCTGTCCAAGGCCTTCTTTCGGGCTTGATGACTGAAGGAAAGGGCCCTCCTTTCGATTCGACGCTGGCTCCTTGGGGAGAGAGGAACTGGACGAATTCAGCAGCAGTGCTGACAGCACCGAATCGTCAATAGCCGCAGCATGATCTGCAACGAGCTTGCGCTTTGCGGGTAATGGCCTAGCGGGAACGTCAGCCAATTGGCTCACCCCATGGCGCTCACTGCCATTGATCATGGCCAGGGTGATCCAGACCAACGGGAAGAGCGTAGTGACACAGATGACCCGCAAAGCGGCCATCGCATTGCTTTGCATCATGACCTCTGCGTTACAGACAACCCTAGGTAGGAGACGCTAGATGAGCGCTTGTCAGAACCGTGGGTTGATGTTGTCATTAGAAGAATGAATCACCATGAACTGCCCTCTGGGCAGGCTTGCCTAGTTCCGGATGTCCACCGCGTTGTCTGAGGGGTTTCGATTCTTTACCATGGTGTCACCCTCACGCAAAATTGAGTTGAAGGTAGTGGACACCACACCCATTGGTTGTAGGCGATGGCGGGGGTTTGGCGCTACAGAGTGCTATTGAGGCGGATGAGAATGATCTGAGCGTCGCTCCTCGGTGCACCAGTGCTTAGGTCCCTTTACGATTCGAGTGATGTCCATCAGAGGGTGGTTGCTTCCCCGCAGAGGGACGTACCCCAGAGCTCGGACCGCCAAGCTCACAGTCATGGTGATTGTCTCGGCGAAAAGGTTGCCATCATCAATCTTCGGCTCATCATCCGCTGATGGCGTGAAGATTCGAGCGGTCAGGAAGGTGTTCCGGTAGAACAGAGATTGTCCTGATACTGACTGTTGATGCGTGGGATTTCAACGAAGTTGAGCTTGATAGGCTTGACCCCTGCGCCTATGCTCGGCGTTCTGAGGCTGAGGTGAAAAGCCACCTGGCGCAGATCCGCGCTTCATGGGGTGATGCTGCCGGGCTTCTCAATCGTTGATATCACGAAGGAAAGGCTCGGTTAGTTCATAGTGAGTCATTTTCTTTCGCACCATCTCCCGCTTGGCGCCAATGACCCTGCTTGGATTCGGACTCTCTCCTAACCCCGACGCAAGCACGGGCTTATCCGAACAATTCGCAGCGTGAGCTCGGGCCGCAATAGCACCTGTTTATAGAGTTGGGTTAACCACCTCTCTGCTTGACTCAGAGTGAGGCCGCTGAGCTTGGCTGAACCAATGAGGGCCAGCGAGGCAGTGCCATCGCTGAGTATTTCCAGGCTGCCACCTAGGGGCTGTGCCGAGGAATGGAGCATTCTCAGTTCCAGTACATCCCCAGGGGCGAGGATGTAGCCTTCCACCTGTATGGGCTCGCCGCAGTGTTGCAGGAGCTCCGTTTGAATCTGCATGGCCTGTGTCGCTGATCCTGCAGGCAAGGCTGCTGGAGCCAACAGCACAGAGGCAGCGGCCACCATCAGAAAACGATGAGGCAAGGAACCTGGCTTACGGGAAGGCATGGTGCTGACACATCGCTGGCCTGAGAATGGTTGCTATTCGGAGGCCGATATGCATGGTTAGCAGATGGCTCACTGTTTGATCCGGGAAGCAACCTACACTGTCCCTCATACCTGAAGGTTGCCACAACATGCGATCAGGGAATCAATGCTGGCAAGGTTACGCTCCAGATGGGCGAGCTGCTGCTTGATCGCCTTTTGCATTCTGCTGATGCGAGGGCGCCTCTTCTTGACAACGACAAGACACTTCGGGCTGGCTTTCTGTCGATGTGTGCCTAGCTTCTGGACAAAGGTATTTCTGATTGGCGGATGCATCGCATCAGGTTTCCCCTGCTGCATGACGAGGATCGGATTTCTAGCAGGGTGAGAATTCATCAGATCAGCAAACGGTGTGGATTCTGTGCAGCTAGTTCATGGGATCGGAGCTCATGCTATTGGATTCGCTTGATGCAATGCATACTCGTTCTCGCGCAGAAAATTGCACACCTAGAGGAGGTCTTGGCTCGCCTTGTTGGTTCATCCGGAGCAAGTCAGCATGAAAAAGCCAGGGGTAACCCCCTGGCAGATCACAACACTTTGCAGTGTTCAGTCGCGCCGGCCGCCGCCGTTGAGGGCAATGATCAGGCGCAGAATGAAGATGAACAGGTTGATATAGGTGAGGTACATCCCCAGGGCGCCGGCCAGGTACTGGTCGTCGTTGTAGGTGCGGGGCATCGTGTAGAAGTCGAGGAAGGCGGCTCCCACGAACAGCACGGTGCCGAAGCCGGCGATCAGCAGCTCAAAGCCGTTGCCACCGAAGCCCGGAATGAAGATCCCGCCCACGATCTGCACCACCATGGCGATGATCAGGCCGAGGATGCCAAGGCCCACCACACCGCCCAGGGCCTGGCCCAGGTTGTCGCTCATGCGGCGGCCCACCATTGAGGCCACCACGAAGGTGATGCCGGTGGCCAGGGCGGCCGTGCCGATGGCGCCGATCCCGGCGGTGCCGATGGCCATGGCCACGATGCCGCTGAGCGTGAACCCCGTGATCAGGCTGTAGATCGCCAGGATCGGCAGCGCCGTGCTGTTGTTGCCCTTCATCGCCACGTTCTGGGCGACGAAGAACAGGATGAAGTTGCCGATCAGGGCCACCCAGAACAGGGGCATGAACAGCGGGGTGCCGATCATCGACAGGCCACCCACCACACCCCCGGCGGTGAGCACCATGCCGCCGCCCACATAGGGGAGAGCCTTGTTGACCACATTGGGGCCAACCAAGGCGCTCGACTGGGCCTCACGAATGGCTTGCTGAAAATTGCTGCTGGCCGGCATTGCGCTCCAGTGGAACGAAACTCCATCCATCCTGCCAGCGGGTTTCGGTCATTGGGAGCGTCCACGCCTGCTGAGGGGTGCGGATCTCCCCATGCCGTCTGAACGGTTGCTTCAGTCTTTCTCGACGGGACCTGGCCAGAGCCGGACGCCCAGCATCGCCACGCCCGTGCCGATGCAGGATTCAACGAAGCGCAGTAAGGCGTTCAGGCCCGGGCTCAGCTTCGGATCCAGGCTGCCGGTGACCATGACCACGATCACCGTGATCGCAGCCAGGCGGCCGTGGCTGGGAATGTTGACGACGGCGCAGAGCAGAACCGTGGCGAAGATCGCCAGGGCCAGGCCGAGCGGGTGAAAGGGCAGCAGCGTCAGGTAGATGGCGCTGGTGATCGCGCCGATTGCCGATCCAAGAATGCGCAGGGAGGCGGAGGAGGTCGTTTCCCTGCGGGTGGACTGGGTGACCACGATCGCCGAGATGGCCGACCAGAGGCCGCCGATCTTGGGCAGATAGCCAGGGAACAGGCTGGTGAACCAGAAGCCGAGCACATAGGCCACAAGGGCCGCCAATGCGATTTCGGCGGGAATGCGGAGCCGTTCTCTGCTGTTCATGGTCCCCGGCGGCGTTGCTGGCCGTCGAATCGCTGTTGCGCTGTGGGTGCCGGCCCGTTGGCATCGCGGTTGGCATAGGCGGTCACCAGCCGCTGCACCAGGGGGTGGCGCACCACATCGGCCGCCGTGAGCTCGCAGATCGCCACGCCTTCGACCCCCTGAAGCACTTGGGCCGCCTCGATCAGGCCGCTGAGCTGGCCCGCCGGCAGATCCATCTGGGTGGGATCACCCGTGACCACCATGCGGGAGTTCTCCCCCAGCCGCGTCAGCACCATGCGCATCTGGGCTGTTGTGGTGTTCTGGGCTTCATCGAGGATCACGAAGGCGTCGGCCAGCGTGCGGCCTCGCATGTAGGCCAGCGGAGCCACCTCGATCACCCCTTTTTCCAGCAGCGCGCTGGTGCGTTCCGCCCCCAGCAGGCTGTGCAGCGCGTCGTAGAGGGGACGGAGGTAGGGGTCCACCTTCTGCTGCAGATCGCCGGGGAGGAAGCCCAGCCGTTCGCCTGCTTCCACGGCAGGCCGGGTGAGGATCAGCCGTTCCACCCGCCGCTCAGTCAGCATCCGCACCGCCTGGACGGTGGCCAGGAACGTTTTGCCGGTGCCCGCTGGACCGAGCGCCAAGGTGAGGTCGTGGCGCTCCATCGCCTCGACATAGCTGCGCTGGCGCAGGGTGCGCGGACGCAGCAGCTTGCCGGCCTGGCTGCGGGCCAGCACCACATTGCCCAGGTCGCGATGTTCGGCGCTGCGGCCGGTGTCGAGCGCCACCAGTGCGGTTTGCACATCCACGGCCCCGACGGCTTGGCCCTCTTGCCAGAGGGGCCGCAGCAAATCAACGAGGGCGGCGGCCCGCTCGCGCTGGCTGCTGCGCCCCTGAATCGACAGATCAAGACCCCGCAGCACCATGGAGACGCCGGTGAGCGCCTCGATGTGGTGCAGGGTGGCTTCTGCTTCGCCAGCCAGAGCCAGGGCTGACGATGGATTCGGCAGCGCGATGAGCGTGCGCGAAGAGGAGGTGTCGGCCCCGGTCATGGGGCGCGCCCTCAAGCGGCCGCAGAAGCAGCAGTGGGTTCAGGTTCGGCGGCGGCGGCGGCAGCGGCTTCAGCAGCCTCTGCCGCTTTGGCAGCAGCTTCAGCGGCTTCCTTGGCGGCAGCTTCTGCAGCGGCGGCCTTGGCTTCTGCCGCTTCCTTCTCAACCTGCTTGGCTGCAGCTTCGCGGGCAGCGGCTTGGTTGGCCTTGCCGACGGTTTCGCCCGGACGGATCGTTTTCTCGATCAGGCCGCCTTTTTCCAGCAGCGAACGCACCGTGTCGGTGGGTTGGGCGCCCTGGCCCAGACGCACACGGATCGCTTCGGTGTCGAGGCGGGTTTCTTTCGTGCGGGGGTTGTAGAAGCCCAGTTCCTCCAGCGGCCGCCCATCACGACGTGATGTGCTGTTGGTGGCAACCAAGCGGAAGCTCGCTTCCCGCTTCTTGCCGAACCGCTTCAGGCGGAGCTTGATCATCGTGGCGCAGTCGTGAAGATGGCAGTCCATAACGGTACAACAGCCCTCACAGCCCACAGGCGCGGCTGGCTGCTGCTCACAGCTGGCCGAAGCCTTTGCGCTTTTTCGGCGGCCGGTTGGCTTTGCGCGCCCCCCCAGCAGTGCCCCCACCGGCATCGGCCGGCATCCCTCCGCCCATGCCGGGGAAGCCCCCCATGCCTGGCATGCCGCCCCCCATTCCGGGGAATCCGGGCATGCCGCCGCCCATCCCTGGCATGCCCGGCATGCCTCCGCCGCGGGTCATCTGCTGCATGAAGCCACGCATCTTCTGGAAATCAGCCAGCACCTTGTCGACATCCGCCGGGGTGTGACCGCTGCCTGCGGCGATGCGCCGCCGCCGTGAGGGTTGGGCCGCCAGCAATTGGGGTTGCTTGCGTTCGTCCTCGGTCATTGAGTCGATCATCGCCTCGATCCGCTTGAGCTGGGCCTCGCCCTGCTTGAGCATGCCGTCGTCGATCTTGTTCATTCCCGGGATCAGCTTCATCAGGCCGCCCAGAGATCCCATGCGCTTGATCATGCGCATCTGCTGAACGAAGTCGCTGAAGTCGAAGGAGGCTTCCTGCAGCTTCTTCTGCATACGCTCCACATCGGCGATCTCCACCTCCTTCTGGGCTTTCTCCACCAGGGTGAGCACATCGCCCATACCGAGGATGCGGCTGGCCATCCGCTCCGGGTGGAACGGCTGCAGGGCTTCCACCTTTTCGCCGGTGCCGATGAACTTGATCGGCGCGCCGCTCACCTTGCGGATCGAGAGCGCCGCACCCCCGCGGGAGTCGCCGTCGAGTTTGGTGAGCACGGCTCCGGTGATGCCCACCTGCTCGTGAAAGGCGCGGGTGAGGTCGGCGGCCTCCTGGCCGATCATCGAATCCACCACCAGCAGCACCTCATCGGGCGCTGCCACGGTGCGGATCCGCACCATCTCCTCCATCATCGCGGTGTCGATCTGCAGCCGGCCGGCGGTGTCCACCAGCACGGTGTCGAAGCCTTCGGCACGCGCCTTGGCCACACCGGCGGCAGCGATGTCCTCCGGCCGGGCGTCGGCCCCCAGGCTGAACACCTCCACGCCGATCTGCTTGCCGAGGGTCTGCAGCTGATCGATGGCGGCGGGCCGGTAGACGTCGGCGGCCACCAGCAGCGCGCGCCGGCCCTGTTCCTTGAGGTGGAGGCCCAGCTTGGCGGTGGCGGTGGTCTTGCCCGCCCCCTGCAGACCGGCCATCAGCACCACCGTGGGGGCCTGATCGGCACGGGCCAGCGGTGCGTTCTCCCCGCCCATCACCTCCACCAGTGCCTGATGCACCAGCTGGATGAACTGCTGATCCGGGCTCACCCCCCGCACCACCTCGGCACCGATGGCGCGCTCGCGCACATCGGCGATGAAGCCCTTGACCACATCGAGGCTGACATCGGCCTCCAGCAGGGCCCGGCGCACCTGCTGCAGCGCCCCATCCACGTTGCTCTCGGTGATCTTGTCCTGGCCCCGCAGGCTCTTGACCGCGTCTTCGAAACGCTGGGAAAGTTCGTCGAACATGGGGCGAAGCACCGGCGGATCGTGACCCGATCGTAAAAACATGCCGGCCGGCCTTCCGCCGCTGCTTCGGCGGCGCCGCTTGCACGCCCCCAGCCTCAGCTCAGGCTCAAGGGCTCAGCTGCGGCTCAGGAGAGCGGGCGGAAGCCCACCACCTTCCACACCTCGCCCTCGCGGCCGAAGATGTAGAGGTTGCGAAAGTTGGTGGCAGGGGTGCGATCGACCACCTTGCCCTGGGCGTCGAGCGCCGTGTCGCTGTAGCGGATGTCCACGGCGGCGGCGATCCGGCGGGGGGTGCGGGTGTCGATACGGAGGCCCTGGATCTCGGTCGTCACCTGCTCACGGCTCACGCCCCGGGCACTGTTGCGGCGTAGCTCGGCGGCAAGTTCGCGCACCAGCCTTTCCCGGGCCAGGTCTGCGGGCGGGATGGCGGGGGTTCGGCCATCGAGGGCTGCGGCTTTGGTCTGCAGCCAGGCTTCCAGCAGGGCGCGCAGCTGGCTTTCATCCGGCTCGGCGCTGGTGAGCGGCACTGGGCCAGCCGCCCGGGCTGGCTGGGGCTTGGCCGCGGGGGGGCTCTTGGCGGGGGTGTCTGCTGGCGGGGGGGAGGTGCCGGTGGCGCCCACTCCTTGTTTGGTCTGCTTGTCGGGGCTGGCGGGCGACAAGGGCCGCAGGGCCATCATTCCTGCCAGGCCAGCGGCGACGAAGGCGCTGACCAGAACGGCGGCCGCGGCCATGCGGCCCCAGCCGGGCAGAGCTTTCCAGCCGGCGGCGCCAAGGGGAGCGCGCCTGGGGCGGGGGGCGGCACTGGACCGCGCCGGGGTGGTTGTCGCTGTGCGGAAGGGGTCTGAGCTCTCGAGCGGCAGGCTGGCCGGGTCAGCGGCGGGCTCCAGTGGATCCGGCCAGCGCATCGGGTCTTCAGAAGAAGCTGCCGTGCCACGGGACGCCAGAGGGTCGAGGACCGGAGCTGTGGTGAGCGGAGCAGCAGACATGGCTTCCGTGCCGGCATGGCTCCGGCCCTGCAGCTCCCGGTTCTGGCGCCGGTCGAGCTGCTCCACATAGGCCTGCACGTCGCGATCGGCGAAGTAAGCCTCCAGATCAGGGTCGATTTCGATGTCGCGGTATCCGGCGAGAACATCGCGCCGCAGCCAGTCGCAGCAGTAGGCGCAGAGCTGAGCCAGCGGTTCGCTCCCATGCTCGGCCGCCCAGGCGCGCAGGGCGGGATCAGCGCCCTGGCTGAAGCAGGCCTCCGCCGTAGCCACCCGCCCCAGCAGCAGATGCTGGCAGGCCAGGAAGGGCTGCAGGCCCGGCTGACCGCTGGCCTCCAGCCGCAGCTGGGCGGCGGCGATGCGTTCTGGCTTGCGCTGGGCGAAGCCGGAGGCGGTGAGCGCCAGGCAGGCCAGGAATTCGGCGGTGGCGGAGCCGGGGGTGGTGGCGTTGCCGCTGGCCCAGCGGCTGAACAGGTCGACCTGCTCCTGGACCGTCAGGTAGTGGCGGATCTGCTTGAAGAAGTCCTGGAAGTCTTTCCTGGGTAGGGCTGGATCTCCGTCACCCTCCAGTCCGCCACGCCGCTCCACCAGCATCTCCAGCAGGTTCAGACCTTCGGCGCGCTCGTCGGTGGCGCTCAGATCACGCCGCAGCAGATCGAGCACCCGAAACGGCAGCAGATCGGCCAGGTCGTGTTCCATCTGCCGTTGCTGCTCCGGTTGGCGGCCCGTGCGCCGCATCAAGGTGATGCCCTCCTGAAGCAGCTGGGCCGCCCGCTCGAACTGACGGCGCCCCTGCAGCTCTCTGGCACCCATGCGGCAGGCTTCCCCCGCCAGCAGGGTGAGATCGGCCTCGCGGTGGCTGCCCAGTGCCGGCGCCTGCGGCGGTTGCAGGCAGCGACGGGCTGCATCGAAAGCATCGATGGCCAGCCCCGCTTCCCAGAGCAGCAGCAAGGCCCCCATCTCGCGGGAAGGCGGCACGTCCAGGCCCGGTGTCAGGGCGCCGTCCTCGGTGTCGAGCGCCATGAGCTCGGCTTCGTAGGCCTGGCGTTGCTCCGGATCGCTGAGCAGATCAGCGCTTTCGCGCAGCAGCACGGCACGGGCCTCCAGGGCTGCGGCGGTGAAACCCTGCTCCGGCGGCCGGTCGAGCCGCTGCTGCAAGGTGTGCAAGACCGTCTGGGCATCAGTGGCCGGTCTCACCCCCAGAAGTTGGAAATGGTCGATCGGCAGTTCCAACCCTGGCGACTCGCAATCCCGCGGCACGGGCTTGGCAGGGAGTGTAGGCAGAGGCAACCAATTTGACTCTGCGTGCGGAACAGACCCCGTACAGTCAGCGGTCAGAAGTTCCGCTGTCCCTGCCATGACCCAGGAGATCGCTGTCCCGGCCCCGCCGGCGGCCGAGCCTGTCAGCAGCCATTCGGAAAGGCTCGCGTCCCTTTACACGGCTGGCCCCACATCGGTGAGCCGTGCCGACGGTCTGGTCCTCTACCGGGACATGACCCTGGGTCGACGGTTCGAAGACAAGTGCGCGGAGATGTACTACCGCGGCAAGATGTTCGGCTTCGTGCACCTCTACAACGGCCAGGAGGCCGTGAGCACGGGCGTGATCAAGGCGATGCGTGCCCAGCACGACTGGTTCTGCAGCACCTATCGGGATCACGTTCATGCGCTCAGCTGCGGCGTGCCGGCCCGTGAGGTGATGAGCGAGCTGTTCGGCAAGGCCACCGGCTGCAGCAAGGGCCGAGGTGGCTCCATGCACCTGTTCTCCCGGGAGCATCACCTGCTGGGCGGCTATGCCTTCATCGGCGAGGGCATCCCGGTGGCCCTGGGGGCGGCGTTCACCAGCCGCTACAAGCGCGACGCGCTCGGGGATGCCAGCAGCGATGCGGTCACTGCCGCTTTCTTCGGCGATGGCACCTGCAACAACGGCCAGTTCTTTGAGTGCCTGAACATGGCGGCCCTCTGGAAGCTGCCGATCCTGTTCGTGGTGGAGAACAACAAGTGGGCGATCGGCATGGCCCACGACCGCGCCACCAGCGATCCGGAGATCTGGCGCAAGGCCGCCGCTTTCGGCATGGCTGGCGAGGAAGTCGACGGCATGGATGTGCTGGCGGTTCGCGCTGCGGCTCAGCGGGCGGTGGAGCGGGCCAGGGCGGGCGAAGGCCCCACCCTGCTGGAGTGCCTCACCTACCGCTTCCGCGGCCACTCCCTGGCCGACCCCGACGAGCTCCGCAGCGAGGCGGAGAAGGACTTCTGGGCGCAGCGCGATCCGATCAAGGCCCTCGCCGCCCATCTCACCTCCCACGACCTCGCCAGCGCCGATGAGCTGAAGGAGATCGAGAAGGAGATCGACGCGGAGGTGGCCGATGCGGTCAGCTTCGCCCTCGCGGCGCCCGAGCCCGATCCCGCCGAACTCACCCGCTACATCTGGGCTGAAGACTGAGGCGCTGAGGGCTCGCCAGCCCCAACACAGAGGTGCATTGGCGGCCTGCTGGGCTCACAGCCCGTGCAGGCGGGCCTGCTCAGCAGCGGCGCGGAACACCAGCCCATGGCGCTCCACCAGCTCCGGCAGGCTGTCGTAGCCGCCGCCGATCACGCTGGCCACGGGGACCCCTCGCCTGAGGCAGGCGTCGAACACCAGGCGGTCGCGCTGCAGCAAGCCCTCGCTGCTGAGACAAAGCCTGCCCAGCCGATCGTCGCGGTGCGGGTCCACACCGGCGTTGTAGAGCACGAGATCCGGCCGGAGCCGCTCGAGCAGGACGGGCAGGTGCTCCCCCACCGTCTCCAGGTAGGCCTGATCCTCGAGGCCGTCAGCGAGTGGCAGATCCAGGTCGCTGGCTTGCTTGTGCAGGGGAAAGTTGCTGGCGCAGTGGACCGAGAAGGTGAACACGCGTGGCTCTTCGGCGAACAGCGCCGCCGTGGCATCGCCCTGATGCACGTCCAGATCCACCACCAGCAGCTGACGCACCGCCCCTTCCGCCAGCAGCACCCGGGCAGCGACGGCGTAGTCGTTGAAGATGCAGAAGCCGCTGCCCTGGGCGGCGAAGGCGTGGTGGGTGCCGCCGGCCAGATGGCAGGCCACGCCATGGCGCAGGGCCAGCCGGGCGGTGAGCACGGTGCCTCCTACCGCCAACCAGGTGCGGCGCACCAGTGGTGCCGTGGCCGGCAGGCCGATGCGCCGCTGCTGGGCCGCACTCAGCTGATTGCGGGCAAACGCCTGGTGATACGTGCGGGGATGCACCTGTTCGATCCAGCGACGCGGCGCTGGCAGCGGCTGGTGCAGCTGGCTGTCCCGGGCCAGATCCCGTGCGCGCAGCAGGTCGTGCAGCAGCCGGAATTTGGCCATCGGAAAACGATGGCTGCTCGGCAGCGGCGCGGAGTAGGCCGGGTGGTAAACGAGGGGAGGCCGCAGGGGCTGGCCCTCAGAGGCGGCTGGGCAGCCGGTGGGTGAGGCTGCGTAGCTTGCGCAGCGCCTTCAGTTCCACCTGCCGCACCCGTTCACGGGACACGTCGAGCTGACGGCCGATCTCGGCGAGGGTGTGGCGCTCGTCGCCATTCAGTCCGAACCGGAGTTCGAGCACCTGGCGCTCCTGTTCGGAGAGATGGCTGAGCCAGCGGTTGAGCTGTTCGTGGTGCATGCCACGCTCCACCACATCGAGCGGTTGCTCGTTGGCGGGATCGGCGATCAGATCCCCGAGGAAACTGCGGCCCTCTTCGCCGTTCACGGGCGCATCCAGGCTGGAGGTGGTGAGGGCCTGGCCCAGCAGAGCATCAAGCTCTTCGAGCGGCATCGCCATGGCCTCGGCGATTTCGCGGCGGCTGGGCATGGCGCCGAGCTTGTGGGCCAGATCAAGGCTCACGCGGCGGATGGCGGTGAGCCGTTCGCTGAGATGCACTGGCAGGCGGATCGTGCGCGACTGGCAGGCGATCGCGCGGGTCATGCTCTGGCGGATCCACCAGAAGGCATAGGTGGAGAACTTGTAGCCGCGGGTGGGATCGAACTTCTCCACCGCCCGCTCCAGACCGAGCGAGCCTTCCTGGATCAGATCGAGCAGCTCCAGCCCTTTGCCCTGATATTTCTTGGCCACGCTGACCACGAGCCTCAGGTTGGCTTTCATCATCCGCTGCTTGGAGCGGCGACCGATCCGGATCAGCTGACGTTCCTGGTCGGTGGGGTGGTCGGGCTCACCGGATTGGGTGAGCTGCATCATTGCCTGCACCTGATTGCCCAGTTCGATCTCTTCGGCAGGGGTGAGCAGAGGTTCTCGGCCGATGGAGGTGAGATACCAGCTGATCGGATCCCCACCGCGGCTCCGACTGCTTTTTTCGCCCTGGAGGCTGGAGGCTGTCATGGAGGAGCCTGTGCCCGCTGATTGGCGTCACTATCCGGTCAGTTCTTTAAAAGGGGCTGTGATTTCAGCAACCTTTCAACTTTCTGCGTGCAAAAGGAAACATTGGGCCGGTTTGATTGATCGATTCGTTCATTTGTCGCCTGAATTCAAGCGGCAGATCCCAAGGTGGCGGCCACTTCCTGGGGCGTGGTCTGCCCTGCCCCTCGCTGCCGGGCACAGGTCAGGCCCGCCTCGGCATGCTCCAGCACCGCCGCTGCCAACAGCACCCCGTCCCCGGCGGCGGCGCATGCGCCTCGCCCGGCGGCGTACCCCGCCAGCACATCCCCCAGGCCGGCCCGGGCGGCGGCGGTGGCCGCCTGGAGCACTTGCCAGCGCCGCCCATCGGCAGCGGCCACCACGGTACGGGCCCCCTTGAGGGCCAGGCTCACACCGCACCGCTGGGCGGCGGTGGCGGCGGCCCGCAGCGGCGTTTCACCGGCCAGGTCGGGGAACAGCCGGGCGAACTCGCCCTGGTGGGGCGTGAGCCAGGTGGTTCCGGCCCGGCCCCGCAGCCACTCCTCTGGCGCACCGGCGGCGCCGGCCGCCAGGCGGTTGAGCCCGTCGGCGTCGAGCACCACCAGCCCGGGAAAGCGACCCAGCGCCTCCCAGCCCTTCTCCTCGCCGCCCGCCGTTTCAGCAGAGCCGTGCTCCATCCTCAGGCACGCTTCGCCACCAGCCCCGCTGTCGCCCCAGTGATCGCCTCCGATGCCGGGCCCCACCAGCACAGTGTCCAGCCGCTCCAGCAGCCCGGGATTCGCCAGACCCGCCAATGCCAGCCCGCCGCCGACCCGCTCCTCAAGTGCGGCGCTGATCACGACGTGGGGCTGCACCAGCCAGATCTGCTCCGCCAGGGCGCGGGGCAGGGCTGCCCGCAGGCTGCCGCAGCCGCTGGCACTGGCCCCCAGCAGGCTGAGCTGGCCTGCTCCGGGGTAGGCGGCGCTGCCGCTCACCACCAGCAGGCGCCCTCGGGCGTACTTGCCGGCCGCCTGGGGCCGCTGGGGCCAGGGAGCGGTGGCCCGGTCGCTGCCGAGCAGTGCCAGTGGTTGATCGGCGGGCAGGTCCGCCAGCAGTGCCGCCGGCAGGCCGAGATCGAGGCGCTCCAGCTGGCCCACCCAGGTCAGGGCCGTGTCCTGCACCAGCCCCTGCTTGAGCAAGCCCAGGCAGTACGTGATGGCGGCGCAGGCGGCCACCGGGCCCAGGGGCCGGCCGCTGTCGGCGCAGAGGCCGGTGGGCACATCGATCGCCACCAGCCGACCGCCCATCAGCCGCTGGCGCTGCTCCAGCAGGGTGGCGATGCGGGGCTCCGGCGGCCGGTGCTGGCCGATGCCGAACAGGCCGTCGACCCACAGCTCGGTCGCCGCCGGATCGGGTGGCGCCGCGAGGCGTTCGATGCCCAGCCAGGCCGCATGGCGCAGATGGGCTTCGGTAAGGGGTTTGTGGCGCTCAAACGGGCTCCAGATCCGCACGGCGACACCGGCCAGGTACAGCTCCCGTGCCACCACCAGAGCATCGCCGCCGTTGTGGCCCGGCCCTGCCAGCACGAGCACGCCATCCCGCAGCAGCTCGGGCCGCGCCAGCAGTGCCCGGCTGATCGCCAGGGCGGCTTTCTCCATCAACGCCTCCACCGGCAGCCCGCTGGCGAACAGGCGTTCCTCCAACGCCGCCATCGGCGCGGATTCCACCAGCAGGTGGGCGGCGTCACGGGCGGGCCAACAGCTCATGGCAGCACTCGAAGGGTGGGGCCCAACCGTGCTGGGCGCGTCGCTTCATGATGGAGAGGCCCCGACGCTGCGCACTCGCGACGGCGGCACCGCTCCCCTTGGCCTTTCCTCCCCCCGCCACCTCCGGCGCCCCTGACGGGCCTTCTGCCACCGCAGCCGCTCTTGCTGCCACCCCTGCCGCCCCCGCCGCTGCTGTGATCGGCCGCCTGCGCGGCTGGCCCGGGGAACATCGGGTGGCCGTGGGGCTCTCCGGTGGTGTCGACAGCTCCCTCACCGCGGCGCTGCTTGTGGAGGCCGGCTGGCAGGTGGAGGGGCTCACCCTCTGGTTGATGAGCGGCAAGGGAGCCTGCTGTGCCGAAGGGCTGGTGGACGCGGCCGGGATCTGCGAACAGCTGGCGATTCCGCATCACGTGGTGGATTCGCGCGCCCGCTTTGCGGAGCAGATCGTCGGGTTTCTGGTGGAGGGCTATGCCGCTGGGGTCACGCCCCTGCCCTGCTCCCGCTGCAACCGCGAGGTGAAGTTCTCGCCGATGCTGGAGTGGGCGGAGCGCGAACGCGGCATTGCCCGGATCGCCACCGGCCACTACGCCCGCCTGCGGCACGCTCCCGAACCGAGCGGCCGTACCCAGCTGCTGCGCGGCCTGGATGCGCGCAAGGATCAGAGCTACTTCCTCTACGACCTGCCCCAGCAGGTGCTCAGCCGGCTGGTGTTCCCGCTCGGGGAGCTCACCAAGGCTGACACGCGGCTGGAGGCGGAGCGGTACGGGCTGCGCACGGCCAGGAAGCCTGAATCCCAGGACCTCTGCCTTGCCGATCACCATGGCTCGATGAAGGCGTTTCTGGATGCCTATCTGCCGCCGCGCCAGGGGGAGATTGTGCTGAGCGATGGGCGGGTGCTGGGCCAGCATGACGGCATCGAGCACTTCACCATCGGCCAGCGCAAAGGACTGGGGGTGGCCTGGAGCGAACCGCTGCATGTGGTGCGCCTCGATGCCGCCATGAACCGGGTGGTGGTGGCGCCGCGGGCTGAGGCCGGCCGGGGTGGCTGTGTGGTCGGGGCGATCAACTGGGTGTCAATCGATCCGCCCCAGGCGCCGCTGGATCTGGAGGTGCAGGTGCGCTACCGCAGTGCTCCGGTGGCGGCCCGGCTCACTCCCCTGGCTGCCACCGCCGCCGACACGGCCGCCGGCCGGCCCAGCCGTGCCCGCCTGGAGTTCGCCGAGGAGCAGTTTTCGATCACCCCCGGCCAGGCGGCGGTGTTCTATGCCGGAGAGGTGCTGCTGGGCGGCGGCTTGATTGCCGCAGAAGATCACCAATAGGGATCGACTGCCAGCTCCACCTGCAGGACGCCGTTGCCGCAGGCGTGAACGGTGGCAATGCAGGCCCTCAGCACCTCGCCGTTGACATCGATTTCGCAGGCCCCGCAGCTACCACCCAGACAGCCGGTAGGAATCACCACCCCGGCCGCGGCGGCTGCCTGCAGCCAATCACTGCCCACCGGTGCGCTGGTAGTGCTGCCATCTGGCCACTGAATCGCTACCACGGGCTCTGAATTCGGCGGGGCCTCAGGCATGGCGTGGCGAGGGGGAGGAGGAGCAATCGGGACGTGGATTGCTACAGAGAGACTCAGGAACATCCGCCCCATTCACAGGAGGATGACCCTGTGATTGCAGGTAAGCACTGGGTTCACGGGCGGCAAGCCGCTTGGATTCGGAGACTACGAGCAGATCACTGCAAAGAAGCGCACCTAAGGCGAGACGTTTCTGGCCGACATGGAGCAGGTCGTGCCCTGGCAGGCGCTGATCCATCTGGTTGAGCCCCGCTACCCCAAGAGCGGCATGAAAGGAGGCCGCCGTTTGGCTTTCAGAAGACCCGGCTGCGGGGAATGACCAAGAACAGCTGCAAGGTGAACGTGTTCGCTGCTCAGCGATGCTGTTCTTGGCCCATCATCAGTTGTTGGATAGGACATGACCAGCGAAGGGTGTGCTCCTCTGGACGACAATGGAGAATCGAATCAAGCAGGGTAAATGGCCCCAAAGAGCTGGAATTAGACCGAACCTTGCTGAATCTGAACCGAGAAGGGCCAACGCGAACCTGCTAAGGGCACTTAGGTATCGCTTGCCACTTTTTGACCACAACTTCCCTGATATAGCTCCTTCCTTCTTGATACAGGCGAAGGAGCAGTATTTGAGTCAGCGGTGCAATTGTGGCGATTGCTACTTGCGTGAAGAGCTGTATCAACCTGGCTTTCAAGCCCGGAAAGCCCTAAGATTGGGCTTGCATCAAGTTCCATAGCTTACATCCGCAGGCCATGACTTCAGGAAAACATGGTTCACATTCAAGTGCATCCTCTCTGCATTTTCCTTCATGCCTTTCACTCGTAGACGGCTTTTTTGCAAACTGCCAGCTCGTGTATCAACACAATCAGGACATTGGCGCCCCTGAAGAGGAGGTGATGGCTGTTCCGAGTGAGCTGTCGGCAGAATTCCAAAAACTATCACCTGCGGTCAGGAACTTAGGCAGGGCATTTGAGCTCGGTCTTTTTCATGACTGATGCCATGGTGGCTTCAGTTGACTTGTTGGAAGCCTTGGGGCTGGGGCATTTCGATTCTACCTGAATTCCTTTCAAGTGCCTTTATCTCAACTCGGCTGCACTCGAATATGACTCGATTATGATCAGAAAGGCTCTCAATAGCAGTTCTGTCTGTCAATCCTGATGCCCAGTGCCAGTGCTGGGCCTTCTCTCACTTCTTCCGTTCATTCGATGCATTTTTAGCTGCCATCAGGTTGGCAGTGATCGTTCACGAAGAGCATGGTTTCATTGGGATCGCGAGGCTTGACTTGGACTCTGGCGCTCCCCAGCGCTCGTTGAGTTGGATCGAGAATTCCGAGCAAGTTTCAGCACTGCAGGGTCGACCAGTGCTCTCAAGTAGGCATCATGATCCCGTGGGCACCTTGGGCAATCGAGGAGAAACCACGTCAGCGGCACGCAAGGGTCAGGCTCATGATCCCAGCTTTAGGACACACCAGCCCCATGCATGGCTTGAGCGACACACCCAGTGTTTTGCAGGGGCACCTGCCGCTCCCTCTCCGCCTGGGCAAAAGGGCAGATGCTGTGGTTGCCCTAGACGAGCGCATCAGCGAGTCATCTCATTAGGTAGACCAGGACGCCTAACATCGCCCGGCAGTGCTAGGAATCCGTAGACGACGGGCTCATATCCTCGCGGCAGCAAATTCCAGCCAGCGTCATACACATGCACCCTGCGGGTGGCCTTGCCATCGGCCTCGAACGGCAGGCCCGCATGGGCCCAGGCCAGCGCACTGCCAGCCAGGTTGCGGGCCTCGAACCCTCGCTCTCTGAGCGTTCTGGTGTAATGGCCGCTGCGCACGCCGATGGTGCAATACGGCACTACGAGCCAGGAACGATAGCGGGCGCTGTTGCGCTCGAACTCTTCGCTGGTGATCGCCCCCGGCAACATCGACACGCGCCGTTCGTGCGGTTCGCGCACATCCACCAGCACCGCAGGCCGGTCGTTCGGGCGGGTCACCCATTCGCCCACGGAGATCTCCGGCTGGCCGGGAAACTGCTGCAGCTTCATCTCGTCATAACGGCGCTGCACTTCGGCCGCCAGCTCCTGATCGGCGGAGCTGGAGGTGCCTCTGTCACTGCCTTCATCCGAGCGATGCAGCCACAGGCCCGCCACAGCGGTGACCAGAGCCACAGCCAATGCCGCTCTGGCCCTGGCAGTTTTGGACCACGAAGCACCCACCCAACGCAGCCGCTCAGGGCCAGGTCGCTTCATGGCACCCAGCCCTCCTCCACCAGCTTCTCCACCGCCCGCTGCAGCGAGGGGGCCAGCGGGCGCGTTTCCCTGCGGCGGGGGCTCCAGATCGAACCGGTGCGCAGCTCCTCCAGGGACGCCAGCGTCAGATCCTGCCCCTCACGCAGATCGAGCGCATCCAGGGGCAGCGTGATGGTGGTGCGGAAGAAGTGGGCGTCGCGTTGTGGGTTGCGGTGCAGAAACCAGAAAGCGAGGTCTTGCGCCTCCCAGCGGATCTCCTCGCGCAATTCGCGCCGCAGGGCCTGCTCCGGGGTTTCACCCGGATCCAGGTGGCCGCCGAACAATCCCCAGGTGCCGGGGTACACGATGCCCTCGATGTCGTCGCGCAGCTGCAGCAGCCAGCGGCCCTGCTGCTCCGCCATCGCCAGGGCCACCTCCACGCTCATCGCTATTGCCGGCCGCAGACGGATCCAGCTTGGCGCGGGGGGACGAGGAACCAGCTGGCGACCGACCAGTGCGTGAGCAGGGGAAGAACAGCGCAAGACCAGCGGAAGGACAGCGGATGGACATCGGATGGACAGTGCCCGACCAATCCGTGAGCCATCCGGGGCCAGCCCGGGCCGCCGCGACGATGATGACCCTGCCGGCAGCCATCACAATGAGCCACCCAACCCTGCCGCCGATCGCCGGCTCAGAAGCCGAGATCCTTGCCCTGGTGCAGGATTCCGGCCCGGTGTTCCTGCCACGCAGCAACCTGAACCTGGGGCAGATCCGCTCAGGCTTCGCCTGCGCCTTGCACATGCACCAACCCACGATTCCAGCGGGTACCGGTGGTGAGCTGATCTCCCACCTTCAATACATGCTGGAGCATCCGGGCGAAGGCGATAACCACAACGCCGAACCCTTTGCCCACTGCTACAGGCGTCTGGCAGACATCCTCCCCCAGCTGATTGCAGAGGGCTGCAACCCACGGATCATGTTGGATTATTCCGGCAATCTGCTCTGGGGCCTGGGTCAGATGGGCCGCGTCGATGTGATCGAGGCGCTGCAGAAGCTCGCCTGCGACCCCAGCCTCCAGCCCCATGTGGAGTGGCTCGGCACCTTCTGGAGCCACGCAGTGGCGCCCTCCACCCCGATTCCCGATCTCAGGCTGCAGATCCTCGCCTGGCAGCACCAGTTCAAGGCCCTGTTCGGCCCTGAGGCACTGCAGCGGGTGAAGGGATTCTCCCCACCGGAGATGCACCTGCCCAACCATCCCGACACCCTCTATGAGCTGGTGAAGGCGCTCAAGGAATGCGGCTACCGCTGGCTACTGGTGCAGGAGCACAGCGTGGAACGGCGTGATGGCAGCGGCCTGAGCCAGGAGCAGAAGGTGCTTCCCAATCTGCTGGTGGCGCGCAACTCCAGCGGGGAGGAACTGTCGATCACGGCATTGATCAAAACCCAGGGCTCCGACACGAAGCTGGTGGGTCAGATGCAGCCCTGCTATGAAGCGATGGGGCTGGGCCGGCAGGTGCTGGGAGGCAGCACGGTGCCGTCGTTGGTGTCACAGATCGCCGATGGCGAGAACGGTGGCGTGATGATGAATGAGTTTCCGCCCGCCTTCCTTCAGGCCCACCGCACCATCAGTGCCAAGGGCAGCGAGGCGGACACGGTGGCCATCAACGGCACGGAATACCTGGAGTTGCTGGAGGCGGCTGGGGTGACCTCCGAGCAGTTCCCCCAGATTCAGGCGGTGCAGCAGCACAAGCTCTGGCAACAGCTGAGCGGCCCGCCCAGCCCTGCTGCCACTGAAGCTGCGATCGCCGAGCTCCAGGCCCGGGATTCCTCCTTTTCGATGGCCGGCGCCTCCTGGACCAACAACCTCAGCTGGGTGGAGGGCTACGCCAATGTGCTCGAACCAATGACCAGCCTGAGCGCTCAGTTCCACCAGCTGTTTGCCCCTCAACTGGCGAGGGATCCCGGTGTCACCGCCACCGAGCCTTACCAGCAGGCCCTGCTGCACCTGTTGTTGCTGGAAACCAGCTGCTTCCGCTACTGGGGCCAAGGCACCTGGACCGACTACGCCAGCGAGATTCACAGGCGCGGCCTTGCCCAGCTGGAGCTCGCAGCCGCCGGCGCCCTACAGGTTGTCTAGACCGCGCCGCAGGTTCGGCTCACCCACAGTCAGCTTTCCGGTGCATCCCCGGCAGGATCCCCCGGGATGGGCTCCACTTCTGGGAAGAAGCGGGCCATGCAGGCGTTGCAGACACCGTGGGAGAACTCCACGTTGTCGTGGCTCTTGATGAAGGCCTCCACGCTCTGCCAGTAGCCGCTGTCGTTGCGGATGCCCTTGCAGTAGGAGCAGATCGGAATCAGCTCCTCCATCACATTGATGCGCTCGAGGGCAGCCGCAAGCTGATCGGACACCCGCTTGAGCTCCAGCTGCAGCACCACCTGATGGGCCAGTACTTCAAGCGAGTGCACCTGCGCGGCGCTGAGTTCACGGGGTTGGCGGTCGATCACGCAGAGGGTGCCGATCTTGGCGCCTTCCGGTGTGCTCAGCGGTACCCCCATGTAAAATACGATGTTCGGCTCGCTGCACACCAGTGGGTTATCACGGAAGCGCTCATCTTCGCGGGCATCGCGCACGACGAGGGTTTGCTCGCCGAGAATGGCGTGCGCGCAGAACGACACATCACGGCTCGTTTCGCTTACCTCCAGGCCCACCTTGGATTTGAACCACTGGCGTTCCTCATCCACCAGGCTGATCAACGCGATCGGCACGTCGCAAAGCTGGGCGGCGAGGTAGGTGATGGCGTCGTACGACGATTCAGCCTCCGTATCCAGGATGCGGTAGTTCTTCAAGGCCTCCAGGCGGGCTGCTTCGCGGGGAGCCGTATTCGCGCGCATGGAAAGCCTGATCACCACTGCAAACGTAGGGAACAGGGATCGTGCGCCCTGGGAGGGTTCACATCTCCTCATGGCGCAACGCCAGGCCCTCGCGCAGGCGCGCCTGAGGGGCCGCCGTTGTAGATCAGAGAGACGACGGGCCGTGAGGGCATCTGGCTGGCTGGTTCTCCCGCATGTCCGGTGTTTTCCGGTCGGCTCAACGCCAGCCTCAGCTCGTCACATCCGGCTGGAGCCGCCAACGCATTCGCCGCGAGAGCGTTCTACTGGCCGCCACGATCTTTGGCGTGGCCGCGGTTGCCCTCAGTTTCAACTACTGGAGTGCCACCAGGCTGCTGCGCCAGGAGGTGCGCGAAAGCCTTCGCCATCTGGTGAGCATCGCTGCCGGCGAGATGGATCCAGCCCTGGTGGCTGCGATCACCAGTCCCGAGCAGACGGGCAACGCCGATTACCGCCGCGCCAGTGCTCCGCTGCTGAAGCTGCGCCGGCTGGTGCCCGAGATCTTCTACGCCTATGTGTTGGTCAACTCGCCGGAAGGCCTGCGCTTCACGCTTGACAGCACCTATTACATCAAGAATCCGAGGGACTTCGTCAGCCCTCTCACCGTTGGTGAGCTCTACCTCGACCCCTCGGCGGACGCGCTGCAGGCGGCCCGAACCGGCTTGATCCAGATCAGCGCCAGGCCCTACACGGACCACTTCGGCACCTTCATGAGCGGCTTTGCCCCGATCCGCAACAGCAATGGGAAGCAGGTGGGCCTGGTGGGCATCGATTTCTCGCTGGCGCAACTGCAGCGCAAGAAACTTCCGCTGCAGCTCACCTTCGGGCTTGGTCTGCTGGGCAGCGCCGGCTTTTCGCTGCTGGCGGCCGGCTTCCATCGCCGTTCCCTCAAGGCCCGTGCCCGAGCGTTTGAAGCCATGGCTTCCGCCGATCGGGCCAAGAGCACCTTTCTCGCCACCCTCAGCCACGAGATCCGCACCCCACTCAATGGCGTCATCGGCATGACGGGCCTCGTGCTGGACACGGAGTTGTCCGCCCAGCAGCGGGAGTGCCTGGAGATCGTGAACAGCTCGGGCGAATCCCTGCTCGCCCTGCTCAATCAGGCGCTCGACTTCGCCCGGATCGAAGCGGGAGATCTGGTGGTCGAGCTGGCGCCGTGCGCACTGCCTGCGCTGATGGAGGAGGTGATCGCCACCTGTCTGAGCCTGGCCAGAGCCAAGGCGATCGACCTGTCGTTGGTGGTGGGCGCAGAAGTGCCGCCGCTGATCCGCACCGACGGCCAGCGCCTGCGCCAGATCCTGCTCAACCTGATCGGCAATGCCATCAAGTTCACCGACTCCGGCCGTGTGGTGGTCTCCGTTCAGGCGGCTGAGGGCACCACGGAGGGCACTGCGAAGGTCAGGCCGAAGGTCATCACGGAGGGCACCGCGGAGGACAACGTGAAGGGCTCCGCCCCCCAAGGAGAGCAACCGGCAACCGCCTTGAGCTTCTCCGTTGTGGACACCGGAGTCGGCATGGCCGCCGATCAGATCGAGCTCCTGTTCCGGCCGTTTTCCCAGCTCACCAGCTCCACCAACAAGCCCCAAGCCGGCACCGGTCTGGGCCTGGCCATCAGCCGGCAGCTGGTGGAAGCCCTCGGCGGCACGATCCAGGTGGAGAGCCACCCCGGCCAAGGCACCGCTCTGAGCTTCAGCCTGCCGGTGGAAACGGTGGCCTCAACGCCCGCTCCGGAGGCGGACGCCGCTGTGTCTGCGCTGGACCCCCTTGCCACAGGGTCTGCTCTGGAAGCTGCGGCCTCTCCAACTGCCCTGGAACCCCCGGCCGCCACACCTCCGTCAGGTTCCTCGTCTTCGCCGCCGGCCCAGCCGGAGGGCATCAGCTTCGCGGCCTGCCATCCCCTGCGCATCCTGCTGGCCGACGACAGCGCCGTGAACCGGCGGCTCTGTGAGCTGATGCTGCGGCGCCTGGGCTATGAACCCGAGTCCGCCGTCGATGGCCAGGAGGCGCTCGAACGCCAGCGCCAGTTCGACCCGGACCTGATCCTGATGGATGTGCAGATGCCGCGGCTGGATGGCCTGGAGGCCACCCGCCGCATCCGCTCCGCCACCGGTGGCGCGGAGCGGCCCTGGATCGTTGCCGTCACCGCCTTCACCACCGTGGAAGATCGGGCGGCGGCCCTGCAGGCCGGCATGAACGAAGTGCTCGGCAAGCCGCTCAAGAGCGAACCGCTCACGGCCAGCCTGGTGCGCGCCCACGCCCGCTGCCGCGCCCATCCGCCATAGGCGTGCAGCCAGGCCCCGGCCTCAGGGGGTGAGCTCCACGGCCTCTGGGGGAGTGGCCAGCACCAGGCGCAGCAGCACCGGCGCCAGGAAGGTGGTGCCCATCACCATCAGCAGGATCGCCGCCTCCAGCGACGGACCCAGCACTCCGGTCTGGGTGCCGAGGCCGAGGAAGATCAGGCCCACTTCGCCGCGCGGCATCATGCCCAGCCCCACCGCCAGCCGGTTGGTGGGCTCCTTGCTGAGGTAGCTCCAGCCTGCCGCCACCTTGCTCACCACCGCCGCCACCAGCAGGAAGCCGGCCATCACCAGCCCCTCATGGTTGGCCGCATCGAAGGGGTTGAGCACGGCCAGATCGAGGCCGCTGCCGATCAGCACGAAGAACACGGTGGCGAACAGCGCCACCAGGGGCTTCACCGCCTCCTCGATCGCATGCCTGTGGCGGGAGGAACTCAGGATCAGCCCGCCGGCGAAGGCGCCGAGGGCGGCCTCCAGCCCGAAGGCCTGGGCCGCGAAACAGGCCAGCGAAAGCGCCAGGAAGGCCGCCACCACCACTTCACCCGGGGCGCGCAGGCGGTCGAGCAGCCAGTCGAAGGCGGGCGCGGCGGTGCGGCTCAGCAGCAGGGCCACCGCCACGAACACCGCAGCTGCTGCCACCAGCTTCAGCACCGGCGCCAGGGCGAAGCCTTCGCCGCCGGCCAGCGCCACCACCACCGCCAGGATCACGATGCCGAGGATGTCATCGAGCACGGCCGCGCCGATCACGGTCTGGCCGTCGCGGGTGCGCAGAAACTTGAGCTCGCCCAGCACGCTGGCGGTGATGCCGATGCTGGTGGCGGTCATGGCGGCGCCGGCAAAGATTGCCGGCAGCAGGGGCACCCCGAACAGGGCATGCAGCCCGAAGGTGCCCAGCACAAAGGGCAGCACCACCCCGGTGAGCGCCACGGTGATGGCTTGCACCCCCACGGCCATCAGCTCGTCCAGCTCGCTCTCGAGGCCGGTGAGGAACAGCAGGGCGAACAGGCCGATCTTGCCCACCGACTGCAGGTTGCTGAAGCTGTGGTCGTAGATCTCCTGCACCTGGGCCGGCTCCACGTGGGCCAGCGAGGCGATCGCGCCCTGGGCGGTGCCGTTGAGCGCACTGGCCAGCTCCGGCGCCAGGATCAGATGCAACCCCGACACGCCGATCAGCACCCCGGCCACCAGCTCACCGAGGATGGCCGGCAGCCCGAACCGCACCATCAGCTCGGCCAGAGCGCGGGCGGCGAACAGGATCACGATGAAGCGCCCCGCCTGGATGAGCGTTTCGGCCGCTTCGATCTGATGCCCCCCGGTGGCGAGCAGCAGGGCTGGAAGATCCATGGCAGGCGCTCCGCGGTGTGGCGGGCATCCTTTCATCTCTGTCGGGTGAGCGGGCCCACCATGGGCAGACGGCGATCAGGGGGCCCCAGGGTCGGGCACCTGCTCAGCCAAACGAGGCATCACTAGTACCTGGCACCAGCGTCTCGCCGTCCACCGGCGCCTTGCGGCACCCCGTCACACTGAATCCCCAGCAGGCCGGCAGGTTCCAGCGATGGGAAGGTCCACCAGGCCATTGCGGCGGCGGCATCGCCACAGCCCGACCCACTCCAGCGAGGTTCCGCCGGTCCGCGCGTCCACGATCTCCCCGGGTGTGGCGATCGCCATTGCCGTGGTGCTGTTCACCCTGCCGCTGCTGCTCACCAACGTGCAGCAGTCGGGCGACCCGCTCAAGGTGCGGCGAGAGCTGCGCAAGTTCTGAGCGGATCCGCCAGCGCTCGCTCGGGGCAAGTGGTCCCTGCGGCGATCTGGCTCCGCCTCAGGGCAGGGTGAAGCCCGAGGTGTTCAGGTGCTTGAGATCCAGCAGCACCACCCCGAACCACCCCAGCAGGGCCAGGCCACCGATCACCGCGAGCACCACCAGCAGGCTGGCCAGCACCGATTTGGAAGAGCCGCTGTCGTTCGGCACGCGCTGGATCGAAGGGGCCTTCACTGTCCCACAGGCCGGCAGCGCCAGCAGCTCACCCCAAAGCCGCTTACGCCACAGCCGCTCACCAGGGCAGCAGCTCGCCGTTGGCGTGCCAGAAGCTGCCGGAGGTGGCGAGGTTGAGCGCATCGATGCGGGCCAGCAGCCCCTGCACCGACTGCTCGACGCTGATGCCCTGCGCCGTGAAGCCCGTCATGCGCGTGCGCACCAGGCCGGGATGAAGGATGGCCACCGCGATGCCGCGTGGCGCCAGGTCAATCGCCAGCGACTTGCCCGCCATGCAGAGCGCCACCTTCGACATCCGGTAGCCGTAAGAACCGCCGGAGCTGTTGTCGGCGATCGAGCCCATGCGGCTGGTCATCAGGATCACCTTGGCGCCGGCGGGCAGCTGGGGCAGCAGGGCGCGGGTGAGACGCAGCGGTGCCACCGCATTCACCTCGAACTGACGGCGCAGGCTGATCGGATCGAGATCCTCCAGGCTCGTGCGCTCCAGGATGCCGGCGTTGTGGATCAGTCCATCGATCGCCAGCCCGTCGAGCCGTTGCAGCAAGCCGGCCACGGCGGCATCGGAGGTGATGTCCACGTCCTGCTCGATCCGCACCCCCAGGGCCGCGAGCTCGGCCGAAGCTGTGCGGCAGGCGGCGATCACCGTGTCACCGCGGGCCTTCAGCTGGCGGCAGTATTCGGTGCCGATGCCGCGGTTGGCACCGGTGACGAGGAAGGTGGCCATGGGCGCGTCGAGCGGCACCGCGGGCTCTGGAGACTATCGGCTACAAGAGCGCTGGTGGTACCCGCCGCACCGGCGTCCCCTGCGCCCCGTTGCGATGTTGAACAGATGAGCCTGAACACGTTCGATCCCGTCGATGTGGTGGTGGTGGGCGGTGGCCTGTCGGGGCTGGTGGCGGCTCGGGAACTGCAGGCGGCCGGCCGCTCCGTTCATCTGATCGAGGCCGCAGCGGAACTGGGTGGCCGCATGACCGGCCAACGGGTGGACCTCTCCGGCCCGGGTTCCGCAGTGGCGGCGCCGGCCCCTAGCCCCTGGATCGATCTGGGCGGCCAGTGGGTCGGGCCTACCCAGACCCGCTTCCTGGCGCTGCTGGAGCGCCACGGCATCCGCCGCTTCGAGTCCCCCCACGACGGTGAAACGGTGCTGGTGTTCGGCAGCACGCGCTGCACCTTCGCCGGCTTCTTCCAGGGGTTCCCGGAAGGCCAGCCGCCAGCCGTGCCCAGCGCCGACTGGGACGACGCCATGGCGGCACTGGAGCGCTTCCAGGCGCTGGTGGAGGAGCTTCCCGAAGGCCACCCGCACCACCATCCGGCCGCCGCCGAGCTCGATCAGCTCAGCTTCCAGGAGTGGATCGACGCCAATACCCATACCCCCTTCGCCGCCTGGTATTTCGCCTACTTCTGCCGGGCCGTGGGCTTCCTTGGTCCGGCGGAACCGGAGCAGGTGTCGCTGCTGCACGTGCTCTGGGGCCAGCGCACCGCCGCTCAGGGCGAGCACCCGGAGGAAGAGCTGCTGCATGGCGGAGCCGGTCAGCTGCCAGCGCTGCTGGCGGCGGACTTAGGGAAAGGCGTCGTGCGGCTGGGGGAACCGGTGCGGGCCGTGAGCCAGCTGGAGCCAGGCGGTCCTGTGCAGGCGGCGAGAGGAGTCCCGGATCAAGCCGATGCGGCAGGTAGCGGCCCCACGGCCGCCCATCCCGTCATGGTCCACACCGACAAGGCGGTGTATCCCTGCCGTGCGGCGATCGTGGCGATGCCACCGGCCCAGGCCGCCCAGCTGCGCTTCAGCCCGGAGCTGCCCGCTGATCGGCTGGAGCTGCAGCAGCGCATGGAGATGGGCGCCTGCGCCAAGGTGCTGGTGGTGTACCGCACGCCGTGGTGGCGCCAGCAGGGGCTGTCGGGCATCGCGATCGGTGATCGCCCCTGGGTGGAGCTCTGCGCCGACAGCTCCGACCCTGAAAGCGGCACCGGCGTGCTGGCGGCCTTCGTGGTGGGTCACCGCTATGCGCGCTGGGCACCGCTGGATGCCGAGGCGCGAAGGCAGGCGGTGCTGGGCGATCTGGCCACCTATCTCGGCCCACAGGCGCTCGAACCCGTGGCCTATGTGGAAAAAGACTGGCCTGCCGTGCCCTTTGTGGGCGGTGCCTACGCCGCCTGGATGCCACCGGGGCTCTGGAGCCGTTGCGGCGATGCCATGCGCCGGCCCCACGGGGCGGTGTACTGGGCCGGCACCGAAGTGGCCGAGCGCTGGCCAGGCTTCTTCGACGGAGCCGTGCGCAGTGGCGAGGAAGCGGCGGCGGCAGTGCTGGCGCAGCTGGGCTGAGCGGGGCTGGACTGAGCGCGGAGCCGGCGGAGCGGCGGTGCGTGGGGCCGGCTCAACAGAGGTGCGTGGCGGACCGGTTGAGCCCACGCCCGTGCTGGTTTTCCCCCATCTGCGTGGGCGACTTCCGCCCTCCTGAGGCAAGGATTGCAGCTCTTTGGGGCGGCCGGTTCAGCCACCTCCCCACGGGTGATCCGTTCTCAAGGGGAGGCGGCCTCAACACCGGCAGCGTTCACGATCTCCAGCACGTCTGCGAGCTCGGTCAGGCTGCTGACAGGCACATCGATCCAGCTCTCGGGGGTCACGTCGGTGTCAACACCGGGACCGAATTCAAGCGGGCGGGCAATGAAGGCTGTGCGCATGCCGAAGGCACGTGCTGCTTTGAGGTCGTATTTGTGGCAAGCCACCATGAGGATCTGACCGGGCCTGTAGCCGAGAGAATCCACCGCCAGCTGATAAACAGCGGCAGCGGGCTTGTAGGCCTGCACCAGTTCGGCTGTCAGCACGGCATCGAAAGGAAGCCCTGCCCGCTTAACGATCGACACCATCGTGGCCATGCCCGCATTCGACAACGTGGAGGTGACGTAGCTCTGACGAAGGCGGCGTAATCCTTCAACCGTGTCCGGCCAGGGTTCCAATCTCGACCAGATCCCATTGAGCTGATCGCGCTCCGTAGTGGAAAAGTGGCTGGCAAGGCCGCGATCCTCCAACAGCACATCGAGTGTTTCGCGGTAGATCTCCACGACCGGAAGCCAGGGCCGATGCCCGTAGATCACGGCATCGAGCACCTCTCGGTAGAGCGCGCGCCATCCCGACGACATCACTGCCCAGTCGATCGAGAGGGACTTCGCCTGGTTGATGCTGTCTCCCAGGCGAAGCAGCGGGCGGTAGAAATCAACGCAGGTGCCCTGTACATCAAAGGTGATCGCCTGGACCGCGCGCAATGCGGTGCAGCATTCATCAGAAAGTGCTGCGGCTACTGCTGAAGCCACCATCCGATCCCTCGTTCCAACCATTGTGGGCCTCACGACATTCCGGTCGGCCGCCGTCTGATCGGCCAGGTGATCGGGCGCGCTGGGAGCGCCAAGGTGCCCGTCAGCAATCCCTCCAGCTGCCTGCAGCGGGCTCAGCCCAGCACGGCTGAGCGCCACTGGCCGCACCTCGCCACTCAGCTGTGTGAGTTCTGGCTCCGACCTGCTGCTGCCACCAGCTCCCGCCGCCGCAACTCCCGCCCAAATGCACGGCTGAGCCCCTGTGCCCTGTGCCGCTGCCAGCGGCGCGCCATGCCCACAGCCTTGACGGCCAGCATTCCTGCCCAGATCAGGGCGGCAATGGTGTGAGGCGTGGGGTGATGCATCACTCACCACTCTGGAGGCTGCCGGAGCGCAAGGCCGCGCAGCCATCACAAGGTGTTCATGACTTCCACACCTGATGGCCACTTCGCCCCCAGTCGAAACAGTGCGTTCAGGCCCAGCCCAAGCCCCCTCTGCCTGGCCTTACCTTGCAGCGATGGCCAGTTCTGCCTCCCCCAGCCCTTACTTCGAGGTCCAGGCGGTGGAGGCCTGGCTTGGTCCGCGCAAGGTGTTCGAGAACCTCAGCGTGCAGTTCCATCGCGGCGAGCATGCCGTGGTGATGGGTCCCAACGGCTCCGGCAAGAGCTCCCTGATCAAGTTGCTCAGCCGTGAGCTCTATCCGGTGGTGAAGCCGGGCTCGCGGCTGCGGCTGTTCGGCAGCGAAACGGTGAACCTGTGGCAGCTGCGTCGTCGCATCGGCCTGGTGTCGCAAGACCTGCAGGCCGGCTACGTGGGCCGGGTGCCTGCCGCTGATGTGGTGCTCTCCGGTTTCTTCGGTTCGGTCGGCATCGGCCGCAGCCAGGTGGCCAACGCCGCCCAGCGCGAGCGCGTGCGCACGCTGATGGAGCAGCTGGGGCTGGCAGATCTGGAGGAGCGTCCCTACGCCCAGCTCTCCGATGGCCAGCGCCGCCGGCTGCTGCTGGCCCGCGCGCTCGTGCATGAACCGGAGGTGCTGGTGCTCGATGAGCCCACCAACGGCCTCGATCTCCAGGCCCGCCACCAGTTGCTGGAGATCCTGCGTGGCCTGGCCCGGGCCGGCACCACCCTGCTGCTCGTCACCCACCAGATCGACGCGATCATTCCGGAGATCAGCCGCTGCGTGCTGCTTCGCCAGGGGACGGTGGTGGGCGATGGCCCAGCCGCCACGCTGCTGCAGGATGCTCCGCTCAGCGCCCTGTTCGACACGCCGCTGCGGGTGGTGAGCGCCAACGGCTACCGCCAGGTGCTGCCTGGCAGCTGAGCTGTCGGGCTCACCCGTAACCTGACCCCCTGAGCCGTCGTCTTTGCCCATGCATCCGTTGCCGCTGCACCTCGAACCCGGCAGCGATCTGCGCGCCAGCCTCGAGCAGCTGGCCGTGGAGCAGAACGCCGCCGGCTTCGTGCTGGGGGTGGTGGGCAACCTCTCGCGTGTGGCCTTTCAGTGCCCGGGCCGCTCGCAACCGTCGGTGCTGGAAGGCGATCTGGAGATCATCACCCTGCAGGGCACGCTCTCGCCCCAGGGAGTGCACCTGCACCTGAGCCTGTCCGATTCCGATTGCCAGGTGTGGGGCGGCCACCTGGAGCACGGCACGGTGGTGCTCAAAGGCGCTGATCTGCTGGTGGGCTTCCTGGCCGGCGCGCCGGAGCCGGCGCCGGAGCCAGCCGCCGCCGCCCATGCCGCCGCCATGGCCGAGGCCATGTCGCGAGCGGCCGCCCCGGCGCAAGCGGCCATGGCTGCCCCTGCGCCAGGCCCATACGCAGCGGAGGCGCCCCCAGTCGCCGCGCCCGCCGCGCCGCCTGCATCAGATCCCCACCTACAGGGCGACTCCCGGGTGGAGATCGCCGTTCTGCCCGGCTGCCCCTATTCCGCCCGCGCCCAGCGCATGCTGCGCACGCTCGGCATCGCCCACCGGGTCCACACCGTCACCAGCGACGACCAGCGCCAGGCCCTGCTGGAGCACACCGGCATCAACACCCTGCCGCTCGTGTTCATCGATGGGGCCTGCATCGGCGGCTACGACGCCCTCGCCGACCTGCACCTGCGCGGCGAACTGGACGCCCTGCGCTGATACGTCTCAGATGGCCTGCGCAGTCAACTCGGCCGCCAGCGCCGCGGCCACAGCCGCAATCCGCCTGGCCGGCCTGATCGCAGCTCCCTCAATGCCTGGAGCCGCTGGGCACCACCTGCATGCCGATCGGCGCCAGGGCGATCAGGGCCAGCTTGATGTGCTGGATGCCGAAGGGAATGCCGATGATCGTCACGAAGCAGGCCAGGGCTGAGCTGAGATGGCCGAGGGCCAGCCACCAGCCCGCCAGCACGAACCACACGATGTTGCCCACCAGGCCCAGCGGGCCGGTGCCGAAATCCGTGCGACCGGTGAGCTCGCGGCGGCTCACGGCCTCCTGGCCGAACGGCCAGAAGGAGAAGTTGCCGATCACGAAGCAGGCGCGCGCCCAGGGCAGCCCCACGATCGTGATCGCCGCCACCAGGCCGGCCAGCCACCAGCCGACCCCCATCAGGAAGCCCCCCAGCACGAACCAGAGGATGTTGAGCAGTGTGCGGATCATGCCTCCACCCTGCCGTAACTTCTCCCCGCTGTCCCGTCGCCGCCACCGGCAGGGGTCCGATGCAGCAACGGGCACAGCCATGGGCCTGCAGGCCCGCTACAAGAAACTTGACATCTCTTCGGAGCGGCCGGATCCATGGCGCCGGAACGCTTCTTCCTCGAACTCGATCCCCCTGCCGCCCGACTCGCCGGGGTCCCCCATGTGGTGGTGGTGGGTGGTGGCTTTGCCGGTCTGAGGGTGTGCCAGGCGCTGGCCAACCGGCCGGTGCGGGTCACCCTGATCGACAAGCGCAATTTCAACCTGTTCCAGCCGCTGCTGTATCAGGTGGCTTCGGGCCTTGTGTCGGCGGCGGATGTTGCGTCACCGCTGCGCCAGATGGTGGGCCAGGCGGCCAACGTGCAGGTGCTGCTGGGGGAGGTCACCGATGTGGACCTCGACGCCCGCACGCTGCTGTTCAACGGCCATCACTACGCCTACGACCAGTTGGTGCTGGCCTGCGGCTCAGGTTCCGCCTACTTCGGCCATGAGGAGTGGCGGCCGCTGGCGCCGCCGATGAAGATCCTTGAGCACGCCCAGGAGATCCGCCGGCGCCTGCTGATGGCCCTGGAGGAGGCGGAGCAGACCCCCGATCCCCAGCGCCGCCGCTTCCTGCAGACAGCCGTGGTGGTGGGGGCCGGCCCGGCCGGCTGTGAGCTGGCCGGCTCCTTGATCGAGCTGATGCATTCCGCCATCCGTCGCGATTTCAAGCAGTTGCGACCCGAGGCCTGCCGCGTGCTGCTGGTGGATGCGGTCGACCGGGTGCTGCCGGTGATGCATCCGAGCCTGTCAGCCGCGGCAGCCGGCTATCTGCGCCGCCAGGGCGTGGAGCTGCGGCTGAACACGATGGTGGCGGCGATCGAGCCGGGCAAGGTGCGGCTCAAAGGAGAAGAGGGCAACGAACCGCTGGAGGCGGCCACGATCTGCTGGACCGCCGGTGTACGCGCCTCCCGCCTCGGTGCCCTGCTGGCCGAGAAGAGCGGCTGCAGTGTGGACCGGGGCGGGCGGGTGCAGGTGGAGCCTGATTTCAGCCTGCCCGGCCACCCGGAGGTGCGGGTGATCGGTGATCTCTGCCATTACAGCCACACCAGCGACGGCGCCCCCCTGCCTGGCATGGCCGGTCCGGCGGTGCAGATGGGCGCCTGGGTGGCGAAGGACATCCTCAACCAGCTGGCGGGCCAGGCCAGCGCCCCGTTCCGCTGGATGGATCTGGGCAGCATGGCCGTGATCGGGCCCATGTATGCAGTGGCGGACCTGCGCGGCGTGCGGGTCACGGGCTTTCCGGGCTGGCTGCTGTGGGGGCTGGCCCACCTGGCCTTCATCCCCGACACCGAAAACCGCATCACCCTGCTGAGCCGCTGGCTGTGGCAGATCGCCACGCGCCAGCGGCGCGCGCTGCTGATCACCGGCCGCCCCGATCAGCACATCGGCGTCGATGTGGGGCTGGCCCGCGCCCAGGGCCTGGCACTGGCGAGCGGACCAGGCAGTGCTCCGCTCGCCGGCGGACCGGACGCCGGCCAGGAAGCGGCGGCGGCATGACACCACCAGGGCCATCACAATCGGTGTGATGAGCAGCGCCATCCTCGACGTCGATCTGCTGGCCTTTGAACAGGGCAGCCGTGCCGCCCGAGCCGCGGTGGTGGAGGGAGTGCGGTGCAGCCTGGCCACCGGCTTTGTCTATGCCCGCGCCGATCTCTCCGCCGATCTGCTCGATGCCGCCTACGGCCTGCTGGGCCGCTTCTTCGCGCTCGAGCCGGCGGTCAAGCAACGCTTCGTGGCCAGCGGTTCAAGCGGCCAGGCGGGCTACACGGGCCTGCTGGTGGAAACAGCCGCCGGCCACAGCCATGCCGATTGGAAGGAGATGCTCAACTGGGCGGCGCCGCTGCCGCTGGCGCACCCGTTGCGGCGCCGCTTCCCGCTGCATTATCCGGAGCCGTTGCTGCCCGAAGCGGTGGTGCCCGGGCTGAGCGTGGTGCTGCAGGAGTTCCATGCGGCAATCGCCGAGCTGCAACGCCGCTTCCTGCGGGTGATCGCTGTGGGTCTGGGTGCCGCTGAAGGTTTCTTCGATGCCGTCGTCGAAGACGCCCCCACCCTCACCCGCGCCATCCGCTACCCACCGATGGCCGAAGCGCCTTCAGGCCCTCACCTCTGGGCCGCCCCCCACGCCGACATCAACCTGATCACGGCCCTGCCGCGCGCCACTGTCCCGGGGCTGCAGGTGCTGGTGGAGGGGGAGTGGGTCGAGGCCCTGCCGCCGGATGGCCGCGTGATCATCAACAGCGGCCTGATGCTGGAGCGGCTCAGCAACGGCCACATCCCGGCTGGCTGGCACCGGGTGATCGCCCCCGCCCCGCCGGCCGCTGCCGCCGAAGCCCCAGCAGTGGCTGCCGCAGGCCGCCTGAGCGTGGTGCAGTTCTGCCATGCCCGGCCCAGCACGGTGTTGCAGCCGTTGCCCTGCTGCTGCGGACCCGACACCCCCCAGCGCTACGCCGCGATCAGCGCCGCCGATGCGCTCGAAGACGTGCTCTACCGCATCAACTTGCTCGAGGCAGCACCCGCCCCTGGCGGTCCACCAGCTGACGCGGCAGCGTCTGTGGCGCCACCGTCCGCAGCGCGCGCAGGTTGATCGTGGTGCTCAGCGGCCGGCCGCCGCGGCGCGGCAGATCGAGCACGGTGAGCGCCTGAAAGGGAGCGGCGCTGCTCTGCAGCAGGCGGCGTGGACCGCTGCCCAGCGCCCCCAGGGCGATCACATCCAGCTCCCCCAACCGGCCGGGGAAGAAGGCGTGGTGATGGCCGCTGATGTAGGCCTCCACGTCGTGGCGCTCCATCAGTTGACGCAGGCTGGTGGCATCACGCAGCACGTTGCCGGCGCTGTCGCGCCCCTGGGCCACCGCCTGCAGGGGCAGGTGCCCCACCACCAGCCGCCGCCGCGCCGCACGGGCCGCCGCGGAACCGAGGCTGCGGTCGGCCCAGCGCACCTGTTCCGCCGGCACCACCGCCGAAGAGGCGTCCCACACCAGCACGAACAGATCCTGCTGACGGAACGAATAGAAGAACGGAAAGCCGCTGCCGTCCACGAACGTAAGACCGAGCGCCTGTTTCTGACGCGCCCAGAACCGTTCCGCCTCGGCCCGATCGCGGGCAAACAGGTAGCCGGCCCCCTGGCGCAGGCTGGAGGCATCGTGATTGCCCATTGCCGGCGCAAACGGCAGGCCGGCGCGGCGCAACGGCGCCAGCACGGAGCGATCGAAGCCGGCCCACATCGCCTGCAGCTGCGCGTTGCTCAAGCTGGCCTTCTGGCCCGCCACCATGTCGCCGGCGCAGAGCACCAGATCGGCCTGCAGCGCCGGGATCAGGGCCACCCCCCGGTGCACCTGCTCGATGTAGGTGGTGGAGCCGTAGCTGGCGTTCAGATCGCCGATCAGCACCACGCGCAGATCACCGCGGGGCGGCAGGCTCAGCCCGGCCGGCAGGCGGCTGGCTGTTTCCGCAGCCACGCCGCGCAGGGCGCCGCAGGCCAGACCAGCCAGCCCCAGGCCGCCCAGGGCCAGGAACTGGCGGCGGTTGAGCGAGGGGGGCATGAGATCAACCGGGAGGCGGTGTCGAAAGCATGGGCGAGGCTGAGCCGATCCGCCAGCTGTGCCTAGGCTCCCAGACGCTTGCGCCCCTGGATGCTGCAGCAATTACGGCGGGATGTGGTGGGGGCGGCGCCGCTGGCGGTGGTGCTGGGCGGCGCCATCGGCACCTTCGTGACGCAGTGGCTGCTGGAGCCGCTGCGCCTCAGCACGCCCTTCGCGCTCGAAACCACCACGCTGGCCAATGTGCAGATCGTGGCGCCGCTGGTGGTCAACCTGATCTGGATCGGGTGCTGCGTGCCGCAGCGGGTGCAGCTCGCCGGCCGGATCCAGCCCTCCGTGGGCCGCCACCTGCTCGGGGCCCGTGTGGCCACGGCGATGCTGGGTTCTCTGCTGCTGCTGCCCTACTTCCTGCTGGCGGTGGTGCTGGCCAGTGTGTTGCTCTCTCCCCGGCCGGATCTGAGCGAACAGTTGCCGCTCTTCCTGGGCACGCTCACGCCGGAGCGACTGGGGTCCGCCATGGTTCGCACGGCCGTGTTCGCGGCCGCTTCCGCCTGCCTGGCCCATGCCATCGGCAAGCAGAGCCGCCGCCATCCGGAGCGCCTGCCCAACCTGATCAGTCTGGCGATTGTGTGCTGCGCGCTCGGCGTGGTGGCGCTGGAAGCCCTCTGGCTGACCGTCCTCTCCCCCGCGGCCCTGGGCTTGCCATGAGTTCATCCACCCCCCAGCCGGCATCACAGGAGCCACCCCAGACCCCATTGCCGCCACAGGTGCCACTGCAGCCACAGGCTCAGCCGCCAGCCGAACCGCCGGCGAGCGATACCGCCCCACCCCGCCGGCGGTTCGATGGACCGCTGGAGGGGCTGGCCACAGCGCTGAGCTGGGCCGTGCCCGTGGGGGCGGTGGTGCTGGGCGTGTGGATGGTGGGAGCCGCCGTCCAGCAGCAGAGCTGGCTCACCAGCAGCTTCGGGGTGCGCTTCCGCACCACAGATGCCAGCGGCATCTGGCCGGGGGTGAATGTCACGGTGGCGGGCTACCGGGTGGGGCGGGTGGAACGGGTCACGCTGGCCGGCGATGGCACGGTGGCCGTCGACCTGCGCATCGCCGACCGCTACCGGCGGTTGATCGGCCCTGGCAGCCACGCCGAGCGTTACCAGGAGGGCTTGATCGGTGCCAGCCAGATCGCCCTCACCCCCGACGTCCTCTCCCCTGGAGAAGAAACGCCGCGGCGCGACCTGCTGATTCCTTTCCGTCCGTCGGCCGATCTGGCCCAGCTGCTGGAGGAGATCGGCACCACCCGGATCAAGCTCAATCGCGCCCTCGAAGGCACGGCGCGGATGGCGGAGCGTGATGTGCCCGGGGCCGTGGGCAGCTTCCGCAGCACGTTGCTCGACCTCCAGCGCCTGAGCCGGCGGCTGGAGCTGGAGACAGGCCGTACCGCTGCCACCACTCGCCAGACCCTGCAGGTGTACGAGAGCACCGCCCGGCGCATTGACACCACTGGCAGCGCGGCCCGCCAGGCCACCGAGGAAGCCCTGGGCTTGATGCGTGAAGCCCACCCACCGCTCGTGGACACGCTTGAGGAAGTGCGTCTGCTGACCCGTCGTATCAACCAGTTGCTGGAATCGCTCGGGGTGGGCAGCCCCCAGCCCCGCCGGCCCGCCGGTGCTTCGAAGGTGTCTCCGGAACCGGCATCACCTGAAGCCCCATCACCGGCAGCCGTGCCAGCTCCAACACCGGCGGCTGCGCCGGCGATGCCTGGCCGGGGTGCCCCATGAGCTGCCGGGAGCGGGCAGGGCCGCAGCCCCACCCGCTCCCGGCAGCGGCCCGGGGCTGGGGCCTCAGCTCACAGTCACATCGGTGACGCGGCCACCGAGGCGCTGCACCCGTCGCAGGGCTTCGTTCATGCGGGAGTAGGGCACCCGCAGCACGTAGGCGCTGGTGCGCACATAACCGTTGTCGGCGATGCCGGTGGCGGAGATGGTCACCACCCGGGCACCGCTGCCGCTGGTGGAGCGGTCCCCGGCTGACACCCGCAGTGCTTCCGCCCGGTGCTCCTGCGACGGTGCCCGGCGCGCGCTGCCCCAGTCGTCGTCGTTGAACAGGTTGGTGGCGGAGCTCACCTGTGCCTTGAAAGGTCCTTCGGTGGACACGATCACCACCCGGCCCATGGAGCCGCGCACCGGCACGGCCCGGTCCTGGTGCAGTGCCTTGCCGAGGCGGAACTGGGTGCCGGAGGGATCGCCCTTCACTGAGGCCGCAGCGCCACGGGCCAGCTGCATCAGCCAGGAGAACTGCCGGCCTTCATGCCCTGCCGAATAATCCCAGCCGTGCAGGTAGGGAACAGTGTCCTGCCCGAAGCGTTGCTGGTATTCATCGCCATCGATGTAGGAGTCGATTTCGGCATCGAAACCCTCCTCCTGCAGGATTGTGAAGTGGTGAAGCATCTCGGCGCGGTTCTGCGGCGCGCGGCCGAGCAGGTGCTTGTGGTTCAGCTCGATGAAGCGGTAGGGGTTGCAGTTCTCGAAGAAGCGCTCGCGGTACAGCCCGCTCTTCGCCACGGTGCGCACCAGCTCGCGAACACTCAGGAAACCATTGCGAAACAGGGATTCGGCCCCGGTGAGCCGCTCATTGGCCATCACATACTGATGACCAAGCACCTGCTGATACACCGCCCGGATGATCGTGGTGTTGTCGTCGTCGGAGGCCTGTGACCAACTCTGTTTGTTCCTGTCGTTCTCGAACCTCTCGATTCCCAGCGAGGGCGCCTGAAGCAGTGCCATGGTGAAACGGTCAGCGAAGGGAGAAAGCAACAGATCCGAATCCCTGGACCCGACGCCATTGATGAGAATTCTTCAATCAGAACTCCTGGCTCAGACTTCTTCAGGCAGAAGCTCTGAGTCGGAATCTTTGGTGTCAGAATCCCTGAATCAGCACCTGTTGGCTCGCACAACTTTAAGAGCAGAACAAAAAAAGACGGCCAACTTCTGATCCCGTAAACAAACGAAAGATGCCTTCATCTTCAGCCGAGTGCCCCGCTGGCCTCCCGATCCTCTGTCCACCACCTCTTGGTGGCCCTCTCCTGTTGCCGACAGTCCAGCTGCGAGGAAGGATCCTGCCAGTCCGCCAGGCCACACCCCATCCCCAATCTGCCGCACTCCCCCCTTGGTAGCCCCTCCAGCCCCCTTACGCTGAACAGCCTTCGCCCTCCTGTGGATCCGCCCTTGTCCGCCCGTCTCGCCATCGGTCCTGTCGATGTCGACCCCGTCGTGCGCGAATGGGTGGATGCCGAAACCCTGCAGCGCCTGGTGGCTCGCCACCGCCGCGGTGACTGGGGCGATGTGGACGCCCGCGATGCCCGCGACAACACCCTGGCCGCTTATCGCCAGCAGGGGGGGCTGCGCAGCGTGTTCAACCTCGGCCGTGGGCTGCAGGTGTGGGTGATCACCAGTGATCTGGGCAAGGACAGCCTGCACACCACGGTGCTGCTGCCCGAAGACGCCTGACCCTGCAGTGAAACCTCCGCTGCCGCTCTCACCTCCGTGGCGTCAACGCCTGCCACTCCCACGCTGGCGGCCATCTGTTCTGCAGTGCCGATCCCAGCGGCACGCGGCCCCTCAGCCAGCCGCTGGAGTCGGCCAGTGAACGGAGCCTGCCGGTGATCATCGAGGTCCAGCAGCTCAGCAAGACCTACCGGGTGGCCGACAAGCAACCCGGCATGGCCGGCACCCTGCGCCACTTCGTGCGCCGCCGCCATCGCGATGTGCCCGCCGTGAGCGGGGTGTCGTTCGCGATCGCGCCCGGGGAGATGGTCGGGTTTCTGGGGCCGAACGGCGCCGGCAAGACCACCACCTTGAAGATGCTCACCGGCCTGATCCATCCCACCGCCGGCACGGTGCGGGTGGCGGGGCATGAGCCGAAACGGCGCCAGGCCGCCTTCCTGCACCAGATCACCCTGGTGATGGGCCAGAAGCAGCAGCTGATCTGGGATCTGCCGCCGCTGGACTCGTTTCGGGTCAACGCAGCGGTCTACGGCCTCACCCCGCCTGAAGCTCGCCGCCGCATCGCCGAACTGGCCGACATGCTCGAACTGGGGGAGGAGCTGACCCGCCCGGTGCGCAAGCTGTCACTGGGCCAGCGCATGAAGGCCGAGCTGCTGGCGGCCCTGCTGCACCGTCCCGCCGTGCTGTTCCTCGATGAACCCACGCTCGGGCTCGATGTGAACGCCCAGGCTCGGGTGCGGGATTTCCTCGCCGACTACAACCGGCGCACCGGCGCCACCGTGCTGCTCACCAGCCACTACATGGGCGATATCACCGCTCTGTGCGAGCGGGTGTTGCTGATTCATCAGGGCCGGCTCTTCTATGACGGCCGCCTGGAGGGGTTGAGCGAGCAGCTGGCCCCCTACCGGCTGGTGCGGCTGGAGCTGAACGTGCCCCAGCCCGCCTCCGCCTTCGCCGGCCATGGAACGGTGGAATCCCTGCAGGGGAATCAGGTGTGCCTGCGGGTGCCGTCGGCCCAGCTCACCGGCAGCGTGGCTCAGCTGCTGGAGCGGTTCGCCGTAGTGGACATGGAAGTGAGCGACCCGCCGATCGAGCAGATCATCGGCGGGCTGTTCGAGCGGGGGACGGTGGATGACAGTGCCGCCTGAACCCCGCCCCAGGCCAGTGCTGCCGCTGGCGCGGGTGCTGCTCAGCACGCAGTACGCGTACATGCTCGAATACCGCGCTGAAATCGCCTTGTGGGCGCTTTCCGGGGTGCTGCCGCTGATCATGCTCGGCGTCTGGAGCGGCTCAGGAGCCGGCGCGGCGGCAGGCTTCACGCCGGCGATGCTCACTCGCTATTTCCTGGCGGCCTTCGTCGTGCGCCAGTTCACGGTGGTGTGGGTGATTCATGTCTTCGAGGAAGACAACCTGCAGGGTCGCCTCTCGCCCTACCTGCTCCAACCGCTGCATCCGTTCTGGCGCTACCTGGCCGCCCACGTGGCCGAGCAGGTCACCCGTGTGCCGTTCGTGGCGGCCCTGCTGGCGCTGCTGTTCCTGCTGCAGCCGAGCCTGTTGTGGTGGCCCCATCCCGCTGACGTGTTCTGGGGGGTGCTGGCCACCGTGTCGGCGTTCATCCTGCGCTTTCTGCTGCAGGGGGTGATCGCCATGGCCTGCTTCTGGAGCGAGCGGGCGCTGGCGCTGGAGCGGCTGCTGCTGATTCCTTATCTGTTCCTCTCGGGCCTGGTGGCGCCGCTGGAAACCTTTCCGCCGGGCGTGCGCGCCTTCGCGCTGGCCACCCCGTTCCCTTACACGATCGCCTTTCCCGCCCGCGTGCTGATGGGAGCGGAGGTCAACCTGGCGGCGGGCTTCCTGGGCCTGGCGCTCTGGAGCGGCCTGTTCCTGCTGCTGTTTCTACTGCTCTGGCGCGTCGGCATCCGGCGGTATTCGGCCATGGGGGCCTGATGCACCGCTACCTGCGCACCCTGGCCCAGTTCTGGAGCGCCTCGCTGGCGGCGGAAATGGAATACCCCGCCAACTTCGTGTTGGAGCTGCTCGCCGAAGTGGGCAACCTGGCCGGCAGCCTGTTCGTGCTCTCGCTGCTCTACGGGCCAGGCCAGAACCTGGGCGGCTGGAGCTGGAACGCGGCGCTGGTGGTGCTGGGCTTCTACACCCTGCTGGAAGGCCTCACCAGCACCCTGTTCCAGCCCAACCTGTCCACGATCGTCACCCACGTGCAGAACGGCACCCTCGATTTCGTGCTGCTCAAACCCATCGACAGCCAGTTCTGGTTATCCCTGCGCACCTTCTCCCCCTGGGGGCTGCCGGGCATGGTGATGGGTGCCGGCCTGATCCTGGTGGCCGCCCTGCGCGCCGGTGCGGTGCTGGGGCCGGACACGGTCGCCGCCACTGCAGTGCTGCTGCTGGCCAGCGCCGCCATCCTTTACAGCCTCTGGTTCGTGATTGCCGCCACCAGCATCTGGTTCGTGAAGGTCTGGAACGCCACCGAAGTGCTGCGCAGCACCCTCGTGGCCGGCCGCTATCCGGTGAGCGTGTACCCGGCAGGCCTGAGGGCCTTCTTCACCTTCGTGCTGCCCGTGGCCTTCCTCACCACGGTGCCGGCCGAGGCGGTGCTGGGGCGGGCGTCCGGCAGCTGGATGGTCGCCAGCGTGGCGGTGGCCGCCGCCTGCCTCATGATCAGCCGCGCCATCTGGCGCTATGCCCTGCGCTTCTACACCTCTGCTTCGAGTTGATCGTGCCACCAGTTGATCTGGCCTCCAGTGGATGCGGCTTGGCGCAGGATTTCTGTCGGGGTGGTTGACCCATAGCCGTGCTGGCATTCAGCGCTTGCCAGCACGCTCCAGCTCCCGGCGCAGACGTTCCAGTTCCCGTTCGGCGGCGGCAAGTTCTTCGGCGCTGGAGCTGGAATCACCAGAAGCACCGAGCCCATCGGCGTGGGTTCTGCGGCTGCTCCCCTCGCCGGCATAGCTGGAGAGGGAGCGGAACATCAGACCACCGCCGGCGGCGATCATCACCACCATCGTGGCCAGGCTCCAGAGCGTGGTGGGGCGGAAGCTGATGAACAGGCTGTGCAGCACCCCCACCCCCACGGCCGCTGAAGACGCCCAGACCAGAAACCAGCCGGCCCGGCGGTAGGTGCCGGAGAACAGCAGACAGACGCCGATGCCCAGCAGCAACACCAGCAGACCGAAGCCCTCACCCACCCCCTGGGCCACCACCCCACTGAAGCCGCCACCGAATCCCCCGCCGAAGGTGCGACCTCCGAAACCGCTGCCGGAGAACCGCAACGCCGATCCCACCATCACCTGATTGGTGAACAGAAAGATGCCGGCGGCGAAAAAGGCACCGCCAACTAGAAACAGGAGGAAATCCTGCTTGGGTTTGGCTGTCATGTCTGCACTGTGATGAGGCTTTGAATTTAGAGCCAATCGGCATTGATGGCTGTGTAGATCTGCGATCGGCTATGGACAACTGTGTGTTCTATCCAGCGCTCCGCTGCAGATCACCCAATGTCATTCCCGTTCGTCAATGCCGTTGTTTGCTCATCGTTAGCGCTGTCCATTGTTGTGCATCAACGCCTACGCCTAAGGAGACTCGGAAAAGTCCGCCCCATTCACAGCAGGATGACCCTGTGATTGCAGGTAAGCACTGGGTTCACGGGCGGCAAGCCGCTTGGATTCGGAGACTACGAGCAGATCACTGCAAAGAAGCGCACCTAAGGCGAGACGTTTCTGGCCGACATGGAGCAGGTCGTGCCCTGGCAGGCGCTGATCCATCTGGTTGAGCCCCGCTACCCCAAGAGCGGCAGGAAAGGAAGCCGCCCGCCGTATCCGCTGGCGACGTGTTGCGGATTCACCTGGTGCAGCCGTTTGGCTTTCAGAAGACCTGGCTGCGGGGAATGACCAAGAACAGCTGCAAGATCAATGTGCTGGCTGCACTGACGAACCCGTTCCTGGCACGGCGCCAGTTGCTCGCGACACCATGAACAAGGGAATTCGGGCGTCAAAAGGAGCCGCTCACAGGGATATCTCCAGACCACCAGAAGGAGACAAGCCGCTTCAACGAGTATCGACCGCGCCCTCATCGCAGAGAGGGGCCACTACCGGGGATCTCTGGGCACGGCTGCTCGTCAAATCCCTGTTGGCCAGAGTTTCCCTAGACCAGCAGCGGGGCCAGGTTCACCTCCGCTTCGAAGGCCTCCGCCAGGCGATCGAGCAAGTCTTCGCGCTGCAGGCCGTGGTGCGGCACATCCAGCGGCAGGGCGGAGAAGCCGCGCGCCTCGCGCAGCTGATTGAGCCATTGCCGCCGCCAGCGGCCGTTCTCGAACAGACCGTGCAGGTAGGAGCCGGCGACCCTGCCCGACCACCAGCCCAACCCGGCACCTGATTCACCAGCCGCCAGCGGCTCACAGTTGGCCGGATCGAGGCAGTGGGTACGGCCCTGATGCAGCTCGAAGCCTTCCAGCGGTGTGCCCGCTGCGGGCCAACAGGCGAACTCGCGACGCTGTCGCAGGGTTTTCCCTGTCATGAAGCAGGTGGCCAGCGGCAGCAGCCCCAGCCCCCTGAGCCCATCCTCGCCATCCGCGCTGGCGCTTCCCTCCAGCCTGTGCGGATCCTCCAGTCGTTCTCCCAGCATCTGCAGGCCGCCGCAGAGCCCGAACAGGTGGCCGCCGCCAGCCACGAAGAGCAGCAGCGCGTCGGCCAGTGGGCTCTCCTTGAGCGCGGCCAGATCCCGCAGGGTCTGCTTGCTGCCGGGCAGGATCACCGCAGCGGGCTGGCCGAGTGGATCCCCCGGCCGCACCCAGCGCAGGCGCACACTCGGCTCGGCCTCCAGTGGATCGAAGTCGGAGAAGTTGCTGATCGACGGCAGCCGCACCACGGCGATCTCCAGCTCCGCCTCGGGTTTGCGGGCCCGCCGTTCCAGCAGATCGAGTGAATCTTCCGGTGGGAAGAGCTCATCGAGCCAGGGCATCACGCCCAGCACCGGAATCCCCGTTTCCTGTTCCAGCCACTGGCGCCCCGCGTCGAACAGCTGCCGCCGCCCGCGGAAGCGATTGATCAGGATCCCCCGGATCAGCGGGCGCTCCACCGGTCTGAGCAGGGCCAGGGTGCCGACGATCTGGGCGAACACACCGCCGCGCTCGATGTCAGCCACCAGCAGGCAGCGGGCGCGCAGGAACTGCGCCAGGCGCAGATTGGTGAGATCCCGCGCCTGCAGGTTCACCTCCACCGGGCTGCCGGCCCCCTCCAGCACCAGCCGCCCGCCGGGATGGCTGAAGCGCAGGTCTTCCAGCCCCTGGCGAATCGCCTGCCAACCGGGGCGGAACCAGTCGCGGTAGTAGTGCTCGGCGCGGGCCGTGCCCACCGCGCGGCCCATGTGGATCACCTCGCTGGTGCTGTCGCCCTGCGGCTTGAGCAGCACCGGATTCATCGCCACCCGCGGCTCCAGGCCCGCGGCCCAGGCCTGCAGCGCCTGGCTGTAGGCCATTTCGCCGCCGTCCTCATCCACCCAGGCGTTGAGACTCATGTTCTGCCCCTTGAAGGGCACCGGTGTTTCGCCGCGGCGTCGCAGCACTCGGCAGAGCGCCGCCGTCATGAGGGATTTGCCGGCGCCGCTGCTGGTGCCCAGCACCATCAACGCCGGCGGCACAGGGCCGGAACCCGCAGCCGGTGCTGTCACAGGCGCGGCCGGTAGCGGCTGATCGCATGGCGCAGCTGTTCCTTCCAGCCGGCGCGCGGAATCTCCTGGCTCCAACCCGCCAGCAACTGACGACCCATGGGAGTGAGCCTTACCCGTTCGGTGAGGCCCTGACCATCCACTTCGCGGCGCAGCACGCCGAGCCGGATCAGCCAGATGAACAGGGTTTCAGTGTCGTCGGGTGTCAGCCTGGTGCTGCAGAGCGTTTCCGCGTCGGTGCGAGCCCACAGCGCCACGCTGCTGATCGCCTCCTGCTCCAGCAGGCGGTACAGACCGAGGCGAAATGGCAGGCAGCGCATGGCGCTGGCGGCGCGAGCCAGGGAGCGAGGGTTGTCCAGGATGGGGTCCATGCGTTGATTCTCTCCAATCCCTGCTCCAGCCTGCGGCGGTTCCAGCCGAAGGCCGGCGCCGTACCCCTGGTTCGCCCTCCTGTTGTCCTGCGCTGCCGCCGTGTCCACCGTTCCGTTGGTGCTTGCTTCCGCCTCTCCGGCCCGCCGCCTGCTACTGGATCGGGCCCAGATCCCCCATCGCGTCTTGGCGAGTGGCTTCGATGAAGCCACGATCAAGGCGACGGATCCCTGCGAGCTGGCCGTCTGCCTGGCCAGGGCCAAGGCTGAGGCCGTGGCCACCGTCCTGGCCGACAGCGCCCCGGCCGACCCCTGCCCGGAGCTCGTGCTGGGCTGCGATTCGTTGTTCGTGTTTGAGGGCGAGATCCAGGGCAAACCCAGGGATGCCCTGCAGGCGATCGAGCGCTGGCAGCGCATGTCCGGAGGCTGGGGCGAGCTGCACACGGGCCATTGCCTGCTGGGCAGCGGAGCCCCCCGCCTGGCGGCTGTCACCACCCGCGTGCGCTTTGCTCAGCTTGAGGCCGCTGAGATCGAGGCCTATGTGGCCAGCGGTGAGCCGCTCGGTTGCGCGGGTGGGTTTGCTCTTGAAGGCCGCGGCGGCCTGCTGGTGGAGACGATCGAGGGCTGCGTCAGCAATGTGATCGGCCTCAGCCTGCCGCTATTGCGCCGCTGGTTGAAGGATGAAACAGCCCCGCGGGTCAGCGGAACAGGTTGTTGAACAGGTTCTGAAGGAATGCCCCTGTGGGGTTGACGTCCTCAAAACCACCTTGCTGCCCCTGGTTGTTCCAACGGCTGTCCTGGGCTTCCAGACGCAGGTCGGCCCAGCGGAAGCTCACGTTGCCGTTGCGGTTGCTCACCTGCACCGGCCAGACACCAGTGGCGTCTCGGAGCACCAGGTTGCCCTGCCGGTTGAAGAAGCTGTAGCGGCGCCCATCCCCAAGCTCCACGTTGTAGGCCATGCCGTTCGACGATTCACGCCGATTGAGGACGCAGCTGCCGTTGAAGAGGCGGCGGTTTCCTTGACGCAGCTCGCAGGCGGTGTTGCCCTGGCCTTGCTGCCAGTTGTTGTTGTTCCAGTTATTGCCGTTGTTCCAGCTGCCGTTGTTGCCACTGTTGTTGTTCCAGCCACCGCCACCGCTGTTGTTCCAGCCGCTGTTGTTGTTCCAGTTGTTGCTGGTGTTGCCTGATCCCGGGTTGCGCCAAGCGCCGTTGTTGCCAAACAGCTGCTTGCTCAGGGCCCTGCTGATGTTCTTGCCATCCCAGCCGTCGTCCCAGCAGGTTTGCCGCCGCACATCGCAGACATCGCCGTTGCTCAACTGGAACTGGGTGGGGCGGTTGCTGCCCGACAGCTTGCGAATCAGCTCCCGTTCGGCGCTGCGGCCGAAATACTCCCTGGTGAGGGTCACAGACACCCCGGTGCTGTCGAAGCACATCTTTGTGGCCCGGTCGCAGACCACGCCCTGGCGGGGGTAGTCGATGGAGGCATTCTTGGCGGCTGCAGGCTGAACAGCAACGAACGGCAGAAGCGCAAGGGGAAGGGCTGCTGCGGCAACCATGCGGCCGGCGGCTAGGCGGATGGACAAGGGGAACTCCCGGTGGTCCCCAAAGCTACGAAGAGCTGGATAAGCCGGCATCTCTCGAATGTGTCCGCCTGGCCGGAAAGCATCACCAAGTCTTTCTGGTCAGGCAGCCCATGAAAAAGCCCCCGTGGAAGCCGGGGGCGGAGAGAGCAACCAATGGTGCTCGGATAAGCCGTGGAGCTCAGTCGAGGTCGGGCATGGCCAGGGTGGGCTCGGCCTTGCGGTCGATGCCTTTCTCGAAGCCAGCCGCCGCGGCGCGGGCTCGGCCTGCATGCCAGAGGTGACCCACCAGGAAGAAGAAGGCGAGCACGAACTGGGTGGCAGACAGCCACTGACGCACGTTCACGAAGTTCACCGAGTTGGGTTCGGTGATGATGCCGCCCACGGAGTTGAGGGACGCATTCGGAGCGTGGGTCATGTATTCAGCGGCCCGGCGCACTTGCCAGGGCTGAATGTCGTTCTGGAGCTTGTCGAGGCTGAGCCCGTTGGGACCACGCAGGGGCTCCAGCCAAGGGCCGCGGAAGTCCCAGAAGCGCATGGTTTCTCCACCGAAGATGATCTCGCCGGTTGGGGAGCGCATCAAGTATTTGCCAAGGCCGGTGGGACCCATGGCTGAACCGATGTTGGCACCCAGGCGTTGGTCACGCACCAGGAAGGTGAAGCTCTGGGCCTGCGAGGACTCGGCGTTGGTGGGGCCGTAGAACTCAGAGGGGTAAGCGGTGTTGTTGAACCAGATGAAGGCCGAGGCGATGAAGCTCATGAAGCTCAAGGCGCCAAGGCTGTAGCTCAGGTAGGCCTCACCGTTCCAGATGAAGGCGCGACGCACCCAGCCGAACGGCTTGGTGATGACGTGCCAGATGCCACCGAAGATGCAGATGAGGCCGAGCCAGATGTGGCCGCCGATGATGTCTTCCATCGAGTTCACCCCGATGATCCAACCCTCGCCACCGAAGGGGGCGCGGAACAGATAACCGAAGATCACACCAGGGCTGAGGGTGGGGTTGGTGATGATGCGTACATCGCCGCCGCCGGGGGCCCAGGTGTCATAGACACCGCCGAAGAACATCGCCTTGAACACCAGCAGCAGACACCCCACCCCCAACAGGATGAGGTGGTAGCCAATGATGTTGGTCATCTGGTTCTTATCCCGCCAGTCCTGGGAGAAAAACGAGGAGTAGTTCTCCAGGATCTCAGGGCCGCGCAGGGCGTGGTACAGACCGCCCAGGCCGAGAACGGCCGAGCTGATCAGGTGCAGAACACCGACAACGAAGAAGGGGTAGAGGCTGGTGACCTCACCGCCGGGACCGACGCCATAGCCAAGGGTGGCCACGTGCGGGAACAGGATCAGACCCTGTTCGTACATCGGTTTGTCGAAGGTGAAGTGGCTCACCTCAAACAGCATCATGGCGCCGGCCCAGAACACCATCAGGCCAGCGTGGGCCACGTGGGCCCCGAGCAGACGACCGGACAGGTTGATCAGGCGTGCATTGCCGGCCCACCAGGCATAACCGGTGGAGTCCAGGTCTTTGCCGCCGACGGCCGTAAGAGAAGGACTAGAGAGCGTTACCACGGGGCAGAACCTCTTCAGGGAAGACGAAGTTTTCATGCGGCTGGT